>NZ_JBEPOQ010000002.1:0-499353 GCF_040546915.1 Cellulosimicrobium sp. 4261
CGCCCCCGGATCGGCTAGTGTGGTCGCGGGGGGGGCCAGAGACCCCCCCCCCCCCCCCCCCCCCCCCCCCCGCGCCCCCCGGGGCCCCCCCCCCCCCCCCCCCCGCGGCCCCCCCCCCCCCCCCCCCCCCCCCCCCCCCCCCACTTCTCGCATCTCGGCAGCGGGTCAGCACGCGTCTGCTGCGACCCGTCGGCGACGGTACCGAGCGCCGGTACCGAGTGCGCCGGCACGACGTCCGGCGACGGGAGAGGGAGGCCTGAGCGGCCTCCCTTTCCAAGGTATAGCGCACCGGGGGTCTTGCGGCAAGGCCCCCTCGGGGGCGCAGAATCTCCGCTCGTGCGCGGGTCGTCGTGGCCCGTGCGTCCCTCCGCAGGACCCGGACCGGAGCTGATGACGTTGCCCGACGCCCCCGTGACCGCCGCCCGCACCACCGACCCGTCCAGCCGCCCGTCGACCCACCCGACCGCGGGCCAGGACCCGCAGCCCGCACCGTTCTTCGAGCTGCCCACCCGCCTGGCCGCGAAGGCCGACCCCGCGCTCGTCGATACCGACGAGCGCCACTTCGCCGCGATCGCGGCGAGCCTCGAGCGCTCCGTCGCCGACCTCGCGCAGCGTCTCGACGCCGCGCGCCGCGCACCCGGCGGGAGCGGGACCGAGGCGCTCGAGCGCGACCAGGAGATCCACCGGCTCAGCGGCCGGTTGCGGCTGCTGCAGCGCTACGGCGTCGACCTGTGCCTGGGCCGCATGACGTTCGCCGACGGTTCCTCGCCGGTGTACGTGGGCCGCGTGGGCCTCACCGGCCCGGCGGGGGAGCGCCTGCTCGTCGACTGGCGCTCGCCCGCCGCCGAGCCGTACTTCGCGGCCACGCCCGCGCAGCCGCTCGGCCTCGCGGCGCGGCGCCGGTACCGGTGGGGGCGCGGGCGCGTCACCGACTACTGGGACGAGGAGCTCGTGCCCGACGGCGCCGGGTCGAGCGCGGCGCTCGACGACCAGTCGGCGTTCGTCGCGAGCCTCGGCGCGAGCAGGTCCCCGCGGATGCGCGACGTGCTCGGCACGATCCAGGCCGACCAGGACGCGATCGTGCGCGCGGGCTCCCGGGGCGCGCTCGTCGTCGACGGCGGCCCCGGCACGGGCAAGACGGTCGTGGCGCTGCACCGCGCCGCCTACCTGCTGTACGCCGACCCGCACGTGCGCGACGGGCACGAGAGCGAGCACGGTGGTGGGCGCGGCGGGGTGCTCGTCGTCGGGCCCAGCCGTCCCTACCTCGCGTACGTGACCGACGTGCTGCCGGGCCTCGGCGAGGAGGGCGTGCAGACCTGCACGCTGCGCGACCTCGTCCCCGAGGGCGCGACGGCGCGCGCCGAAGCCGACCCCGAGGTGGCGCGGCTCAAGGCGTCGGCGGGGCTCGTCGCCGCGATCGAGCCCGCCGTGCGGTTCTCCGAGCGCCCGCCCGCCGAGGGCATGGAGGTCGAGACGCCGTGGGCCGACGTCTGGCTCTCCACCGCCGAATGGACCGAGGCGTTCGAGTCCGTCGACCCGGGCACCCCGCACAACGAGGCGCGCGACGACGTGTGGGGCGCGCTCGTCGAGATCCTCGTGGACAAGGCCTGCGGGGGAGCCGCGGAGGACGGTGCGGAGGTCGAGGCCGACGACGTGCGCCGTGCCCTGCGCGGCCACCGCGAGCTCGGCGCCGCGTTCGACCGCGCGTGGCCCCTCGTGGAGCCGACGGACCTCGTCGCCGACCTGTGGTCCGTGCCCGCCTACCTGCGTCTGTGCGCGCCGTCGCTCACGCCCGAGCAGGTGCGCGCGCTCCAGCGCCCGGACGCGCACGCGTGGACGACGGCGGACCTGCCGCTGCTCGACGCCGCGCGCCGTCGGCTCGGTGACCCGGAGACGTCGCGCCGGCGCCGCCGCAACGAGGCCGCCGTCGCGGCGGAGCGCGCGCGCATGGACGACGTCGTCGACCACCTCGTCGCGACCGACGACAGCGAGCTCGGGGTCATGCAGATGCTGCGCGGCCAGGACCTGCGCGACGCGCTCGTGGACGACGGCGCGCTCGCCGGCGCGACCCCGGACCGCCTCGCGGGGCCGTTCGCGCACGTCGTCGTCGACGAGGCGCAGGAGCTCACCGACGCCGAGTGGCAGATGGTCCTCAGCCGCTGCCCGTCGCGCAGCCTCACGGTCGTCGGGGACCGGGCCCAGGCACGCCACGGCTTCCCGGAGAGCTGGCGCGAGCGGCTCGCGCGCGTGGGCTTCGCCCGCGTCGAGGAGGCGTCGCTGAGCGTCAACTACCGCACGCCGCGGGAGATCATGGCCGAGGCGGAGCCCGTCGTCCGGGCCGCGCTCCCGGACGCCAACGTCCCGACGTCGGTGCGCAGCACGGGCGTGCCCGTTGCCCACGGGGCGGTCGCGGACCTCGACGCGGTCCTCCACGCGTGGCTCGCCGAGCACGCGGACGGCACGGCGTGCGTCATCGGTGCCACCGAGCCGTCCGGCGACGGGTCGGACGGCAGGGTCGGTGACGGGTCGGACGGCAAGGTCGGTGACGTCGGTGGCGAGGGCGGCGGGTCCGCGCGGGTGCGGTGGCTCACGCCCGAGGCGGCGAAGGGCCTCGAGTTCGACCTCGTGGTGCTCGTGGACCCGCGCGCGTTCGGTGACGGCGTCGAGGGCGCGGTCGACCGCTACGTCGCGATGACGCGCGCGACGCAGCGGCTCGTCGTCCTGGAGGACTGACCGCCGAGCACGACCTGAGGGTCGTCGGGGATGCCCAGCGCGTCTCGGGTCGTGCTCGGAGGGAGGGGTGCGTCAGGCCACAGGGACGGCGAGGTCCTCGACGACCTCGACGCCGGACAGGCGCCCGAGGAGGTCACCGGGGAGCAGCAGCTTCGAGCGCCGCACGCCGCTCCCGACCAGCGCGAGCGCGCCGTCGGTCACCACACGGGAGTCGACGAGCACGCGCCACCCCTCGGGCAGCCCGACGGGCGTGATGCCGCCGTACTCCATGCCGGACTCCGCCGTCGCGCGGTCGGTCGGCAGGAACGACGCCTTGCGCACGTCGAGCAGCTTGCGGATGCGCGTGTTGACGTCGGCGCGCGTGTGCGCGCGCACGACGGCGGCGGCGACGCGCTCGTCGCCCGCGCGCGTGCCGCCCACGACGACGCAGTTCGCCGACGCCTCGACGGGCAGGTCGAACGCGGCGTTGAGCGTCGCGGTGTCGGCGAGGTCGGGGTCGATCTCCGTCACGGCGACGAGCGTCGCGACGTCCGGCTCGGCGTCGGCCCACCGGCGCAGCGCGTCGGCGGTCACAGGGGCGACGAGGTCGAGGTGGTCGAGCGCCGGCTCCCAGGTGAGCGAGCCGAGCGTGGGCAGCGTCGTGCGGGCGTCCATGCCGCCAGCCTGTCACCCCGGCGGCCTCCCGCGCGGAAGAGGCCGGATGCCGAACATGCCCTCCGAGCCCTCCGAGCCCTCCGAGCCCTCCGAGCCCTCCGAGCCCGCCGAGCATGCGGTCGCGGCCCGTGCCGCCCGCCGGACGGGCGACAGCCGCATGGTCGGCGGGGGAGAAGGGTCAGGTAGAGGTCGAGGGTTTCGGGCAAGTCTCCAGTGGGGGTCGAGGGTTGGGGCGGGCATCTCGGACGAAGCAGGCGCCTCCGGCCTGCGGAGTTGACACCCCGCGGCGGCAGTCGTTCACTGGAAGTGTTCGAACGTCTGTTCGAAAGTCGGCGGGTGCAGCACGCCGCCCGCAGCAGTCGACGCGCGGTGCGCGTCCCGTCCGAGCACCACCCCGGGAGGCGAGATGACCCTTCTCGCCGACCCCGCCGAGCGGGCGGGGGCGTCCGGCCAGACGACGGGAGCGGCCGTCGACAAGGCCGAGCGGGCCCGCGCCGTCCTGCGCCGCGCGGAGGAGCGTACGGGGGTCCGCCGACACCGCCCCGTCGTCGCCCCCGCGCCCCCCGAACCGCTCACCGCCCCGGCGGCACCGGCCGTCGTCCCGCGCGCCGACACCGTCCCGCGTGCCGACACCGTCTCGCGTGCCGACGCTCTCCCGCGTGGCGGCACCGCGCTCCTCGCCGAGGTCGCCCCGCTCGCGGACGCCGCCTCGTCGACGGCCGTCCGGCCCGCCCCTGCCGCGCCGCCCGAACCTCCGGCGCGCGCCCGCACGCGCCACGCCATCGCCTCGGGCGCGAGCCGGGACGTGGGCACGGACGAGCGGTGGTGGCCGGTGCACGACGCGCTCGCGCCGCTCCTCCCGCTCGGCGCCCTGCAGCGCGGCACCGTGCTGGCGGTGCGCGGCTCGACGAGCCTCCTGCTCGCGCTCGTCGCGCGGCCGTCGCGGGCCGGGGCGTGGACCGCCGCCGTCGGGTTCCCCGCCGTCGGGCTGCTCGCGGCCGCCGACGCCGGCGCCGACCTCGACCGCGTCGTGCTCGTCCCGCGGCCCGGCCCCGACGCGGCGCTCGCGATCTCGGCGCTCGTCGACGGCCTGGACGTCGTGGTCGTCGGGCCCGACGCCGCCCTCACCGACCCCGACCGACGACGCCTGGCCGCACGGGCGCGGGAGCGCGGGGCGCTGCTCGTCGCCGCGGGGACGTGGCCGGGCGCGCACGTCGCGCTCACCGTGACGGGCGGCGGCTGGTCCGGGGCGGACCGCGGTGCGGGCTGGCTGCGCCGTCGCACCCTCGTCGTCGAGCGCGCGGGCCGCGGGGGAGCCGCGCGCCCCACGCGGGTCGAGGTCGAGCTCCCGCTCGCCCACGACGACTGGCCCGCGTTCCTCGCCGAGGACGACCGCGGCACCCGGCCCGCGGCCGGGACCGGCACCACCGCGGCCGAGACCACCGCGGCCGAGACCGCCGCGGCCGAGACCGCCGTGACCGCCCGCACGACCCGCACCGGCCCCGCGCCGGTCGAGGACCCCGACCGGCCCTCCCGGCTCCGGCTCGTCGGATGAGCACGAGCCCGACCCGCACGGCCGCCCTGTGGGTGCCGGACTGGCCGGTGCTCGCGGCGATGGCGGTGCGCGACGTCCCCGCGCACGTCCCCGCCGCGACGCACGACGGCCGCCGCGTCGTCGCCGTCTCCGCGACCGCGCGCGCCCAGGGTGTGCGCCGGGGCATGCGCCGCCGTCGGGCCCGCGAGTGCTGCCCCGAGCTCGAGCTGCTCGACGTCGACGACGCGCGCGACGCCCGCGAGTTCGAGCCCGTCGCGCTCGCGGCCGAGACCGTCGTCGCGGGGCTGGAGATCACCCGGCCCGGCCTGCTGCTCCTGCCCGCCGCCGGGGCGAGCCGGTACCACGGGTCCGACGCCGCGCTCGCGGAGGCGCTCGTCGCGCGCGTCGCCGAGCGCACCGGGCACGAGAGCCAGGTGGGCGTCGCCGACGGCATCCTCGCCGCCGTGCTCGCCGCACGGGACGCCGTCGTCGTCCCGCCCGGCCGCTCCGCCGCGTTCCTCGCGCCCCGGCCGGCGCGCGACCTCGTGCACGTCACCGCCCGGCCGGACGCCGCCGTCGCGGTCGACGAGCTCGTGGACCTCCTGGGCCGGCTCGGCGTGCGGACCCTCGGGGCGCTCGCGGCCCTGCCGCCCGCGACCGTCGAGGGACGCTTCGGCGACCTCGGCGCGTGGGCGCACCGGCTCGCGCGCGGCGAGGACCTGCGCCCGCCCGCGCGGCGCCGCGTCGAGCCCGACGTCGCGGTGAGCGCCGAGCTCGACCCGCCCGCCGAGCGCGTCGACGTCGCGACCTTCGCCGCGCGGCGGCTCTCCGAGGACCTGCACGACCAGCTCGTCGCGCGCTCGCTCGTCGCCGGGCGCCTGCGCATCACCGCGCGGACCGTCGAGGGCGACGACCTCGAGCGCACCTGGCGGCTCGACGGGCCGGGTGCGATGAGCCCGGCGCGCCTCACGGACAAGGTCCGGTGGCAGCTCGAGGGCTGGCTCACCACCACGTCCGTCCGCGCCGGGCGCGCGGCCCGGGCCGCGCGTCGTGGCGGCGAGCAGGGATCACCCGGCGGGGCCGACGTCGTCCCGGGCGTCGCGCCGCTGGCCCGCCTGTCCCTCACGGCCGAGGAGGTCGTCCCGGCGGGGGCGGAGCAGCCGCGCCTGTGGGGCGCGTCGAGCGGCGAGGACGCGCGCGCCCATCGCGCGCTCGGGCGCGTGCAGGGCATCCTCGGCGGCGACGCCGTCCTGCGCGTCCAGGTCCAGGGCGGCCGCGACGCGACGGACCGCGTGCACCTCGTGCCGTTCGGGGAGGACGTCGCGCGCCCGCGCGACCCGGCCCTGCCGTGGCCCGGCGCGCTGCCGAGCCCGGCCCCCGCGCTCGTGCCCGTCGAGCCGCAGGACGTCGTCGTGCTCGACGACGCCGGGCGGCCCGTCGTCGTCGACGCGCGCCTCGCGATGAGCGGCGAGCCCGCGACCGTGTGGTGGCCCGACCCCGCGCCGGAGGAGGGCCCGCGCCGCGCGGCGGCACGCCGGGACGAGACGGCGCTGCCCGGGCCCGGGTCGTCGCGCGCCGTCGTCGACTGGGCCGGGCCGTGGCCGCTCGCCGAGCGCTGGTGGACGCCCGCGCCGCGGCGTCGTGTGCACGTCCAGGTCCTGCTCGACGACGGCCGCGGCCTGCTCCTCGCGAGCGCGCGCGGGCGCTGGACCGTGGAGGGCCTGTATGACTGACCGCACCGCCGGCCCGCGCTACGCCGAGCTCCACGCGCACTCCGCGTTCAGCTTCCTCGACGGCGCGTCCCACCCCGAGGAGCTCGCCGCCGAGGGCGCGCGGCTCGGGCTGTCGGCGCTCGCCGTCACCGACCACGACGGCCTGTACGGCGTCGTGCGCTTCGCCGAGGCCGCGCGCAAGGTCGGGCTCCCCACGGTCTTCGGGTCCGAGCTGCACCTGCCCGCGCCGACCGGGACCGGCGCGCCCGTGCTCGACCCGCCCACCGGCGTCCCCGACCCGCGCTCGACCCACCTGCTCGTGCTCGCGCGCGGCACGCAGGGCTACCGCAACCTGTCGCGCGCGATCGCGACCGCGCACCTCGCGACGGGAACCAAGGGCGCCGCCGACTACCGCCTCGAACAGCTCGCGGCGGAGGCCGCCGGGCAGTGGCTCGTGCTCACCGGGTGCCGCAAGGGCGCGGTGCGGCGCGCGCTCGTCACGTCCGGGCGCGCCGCGGCCCGCCGCGAGCTCGACCGCCTCGTCGCCCTCTTCGGCGCCGACAACGTCGCCGTCGAGATCACCACGACCGACGACCCGCGCGACGCCGACCTGCACGCGGCGCTCGCCGACCTCGCCGCCGAGGCCCGGCTGCCGCTCGTGGCGACGACCGCCGCGCACTACGCGCACCCGCGCGACGCCGACCTCGCGGGGGCGCTCGCGGCCGTGCGTGCGCGCTCGTCGCTCGACGACCTCGACGGCTGGCTGCCCGGTGCCCCGACGACGCACCTGCGCTCCGCGGCGGAGATGCTCGCGCGCCACCCCCGGCACCCGCAGGCCGTCGCGAACGCGGCCGCCCTGGGGGACGAGTGCGCGTTCGACCTGCACCTCGTCGCGCCCGACCTGCCGCCGTACCCGGTGCCGGACGGGCACACGGAGGCCACGTGGCTGCGCGAGCTCGTGCGGCGCGGCGGCGAGGACCGGTACGGGCCGCGCGGCCAGGAGAAGATCAGGGGCGCGTGGGCGCAGATCGACCACGAGCTGCGCGTCATCGAGGACCTGCACTTCCCGGGGTACTTCCTCGTCGTCTACGACCTCGTCGAGTTCTGCCGCAGGAACGGGATCCTCGCCCAGGGCCGGGGGTCGGCCGCGAACTCCGCGGTCTGCTACGCGCTCGGCATCACGGCCGTCGACGCGGTGAAGCACGGCCTGCTGTTCGAGCGCTTCCTCGCGCCCGAGCGCGACGGCCCGCCGGACATCGACATCGACATCGAGTCGGCGCGACGCGAGGAGGTCATCCAGCACGTCTACGCGACGTTCGGGCGCACGCACGCCGCGCAGGTCGCGAACGTCATCTCCTACCGGCCGAAGTCGGCGGTGCGCGACGCGGCCCGGGCGCTCGGGTACGACGTCGGGCAGGCCGACGCGTGGAGCAAGTCGATCGAGCGGTGGGGGTCGCTGCGCGGTCCTGACCCGTCGTCGCCCGCGGCGGACCGGGCGGCGAAGGAGCGGGCGATCGCGGCGAAGACCCCGGGGTCAACCGGCCCGGCCGCCCCGCGGGTCACGACGCGCACCGCCCGGAAGGACGCCGCGACGTCGCGCCTGTGGGGGAGCCGGGACTGGTCGCCCGACCTCACGGGCCGGGGCGCGCGCGTCGTCGACCCGCTCGCCGTGGACGACGGCGAGGTCCTGCGCGCGGACGACACGCACGACGTCGTGCCCGCGCACCGGCCGCCGTCGGCCGCGCAGGAGGGCGAGATCCCGGACGCGGTGCTCGACCTCGCCGACCGGATGCTGCGCCTCCCGCGGCACCTGGGCATCCACTCGGGCGGCATGGTCATGTGCGACCGCCCGGTCATCGAGGTGTGCCCCGTGGAGTGGGCGCGCATGGAGGGCCGCACCGTCCTGCAGTGGGACAAGGAGGACTGCGCGGACGCGGGGCTCGTGAAGTTCGACCTCCTGGGCCTCGGGATGCTCACGGCGCTGCGCATCGGGTTCGACCTCGTGGAACGGCACGAGGGCGGCCCGCGCCTCGCGCTGCACACGCTGCCCGAGGACGACCCGGCGGTGTACGACCTGCTGTGCGCGGCCGACACCGTCGGCGTGTTCCAGGTCGAGTCGCGCGCGCAGATGGCGACGCTCCCGCGCCTGCGACCCCGAAGGTTCTACGACATCGTCATCGAGGTCGCGCTCATCCGCCCCGGGCCCATCCAGGGCGGGTCCGTGCACCCGTACATCAACCGGGCGCGGGGTCGGGAGGAGGTGACGTTCCTGCACCCGCTGCTGGAGAAGTCGCTCGGCAAGACGAAGGGCGTGCCGCTGTTCCAGGAGCAGCTCATGCAGATGGCGATCGACGTCGCGGGCTTCTCCCCGAAGGAGTCCGACCAGCTCCGGCGCGCGATGGGGTCCAAGCGGTCGGTCGAGCGCATGGAGGAGCTGCGGGGGCGGCTCATGGACGGGATGCGGGAGAAGGGCGTCACCGACCCGGCCGTGCGCGAGGAGATCTACGACAAGCTCAAGGCGTTCGCCGACTTCGGGTTCCCCGAGTCGCACGCGTACTCGTTCGCGTTCCTCGTCTACGCGAGCTCGTGGCTCAAGGTGCACCACCCCGCCGCGTTCTACGCGGGGCTGCTCGCGGCGCAGCCCATGGGGTTCTACTCGCCGCAGTCGCTCGTGGCGGACGCACGCCGCCACGGCGTCACCGTGCTGCGTCCCGACGTCAACGCGTCCGACGTCGAGGCGACGGTCGAGCGGCTGCCCGCCGACCATGCGGGTGCCGACCCTCAGGACGTCCGGACGGGCAGCGACCGCATGCTCGGCGGGGAGGTGCGGGTCGACACCCGCTACGGGCCGGAGCCCGACCTCGGGCTCGCGGTGCGGCTCGGGCTCGCGAGCGTGCGCGGGCTGGGGAAGGACGCGGCCGAGCGCGTCGTCGCGGCGCGCGGCGCACCGGGGGAGGGGCGGCCCTTCAGCGACCTGCGCGACCTCGTGCGGCGCGTCGACCTCACGACCGCCCAGCTCGAGGGGCTCGCGACCGCCGGCGCGACCGACGGCCTCGGCGTGACACGACGCGAGGCGCTGTGGGCGGCCGGCGCGCTCGCGCAGGAGGGGCCGGGGACGCTGCCGGGCGTGAGCGTCGGCGTCGAGGCGCCGGCGCTGCCCGGCATGACCGACGTCGAGACCGCCGTCGCCGACGTCTGGGCCACGGGCGTGTCCACCGGCTCCTACCCGACGCAGTACGTCCGCGACGGCCTCACCGCGGCCGGGGTGCTCACCGTCGTCGGCGCCGTCGCGGTGTCGCGCGAGATCGAGCAGGTCGACGAGGCGGAGCGCGCCGCGGGCGAGGTGCCGGGCACGCGCCCGCACCCGCCGTCGCGGGTCGCCGTGGGCGGCGTCGTCACGCACCGCCAGCGACCCGGGACCGCGGGGGGCGTGACGTTCCTGTCGCTCGAGGACGAGACGGGCATCCTCAACGTCGTGTGCTCGCCCGGGCTGTGGCAGCGGTTCCGGAAGGTCGCGCGCGGGTCCGCGGCGCTCGTCGTGCGCGGGCGGCTCGAACGGGCCGACGGCGCCACGAACCTCGTCGCGGAGCACCTCGCACCGCTCTCGCTCCAGGTCGGCACGACCTCGCGCGACTTCCGCTGACGCGGGAGGCGGGACCGCGGCGCCGCGGGCGGCGTGGTAGGAACGGACCGGGTGCCGCGCGTCCGCCGACGTCCGGGCCCGGACCGTCTCGCCGACGAGAGGAACCCGTGATGCCGCCCCGTCTCACCGCCCGCACGATGCTCTGGACCGGGGTCGGCCTGGCCGTCGGGAGCGCGCTCGTCCAGAACGTCGGCCTCATGCACCTCACCTACGCGTTCGCGGGCACCTGGTTCGTGGGCGTGCTGCTCACCGTGCTGCAGGTCGCGTTCACCGGGGGCGTCGTGCTCGCCGCGGGGTCGTTCGTCGTGCGGGCGCTCCAGCCCGACGACGGCGCCCCGTCCGGGCGGTCGGCTGCCGCGTCGCCGTGGGAGGACCGGGACAACCGGCTGTCCTGACCCGGGGCGCTCGCGGCCGGTGGACGGGCACCGTCGTGCGGGGGTCGGTCGTGCCGGGCTTGATCGTGCGGGCGTGGTCGGCGCGGCCTACGGGCCGACGGGCACCGCGACGCACACCTCGAACGTGTCCCGCGCGCGGCGCAGCAGGTACCGCACCTCCTGCGCCTCCTGCTCGTTCGCGTACTCGTCGCGGTAGCTCCAGCGCGCGTGCGCCCAGACGAGCGCGTCGCCGACCTCCTCGACCCCGACGAGGTGCGCGACCACGCCGACGAGCCCGCGCTCGCGGAACCCCCGGGCGAGCTCGGCCGTCGACGCGCGCACGTCCTCGGGGTCGCCGAGGAGCACCGCGTCGGTCGTGCCGACGACGAGCGCCGGGAAGGCGTAGCTCTCGCCGATCGTGTCGAGGTCGCCCGTCGAGAGCGCGACGCCGTAGGTCGTAAGGAACGTCCGGACGTCGTCGGCGTCGAAGGACTCGGTGGAGGGCTCCATGGTCCCGTTCTACCCCGTCCGCCGGGACCCGGCGCGGGCGGCGCGCGCCCGCGGCCTGGTGATCAGGGCCGCAGGGCCGCCCCGACCTGCTCGAGGAGTGCGAGGTCCGCAAGGATTGTCGCGTGCTCGGCGGCGACCCGGGCCGTGTCGTCGGGGTCCGCCGTCGTGCGCGCCGCGGCGGGGGTGGTCGTGGGGGTCCCCGGCGCGAGGACCGCGAGCCCGTGCTCGACCACCGGGGCGAGGTAGTCGGCGTCGAGCACGATCTCCGAGCGCTCGACGCCGCGGGACGTGCGCACCGCGACCGCGAACCCCGCGGTCGGGTGGGCGACCGGGTCCAGGAGGAGCAGCCGGACGTCGACGCCGCCCAGCCGCGTCGTGGCGACGATCCCGTCCGCCGAGCGCGTCACGACGGGTGGTGACCACGCCGCTCCGGGCGGCGCGCCGACGACGGCGCGCGCGGCCTCGACGACGTGGATGCCGAGGAAGAACAGCCCGTCGCGCTCGTCGTCCGGGTCCGCGGGGCCGGACACCTCGACCGCGGGCCCGGGCTGCGACGCCGGTGCCGCGGGGACGACCGGCGCGACGGGACCTCCGGCAGCGGTCGCGAGGGCGGCGCGCGCCGCCGCGACCTCGGGCGCGAACCGCAGCGCGGACGCCGTCGTCACGGCCGTGCCGTGCGCGCGCGCCACGTCGAGCGTCGCCCGCGCGTCGGCCACCGACGCGGCGAACGGCTTGTCCACGAGCACCGGGACGCCCGCCGCGAGGAGCGCACGCGTCGCGGCGCCGTGCCGCCGCCCCGCGCGGTGGGCGACGATCGCGGCGTCGACCCGCCCGACGACGTCCGGCACGGTGGCGTCGGCCGCGTCCAGGGACAGCCCGCCGGTCGCGGCGAGCTCCGCGCGGCGGCCCGGCTCCCCGTCGACGAGCGCCACGAGCCGCACCCCCGGCCAGCGCCGCTCCGTGGCCACGAGCCGCACGTAGTGGTCGGCGTGGGACGAGTCGAGGCCGACGAGGGCGAGGCGCAGCACGCGGTCGATCGTCGCACGCCGGTCGGGGCGCGGTCGTCACCACGCCTGGGCGAGCAGCACCGCGAAGAGCTCGTCCGCGTCCGTCTCGAGCCCGCGCGAGGCGAACCACGCGGCCATGGTGCGGCAGTCGCGCAGGAGGAGCTCGGTGCCGAAGGGGTTCGCCACGAGGTCCACGACCTGCGGCAGGTCGATGACGACGATCCGGTCGCCGTCCGCCAGGACGTTGTACGGCGACAGGTCGCCGTGGGCGTAGCCGAGCCGGGCGAGCACGGCCATGGCGTCGCGGACCTGGTCCCACCACGACGCGAGGAGGTCGCGGTCGGGCCGCGTGCGCGCGAGCCGCGGCGCGGCCTCGTGCGACACGCCGTCGGACGTGCCGACGAACTCCATGAGGATCTCGTCGCCGTCGATCTGGACGGGGTACGGGACGGGCGCACCGGCCGACCACAGCTCGCACAGCGCGGCGAACTCCGCCGCGGCCCACTGCCCGGCCGCGACCTGGCGCCCGTAGCGCGACTTGCGGTCGAGGGCGCGACGGTCGCGCGTCCGGCGCACGCGGCGGTCCTCGGTGTAGACCGTGTCGCGCCGGAACGAGCGGTGGTCGAGGTCGCGGTAGCGCTTCGCGGCGAGCAGGCTGCGGCGCGCGGGGTCGCCGGGGACGGCCCGCTCCAGGAGGAAGACGTCCGCCTCCTTGCCGGTCTTGAGCAGGCCGAGCTCGGTGTCGAGGGCGGCGTCGGCCGTCACCACCCAGTCGGGGTGCGGCTCCGGCCCGCGCTGTCCCTTCTCGACGGCGGACCACGTGGACCAGCGCTGGTCGTCGCCGAGCGCCGCGTCGAGGACACCGGCCTCGGCCTCGGCGTCGGCCAGGTCGGCGAGGCGCCGCAGGCGGCGCGGCGGGGGAGTGCGGGGGTCGCGCGCCAGGGCGGGCGGGAGGGAGAGGTCGGGGTACGGCAGGTCGTGCTCGGGCACGGGGGCTCCTCGGGGGAGGGGAGCGCGCGTCGCCGCGGCCGCCGGGCCGGGCGGTCGGGGACGGTCGTCGCGAGCGGTCGTGGACCGGTCAGCGGCGGCGGGGGCTCCCGGGGGTGGTGGACACGCGAGCGGGGGTCGTCCAGCTCATGGCGTTCCTCCTCTCCTCCGGTGCCCGACGGCGCGGGCGACGTCCTGCGACCGTCCCATCACCGCGCGCCCCGGCGCAACGGAATTACGGCGGATACGCTCGCCCCCATGACGGCGCCGTCGACGAGGGCTGCGGGACTGACGTCGCAGGACGTCGCGGAACGCGTCGCCGACGGCCGGGTCAACCGGCTGCCGCCCCGTTCGGGGCGCACGACGTGGGACATCGTGCGCGCGAACACCATGACCCGGATCAACGCCGTGCTGGGGGTCCTCCTCGTCCTGGCGCTGAGCACGGGATCGCTCGTCAACAGTCTCTTCGGTCTCGCGATCCTCGCGAACGCCGGCATCGGGATCGTCCAGGAGCTGCGTGCCAAGCGCACGCTGGACGCGCTGGCGATCGTGGGGCGGGCACCCGTGCGCGTGCGCCGCGACGGGGCGGGGACGGAGGTCGACCAGGCGGACGTCGTCGTCGACGACGTCGTCGAGCTCGGCGCCGGCGACCAGGTCGTCGTCGACGGCCGGGTGGTCGAGTCCACCTCGCTCGAGGTCGACGAGTCCCTCCTCACCGGCGAGTCGGACCCGGTCGTCAAGCAGCCCGGGGACCGGCTGCTGTCCGGGAGCTTCGTGGCGGCCGGCTCGGGCGCCTACCGGGCGACGGAGGTCGGCGCGGACGCGTACGCCGCGCGGCTCGCGCACGAGGCGAGCGCGTTCACGCTCGTGCGCTCGGAGCTGCGTGCCGGCATCGACAGGATCCTGCGGGTCATCACCTGGCTGCTGGTCCCCGCGGGCGTCCTCACGGTGGTGAACCAGCTCGTCATCTCGCAGCAGGGGTTCCGGCAGTCCGTCCTCGGCATGGTCGCGGCGCTCGTGCCGATGGTCCCCGAGGGCCTGGTGCTCCTGACGTCCGTGGCCTTCGCGATCGGGGTGGTCCGGCTCGGCCGACGCCGGTGCCTCGTCCAGGAGCTGCCGGCCATCGAGGGGCTGGCGCGCGTCGACGTGGTGTGCGCGGACAAGACGGGCACGCTCACGGAGAACGGGATGCGCCTCGCGCGGGTGGACGTGCTCGACGGCGCCCGGAGCGACGTGGAGCGCGCCCTGGCGGCGCTCGCCGCCCTCGACCCGCGGCCCAACGCGTCCGTCGCCGCGGTCGCGGAGGCGTTCCCCGAGCCGCCGGCCTGGCAGGCGACCGCCGTCGTCCCGTTCTCGTCGGCCGCGAAGTGGTCCGGGATGTCGTTCGCGGACGTCGAGGGTCCCCGCGGGAACTGGGTCCTCGGTGCGGCGGACGTGCTGCTCGACCCCCGGTCCGACGTGGCGCAGCAGGCGACGGACCTCGGCGCCCATGGCCTGCGCGTGCTGCTCGTCGCGTCGACCGACACGCCGGTCGACGCCGCCGCCCCGGACGGAGGCGCCCCGGGGCGCCTCGTCCCGCGGGCGCTCGTCGCGCTCGAGCAACGGGTCCGCGCCGACGCCCGGCAGACCCTGGACTACTTCCACGCCCAGGGCGTCACGGTGAAGGTGATCTCGGGTGACAACCCGGTGTCCGTCGCCGCGGTCGCGCGGTCCCTCGGCCTGGGCGGTCCCGCGACGTCGGTCGACGCCCGGAGCCTGCCCTCCGACCGCGAGGAGCTCGCGACCGTCGTCGAGGGCGCCACGACGTTCGGCCGGGTGCGGCCGGACCAGAAGCGGGCCGTCGTCGGGGCGCTGCAGGCGCGCGGGCACACCGTCGCCATGACGGGGGACGGCGTGAACGACGTGCTGGCGCTCAAGGACGCGGACATCGGCGTGGCCATGGGGTCGGGGAGCCCCGCCGCGCGGTCCGTGGCGCAGCTCGTGCTGCTGGACGACCGCTTCGCGACGCTGCCGTCCGTGGTCGGCGAGGGCCGTCGGGTGATCGGGAACATCGAACGGGTCGCGCACCTCTTCCTCACCAAGACCGTGTACGCGGTGGTGCTGGCCGTCCTGGTGGGCCTCGCGGGGGTCGGTGCGTGGCTCGTCGGCGCCGACCCCGTCTCCTACCCGTTCCTGCCGATCCACGTGACCGTCGCGGCGTGGTTCACGATCGGGGTCCCCGCGTTCGTGATGTCCCTGGCGCCCAACGACGAACGGGCCCGGCCCGGCTTCGTGGCGAGGGTGCTCCGGCTCGCGGTGCCCGCGGGGGTGTCGATCGGTGTCCTGACCTTCGTGTGCTACCTCGTGGTGGACCCGGGCGCGGGCGGGGCGTCGTTGGGCGGCCCGACGGACACGCTCGCCCCGGAGGAGATGCGGGCGTCGACCGCGGCCCTGGCCACCCTGCTCGTGGGCGCGCTGTGGGTGCTCGCGGTCGTGGCGCGCCCGTACACGTGGTGGAAGGCGCTCCTGGTCGGCTTCTCGGTGGCCTTCTACGTCGGGCTCTTCAGCGTCCCCGCGCTCCGCGCGCTGCTCTCGCTCGACGTCTCCGACCCCGGGTCGCTCGGTGTCGGCCTGGCGTGCGGCGTGCTTGCGATCCTCCTGACGGAGGTCCTGCGGTGGTCGACGGCGCGTCTGTCCCGCGTCCGCGCCGCGGGCTGAGGTCGTCCTCAGGACCTCGCGGGACGGCTCAGGCGGCCCCGGACGCGAGGACCTGGATCGCGGCCACCACGCGCTCGTACGTCCCCAGGGTGTCGAAGCCCATCTGGTCGAGCGCAGCCCACACGAACCCGACCGTCGCGTACAGCCCGACGGCCGTCGCGAGGATCCACTCGCGCACCGACCCCGTGGAGCCGAGCAGGGGGAGGGCGAAGCTCCCGCTCGGGCGCCACACGTCGTCGACGACGAGCGAGCGCCGCACCCAGCGCGGCGAGCGGATCTTCACCGGCCAGAGCAGGGGAGCGCCGTTGGTCGTGAGCACGTCGCCGAGGATGTGGACCGTGACGCCGAGCCCCACCGCGACGGGCAGCCAGTTCCACTCCTCCGGGGAGAACAGGGCGACGAGCGCGGCGACGGTGAGCGACGTGACCCACGGCACGAGCCTGCCGCGCCGCGTGAGCTTGAGCGCTTTGAGTGCGAGCGCGACGAGGAGCACGGCGAGCAGCCCGCCGCCGACGTAGACCGTGCCGAAGCTCGCGGTCTCGACCGTGACGAGGCCCGCGAGCCAGGCGAGCGCGGTGAACACCGCGATGCCGAGGAACGAGTGCGTGCCCTGGCGGTGCCCGCCCGCGACCGTCTCGACGGCGTCGGACACCCACTCGCTCACGGGCGGCAGCGAGTGCGCGAACGTGCCGTTGTGGTGGTCGGCGTCGGGCAGGAGCGCGGCCCCGGCGCACACGACCGCACCCGTCATGACCCCGACCGACGACACGGGGTGCCAGCCGAGGGCGAACGGGGCCGTCGACGTCACGGCGATCCACGCCGCCGCCCCGGTCGCGGCGTGGTTGGCACCCATCATGGCGGCGCATCTCCTGTCGTCGGGCCCGCGCGCGGTTCGTCGGCGTCGGGAGGTCTGTCCGGAACGTCCGGAACCCTACCCGGTGCCGCCGACAGTCCCGGTCGGTCGCCCGGAAGGCCGAGAGTTTTCGCGTCGGCGAGGAGAAAAGTGTGCCAAGCGGCCTGACTTCAGCCTGGGTCGGTCGCCGGAGTCCGACCCGCCGAGCCCTGACGGGGGAGGCGAAGGCTGCGTCCTGCGCGGAGGGCGCACGGGGGGCGCACGGGGGGCGGGGTTGCGCGGAGAGCGGGCGAGCTCGTCTGCGGTGAGGAAAGGTCTGCAGGCGGGATATCCGGGTGGTGCGCGGGTCTCGGCCGGAGATTCTTGGACGAATTCGAGAAATGAGGTTGTGCGGTTCGGGAAAGGCGCGTACGGTCTACCTCGGTCGACGACATTCCGGTGCGTGGGCCACCCGACATGACCGAGAGGAGCAGTGCCGTGCGCGAACCCGTCCAGCAGGACCGGCGACGTCCCGTCCTGCCCTGCGAGCAGCCGCGCGTCGTGCTGCCCGTGGCGTATCTCAGCGTGTCCTCGTTCCTCGCCGGCGACTCCGGCGGTCCTGTCGTCTGACCACAGCGTCGTCACGACAGGCCGTCCCGGGACATCGCCGGGGCGGCCTTTTTCTTGTGCGGGAATGCGCCCTGGCCGGGTGCGTCTTTCGTGCTGCCATTCCAATTCTCCGCCGTCGGCGCGCATTTGTCGTGCGCCTCGCGGTGAAACGCACTGCCTTCGTGGTCCAACGGACACGACGCCGCTCTACGGAAGCGGAGACGGGGGTCCGACTCCCTCCGAGGGCACCTGGACGCCTCGCGTCCCGTCTGCTCGACGTTAAGGAGCACCAGCGCGCGTAGCTCAGCGGACAGAGCACCGGCTTCCGGAGCCGGGCGTCGGGGGTTCGAGTCCTCCCGTGCGCACCGAATACCCAGGCTCACCCGGCGGCTCCTGCGGAGCGCTGCGTGGAGAGCCGCCAACGCCGCACGGAGACGCTTCGGACGCTTCGTCCGAGGGCTGCGGCGGCTTCCTCGAGCGGGAGCTCGATCGCGATCGCGTCCTGATCGGGGGTCCAGGCCTTGCGCACGATCCCGTACCTGCTCTCGCGGCCCGGCTCTGGACGCCACGCGGCGACCGCTTCGGCCAGTCGGCGCTTGCGGCCGATGCACAGAGCGTCTGGCGAGTACCACGCCCAACGGGCGAGAGTGGCGGCGGCGACGTTCGCGACCATGATGTTCATGACGCCGTCACGGGTGTTGGGCTTGGCGCTCCTCCGAACGCCGCACACGTCCGCGATGACGGAGCAGAAGTACGCGGCAAGGGGCGGGCTCGCGGTGACCAGACTGATGAAGGGGGTCCCCGTCATCGTGAACCCCACTGACCCGTCACCGTCAAGGATTCCGCGCGTGTAGTCGGCTTCGGCGAACGGTGCAGGCGGCGGACCGATGGTCGAACTCTTGCGCCCCGGCGTCACACCGAGCGCAGCGAGCTCTCGCCGCGCGGTCTGGTCGAAGAACCCGAGCGTTGCGGACACGTGGTCCGAACTGAAGTTCGTCGTCCGGTGCCTGAGACGGACAGACGAGTAGCAAGGGAGCAGCGAGGAGATCCCCTCGAGCACGTCGCGGTCGCGCACAGCGAGTTCGAGAGTGATGCGGCCTTTGCGATCCGGGCTGCCGTCGTGACATCCGTCCGTCTGGAGCAGGCCGACGAGGTAGGCGATCTCCGGCCGTCGAGCATCCCAGAACATGCACAGAGCATTCCGGGAACCACCGACAGTGACAGCCGCGTGGAGCGTCCTTCGAGCGGGCTGCGCCGTGCCAAGCCGAGTGCGATCCAAGCCTGTGGTCTCTGTCGTGGGGCGGGCACGGCCTCCGGCGCGTCGTGGTAGCGCGGTGACATCAAGGGCGGTCGCGGGGGAGGCGGACCGCGACGGTGGTGCCGGTGGAGCCGGGTTCGTCCGCCGTCGCGGACGTCACGGTGATCGTGCCGCCGTGGGCGGTGACGATCGCGTCGACGATCGCGAGCCCGAGGCCGGTCGAGCCGCCGGTGCGGTTGCGGGCGTCGTCGCCGCGCGTGAAGCGGCGGAAGAGCGCCGGCCGCAGGGCTGCGGGGATGCCGGGGCCGTCGTCGGAGACGGCGAGCACGACGGCGTCGGCGTCCGTCGTGACCCGGACGTCCACGTGGGTGCCCGGCGGGGTGTGCCTGCGGGCGTTGGCGAGGAGGTTCGTCAGGACCTGGCGCAGGCTCGCCTCGTCGCCCGTCACCTCCAGGTCGACGGCGTCGTCCGGCAGGTCGTCCGGGTCCGGAGTGCCGGACGCCGGGTCGACGTCGAGGTCGCCCGCGCCGGGCAGGTCGAGCGCCCAGTCGTGGTCGGGGCCCGCGGCGTGCGCGTCGGTGACGGCGTCGACGGCGAGCGCCGCGAGGTCGACGGGCGCGCGGTCGAGGGGGCGGCCGGCGTCGAGCCGGGCGAGGAGCAGCAGGTCCTCGACGAGCCCGGTCATGCGGACCGCCTCGGCCTCGATGCGGTCGAGCGAGCGCGCGGTCGCGGGCGGCACGTCGTCGGGGGAGCGGCGCACGAGCTCCGCGTACCCGCGGATCGAGGCGAGCGGGGTGCGCAGCTCGTGGCTCGCGTCGGCGACGAACCGCCGCACCTGCGTCTCCGAGTCGTGGCGCGCCTGGAGCGAGGTCTCGACGTTCTCGAGCATGCGGTTGAGCGCGGCGCCCACCTGGCCGACCTCGGTGCGCTCGTCGGTGAGGTCGTCCGGGACACGGGGGATGGCCCCGATCTCGCCCTGCGCGAGCTCGAGCTCGGAGACGCGGCCCGCGGCGGCGGCGACGTCGTCGAGCGGGCGCAGCGAGCGCCGCACGAGCCATGTGCCGAGGAGCACGGCCGCGAGGACCCCGGCGGCGCCGAGCGCGGCCTCGACGAGCAGGTACCTCTCGACGGTCGCGTCGACCTGGGCCGTGCTCGACGCGACGACGACGGGCTGCCCGTCCGCGGTGGTGCGGTGCACGGCGCGGAACGACCCGAGGTCGGGGAGGTCGACGTCGTGCGCGGCGCCGTCGGTCGGGACGTCCTCGAGCGCCGCGACCTGGGTGTCGTCGAGCGTCACGCGCTGGAGGCCGGGCGTGACGTACTCCGCGAGCACGAGCTCGCCGCCGTCGTACCGGAGCACGGCGCTGCCGGGGCCCGTGCCCGGGGGGAAGCGCGACGGGTCGTCGGGCCCGCCGGGTTCCGGCGCGGACGCGTCGCCGGTACCGTCCGGGGGCTGCGCGGGGCCGTCTCCGCGGGCGAGCCGGTCGCTCGCCTGGCGCAGCTCGTGGTCGACCTGGGCGACGAGCTGGGTGCGCAGCGCGATGGCGGACGCGACGGCGAGCCCGACGGTGACGAGCAGGACGACGGCCGCGAGCACGAGCACGAGGCGTTGGCGCAGGGCGGTGGGTCGACGCTCCGGCCCTGTGGCCGCCGGCCCGGTGGGGCCCAGGTCAGGCACGGGCGCTCTCCGCGTCGGGGGCGGGCTTGAGCACGTACCCGACGCCGCGCAGCGTGTGGATCATCGGGGCGCGCCCCTTGTCGATCTTGCGGCGCAGGTAGGAGATGTAGAGCTCGACGATGTTGGCCTGGCCCCCGAAGTCGTAGTTCCAGACGCGGTCGAGGATCTGCGCCTTGGACAGCACGCGGCGCGGGTTGCGCATGAGGTACCGCAGGAGCTCGAACTCGGTCGCGGTGAGCCGGACCTCCTCGCCCCCGCGGCGCACCTCGTGCGCGTCCTCGTCGAGCTCGAGGTCGCCGACGACGAGCACGGAGTCCTCGCGTCGGGCGTTCGCACCGCCGCGGCGCAGCAGCCCGCGCAGCCGGGCGACGACCTCCTCGAGGCTGAACGGCTTGGTCACGTAGTCGTCGCCGCCCGCGGTGAGCCCGGCGACGCGGTCCTCGACGGCGTCGCGCGCGGTGAGGAACAGCACGGGCACGTCGGGGTCGCGCTCGCGCAGGCGGCGCAGGACGGTGAGCCCGTCCATGTCGGGGAGCATGACGTCGAGCACGACGACGTCCGGCCCGGTCTCCCGCGCGGTGCGGATCGCGCCGTGCCCGTCGAGCGCGGTGGAGACGTCCCAGCCCTCGTACCGCAGCGCCGAGGTGAGCAGCTCGGCGAGGTTCGGCTCGTCGTCGACCACGAGCACGCGGACGGGGGAGCCGTCCGGGCGCGTGAGGCGCGGCTGGTCCGGGCGGCCGACGGGGGCGGTGGCTGCGGTCATGGCTCCAGGGTCGCGCGCGACGCGGAGGCGTGCCTGTGGTGACCCTGTGCGCTCGCTGTGCCCCGAGGCCGTGCCGGTCGACGCGCGGTCGCCCGACGAGGGGTGGGTGAGAAACCGTGTCCGCGAGTCGTTGAAACCTTGACTTTTGTGCACCTGCCGTCAAAACTCGCTGCATCGGCAGCAGCCGACGTCCACGCACGCAGGAGTGCGCGCGTCGCCCCGTGGGGTCGCCGTCGGCGACCCTCCGGCTCGCGCTCTCGACGACGAGGGAGAAGCACGCATGGATTTGTTCAGCGGCATGACGTTCCGGCGGGCGGTGGCTGCGGCTGCCGCGCTGCCGCTCGTGGGCGGTGCCACGCTCATGACCGCGGGCCCGGCGGCCGCCGACGACGAGGACTACAAGATCCTCGTCGTCGGTGAGACGCTCGGCTTCCGCCACTCGCACATCGACGACACCACGCGTGCGCTCATCGAGCTCGGCGCCGACAACGGCTTCACGGTCGACGTGTGGGACCCGCCGAACAGCTCGGCGGGGTGGTGGGGCAGCGGCTCGCCCGGCCAGCCCGACCTGACGATGGACTCCTCGCCGTTCACGAGCGCCGAGGACCTCGCGCAGTACGCGACCATCGTCTTCGCGTCGCCCGTCGACAACACGAACTCCCTCAACCCGGCCACGCCGCGCCTCCTGGACGACGCCGAGCTCGCCGCGTTCCAGGGCTACATCCGGGGCGGCGGCGGGTTCGTGGGCCTGCACGCGGCGACGGACACGATGCACACCGTGCCCTGGTACAGCCAGCTCACGGGCGGCGGCGCGCGGTTCGTCAGTCACCCGCAGCAGCAGACGGCGACGATGCGCGTCGAGAGCCCGGGGCACCCCTCGACGGCGCACCTGCCCGCCGTGTGGGAGCGGTTCGACGAGTGGTACAACTACACGACCAACCCGCGCGAGGACGTCCACGTCCTCATCACGCTCGACGAGTCGACGTACAACCCGGGCAACAACGCGATGGGCGAGGACCACCCGATCGCGTGGTGCCAGAACTTCGAGGGCGGTCGCTCCTGGTACGAGGGCGCCGGGCACACCGACGCCTCGTGGACCGACCCGCTGTTCCTCGAGCACGTCCTCAAGGGCGTCGAGTGGACCGCGGGCGTCGTCGAGGGCGGCGGCAACTGCGTCACGTTCGGCGAGGTGGACGAGCTCGTGGCGGGCCTGAACACCTCTGCGGTGGGCGACGGCGTCATCGCCGGCGCGATCTCGTCGCTGCTCGGCAGCGCGCGCACCGCGGCCGACGCGGACGACCCCGCGACGGCCGTGCAGGTGCTCGGCGGCGCGCGCTCGCTCGTCGACCACCTGTCGGCGGCGGCGGGCGACCGCGCGCTGCTCGGCACGAAGATCGACGACCTCGTCGACTGGCAGTCCGCGCTGGTCGACGACGGCCCCGCGCTCGACCTCTCGGCCGAGGCCGAGCTGCGCACCATGGGCGGCAAGCAGTACCTCGCCGTCCGAGTGGTCAACCAGGACGACACGGCCGTGGACCTCACGGTCACCACGCCGTACGGGACCAAGGAGTTCGCGGCCGTCGCGCCGACCAAGAACGCCTACCAGGCCTTCGCGACGCGCCTCGTCGAGGTGCCCGCGGGGCAGGTGACGGTCACCGCCACCGCCGAGCGCGACGGCGAGACGGTCACCGAGGAGCTCGTGGTCGACTTCGCCGGTACGGCCTGACACCTCCCCGGCACAGCACGCACGACGCCCGTCGCACCTCCGTGCGGCGGGCGTCGTGCGTGCTCCGGCGGATACACCGCCGGGCGTCCGCGGCTCGTCAGGCGAGCTGGAGCGTCGTGAGGCAGGTCGGGTCGTCGTCGCGCGTCGAGACGGTCGTGGTGCCGACCCGGCCGTCGTGCTCGACGCGCAGCTCCGCGTCGACGTCGCGCGGGAGCCAGTAGCCGACGAAGCCGTTGGCGCCGAGCGTCGTGTCCTCCTCGACGAGCACGTCGCCGGTGGCCGCATCGACCACGGTCACGGAGACCGGCTCGCCCGCGAGCTCGCCCTGGCACGTGGTGAGCGAGTGGTAGAAGCACTCGTGCGTCTCGTCGACGAAGGGCGCCACGGAGAGGTAGAACGTGTCCTCGGGCAGCGGGACCGTGGTCTCGTACGACTCGTCGGCGAGCACGAGCTCCGCCGCGCGGACGGAGGCCACGAGGTCGGTCGGCCGGTCGGCCGTCTCGAGCCCTTCGAGCCGGTCGACGACCTCCTGGCCGCTGAGCCCCGCGAGGTCGTGCCGGTCGAGCAGCGCGTCCAGCGCGGACGGCTCGGGAGACCCGCCGGAGCAGCCGGCGAGCACGAGGGCGGTCGCGGCCACGGCGGCCACGAGGGTCGGGAGGGCACGTCGTCTCATGCGCCGATCCTCTCAGAGCGCGACGCCGCGACCAGGGCCGGAGGTCCCGGGTGCGCCGACGGCCGGGACCCTGGCGGGCCCCGGCCGTGCGGGTGGCGGACGGCGTCGCGTCACGCGGTGAGCATCGCCACCGGGTTGTCGTGCGTGAGGCGCGCGAGCACGTCGCGCGGCACGCCGCGCGCCGCGAGCATCTCGGTGAACACCGTCGGGACGTAGGCGAACCCGTTGCCGCCGTGCTGCACCCACATCTGCTTGAGGAACACGTCGTGGCTGAGCAGCACCTGGCCCGCGTGACCGGCCTCGACGAGGCGCTGCACCGCGGTCGCGGTCGTGTGCGGGTCGGGGGACACCCCCTCCTTCGGGAAGGTGATGTCCATGCCGACCATGTCGAACTCGAGCCAGACGCCGCGCTCGGCCACGGACCGCTGGTAGTCCGGGTCGTCGGCGGACGGGTCCATGTGGCACAGCACGACCTTCTCGGGGCGCACGCCCACCTCGTCGAGCACGAGGTCGAGCACCTCGTGCGCGCGGCGCTGCCACCCGGGGAGGTGCACCTGGAGCGCGACGTGCGGGTGCTCGCGCTGGGCGAGGGCCGCCGCGCGCAGCGACGCGGCCTCGCCCGCGGTGAACGACGGCGAGACGCCGATCTCGCCGATGATGCCGGGACGCACGCCCGTCCCGCCGATCCCGTCGGCGAGCTCCGCGACGATCGCGGACGCCTGGGCGTCCACGGCCGCGGCGGCGATGCGGTCGCCCTCGAACTTCTCGAGGTACGCGCCGCAGCCCGCGACCACGTGCAGCCCGGTGCGGCGCGCGACCTCCGCGAGGCGCTCGGGGTTGCGCCCGATCGCGGCGCTCGACGTCGCGTCGACGATCGTGCGCCCGCCCAGGGCGGCGAAGCTCTCGAGCTCCGCCGCGACCGCGGCGACCGGCTTGTCGGCGATGTTGTCCGCGCAGCAGTACGGGTCCTGGCGCAGCGCCCAGGCGACCGACGCGGAGACCGGCGCCTCGACGACCGCCTCGGAGAAGCGGTAGCTCGGCGGGTCGAGCACCCCGGACAGGTCGTTGAAGAGGTGCTCGTGGGGGAGCGTGAGGCCGAGGTCCGCGGCCGCGGCACGGCCGGTGACCGTCTGGACGTGACCGGCGGGGGTGACGCTCATCGCGCGCTCGTCTCGCCGGCCTCGCCGCCCGCGACCGCCGCCGCGACGCCCGCGTCGGGTCCGTCGGGGCCGGTGGCGTCCGGGCCGTCGGCGTGCGCCGCCTTGCCGGACGGGATCATCCCGATCCCGGCGGCGACGAGCGCGATGACCGTGCCGATGACGGTCGCGACGTGCACGGTGTGGCCGAGCGCCGGGATCGCGGCGTCGAGGACGAGCGAGCCGACGAGCTGGCCCGCGACCGAGGCGAGGCCGAGAAGGAGCAGCCCGAGGCCGCGCACGAGGAGCGCCATGAGCGCGATCGACAGCAGGCCGAGCGGGCCGCCCAGGTACATCCACCACTCGCTCGGGAGCTGGAAGTCGACGCCGCCCACCGCCGCGCGCACCAGGTAGGCGATCAGCAGGGCGGTGAAGCCGACGAGGAAGTTCCAGCCGATCGAGACGAGCATCGACCCGGTGACGTCGGCGACGGCCGCGTTCCCGGCGGGCTGCCAGCCCGCGAGCAGACCGCCCACGAACGGCATGATCGCGAGCACGATCGTGTGCGGCACGGAGAAGCTCGGGGAGATGACGACGACGGTCGCCGCGATGGCGAGCGCCGCGCCGAGGAGGCGCGTCGTGGTGAGCGGCTGCTTGACCGACGCCGTGACGCCGAGGCGGTCGCAGATGACGCCCGAGATGACGAGGCCCGAGATGAGCGAGATCTGGAACGTCGCGACGCCGAGGACGCCGACCGTGACGCCCTCGGACAGGACGATGACGGCGCCGCACAGGCCCGCGAGGTAGTTCCACCACGGGATGGTGCGCGAGCGGATCAGGCCGGGGATCGCGAGCGCCTCGCGTCGGGTCGCAGGACGCGCGAACACGACGACGAACATGAGGACCAGGCCGGTCCCGAACGAGATGAGGGCGGCGGCGTGCCCGTCGCCGATCGTCTTGCCCAGCTGGCCGTTGACGGCCGCCTGCATGGGACCGAGGGCCCCCGCGAGGACGGTCGCGACGACGAGCAGGGCGGTCGCGGTGTCCTTGACCCTGCTGCGGCGGGCTGACGAGCTCACAGCACCTCCCTGAGTGCCGGACGGGGAACCGGTGGTCGCCGGCGTGGTGTGCTTCATTGCGTGACCGTGCCTTCCTCCGACGGTACGTCGGACTTAGCTGTGGAGCGGAATCCTGGTGCCCTCGGGGGCCAGGTCGGTGGCGCGCGGCAGGGAGTCGACGGCGCCGTGGCGGGTGGTGGTGGAGGCGGCGACGCGCGCCGCCCAGCGGGCGGACTCGACGAGGTCGCCGCCGTGGAGGAGGCCGTCCGCGAGCGCCGCGCAGAACGAGTCGCCGGCGGCGGTCGTGTCGACGGCGTCGACGCGCTCCGCCGGGACGGTGACGGGTGCGCCTCCTGCGGGGACGACGAGCGCGCCGTCGGCCCCGAGGGTGACGACGACGTCCCCGGGGTGGTCGAGCGCGCGCACCATGGCGAGCACGGCGTCGGTGCCGACGGGCTCGTCGCGCGCGCCGACGAGGGTCGCGAGCTCGAACCGGTTGGGCACGAGCACGCGGAACGCGGCGCGCACGTGGGCGGGCAGCGGCACGGCGGGCGCCGGGTTGAGCACGGTGGTCCCCGTCGCGGTGGCGGCGACGGCGCGCAGGGCGCCGAGCGGCGTCTCGCACTGGCACAGGACGGCTGCCGCGTCGCGCACGAGGTCGGCGCGCTCGGTGACGAACGCCTCGTCGACGACGGCGTTCGCGCCGGGCTCGATGACGATCGTCGACTCGGGCTGCTCCCACAGCACGACGGCGACCCCGGTGGGGCGGTCCGCCGTCGCGAGGCCGTCGAGGACGAGGCCCTCGACGGCGAGGCGGCGGCGGATCGCGCGGCCGTCGTCGTCGTCCCCGACGGCGCCGACCATGGCGACGCGGCGGCCGAGTCGGGCGGCGGCGACCGCCTGGTTGGCGCCCTTGCCGCCGGGGGAGCGGACGAGGCCCGTCGCGGAGACGGTCTCGCCCGAGCGGGGCAGGCGGTCGACGGTCAGCCTGAGGTCCATGTTCAGGCTGCCGACGACCACTACCTCGGGCGTCATCAGCCCGCGAGCCAGGTGACGGCCTGGCCGAACAGCGGGCCGTAGCCGGCCCAGTCCATGAACTCGCGCGGGGCCCAGTGCGGGGAGATGTCGGAGGCGAACGCGAGCGTGCGCCCCTCGCCCTCGGTCCGGACGGCGACGAGCGGACGGTCCTCGATGGTGGCGAGGACGGTCGCGTCGGTCTTGGCGGTGAGGCGCTGGTAGCCGAGGAGGATCGGCCACTCGCGGTCGAGGCCGGCGGTGACGGGGTGCTCGACGTCGGTCAGGGTGCCGCCGATGCCCTCCGGGGTCTCCTCGCGGTCGTCGTACGGGAGGATGTCGACGGGCAGGACGGCCTCGACGGCGGTGCCGTGGTAGTTCGCCTTGGCCTGGAAGCCCTGGAAGCTGAGGTACCCGCCGGCCATCATGAGGCCGCCGCCGCGGCGGACCCACTCGGCGAGGAGCTTGAGCCGGTTCGGGAACGGGCGTCCCTGGGAGAACACGACCGGGGGCAGCAGGAGCGAGTTGGCGCCGATGTCGGACAGGATCACGACGTCGTAGGCGTCGAGCTCGTCGAGCGTGGAGGGGAAGTCCTCGGCGACGAGGTGCGAGGGCAGGTGCGTGACCTCGTGGCCCTCGGCGGCCAGCGCCTCGAGCAGGCGCGCGCACCCGATCTCGAGCTGGGCGTGGGGGAACGCGTCGTACCCCTTGTAGTCGGTGGTCGCGTTGATCCACGACTCCCCGGCGAGCAGAACCCGGCTCATCCCGGCCTCCTTGCGATCAGGTCGCGCGGCGACGTCCTCGACGACTTTGCGCAACGTTGTGTAGCGTTGCGCAAGACCGTAGGGGGCGAGCGGCGCGGCTGTCAACACCGTGCGCGGCCCGACGCTCCCGGTAGAGTGCAAGGGATCTGGGGGACCGCCCCGAGGAAGGGGAGCCATGACGCTCACGCGTGTTGCGCAACGTGCCGGCGTGTCGGCCTCGACGGCGTCGCGCTACCTGCGCGGGCAGCTCAACGTCCAGCCGGAGACGGCGGCGCGGATCGACGCCGCGGTCCGCGAGGTCGGGTACGTCGTGCCCGCACCCGGTCCCGCCCCGCGCGAGGACGAGCGCCGCACCGGGGTGGTCGCGCTCGTCGTGCCCGACTTCGTCAACCCCTTCTTCACCGCCCTCGCCGAGGAGGTTGCGCGCCTCGCGGGCGACCGCCGCGTCCCGCTCGTCGTCGCGCTGTCGACGCGGCACGGCGACGCCGAGTCCGGCCTCGGCCAGCTCCTCGCGAGCGACGGCTCGCTCGACGGCATCGTCTACGTGGGGATGTCCCGGACCGACGACCGGCTCGCGCGCGCCGTCGCGGACGGCCTGCCCGTCGTCGTCATCGACGAGGAGGTCGACCTCGACCTGCCCGTCGAGACGATCACCGTCGACAACTACGGTGGCGCCTACCAGGCCACGAGCTACCTCGTGCAGCAGGGGCACCGGCGCATCGCCCACGTCGCCGGGCCCGCGGAGCTGTCCACGACCCAGGACCGCCTGCGCGGGTACGTCGACGCGATGCACGACGCCGGCCTCGACGTCGACCCGGACCTCGTGCGCCACGGCCCGTACACCGAGCAGTTCGGCGCCTC
This sequence comes from Cellulosimicrobium sp. 4261, assembly GCF_040546915.1. Lineage (NCBI taxonomy): Bacteria > Bacillati > Actinomycetota > Actinomycetes > Micrococcales > Promicromonosporaceae > Cellulosimicrobium > Cellulosimicrobium sp. 4261. The sequence continues at coordinate 28,224 of NZ_JBEPOQ010000002.1, forward strand.
GACGTTCCCCTACCTCACGCGGCCCGGGAGCGCGCCGACGGCCGTCTTCGTCGGCAGCGACATCGTCGCCGTCGGGATGCTGGGTGCGGCCGAGCTGCACGGCATCTCCATCCCCGAGGACCTCTCGGTCGTCGGGTGCGACGGCATCCGCGTCGGCCAGTGGCTGCGGCCCAAGCTCACGACGCTCGAGCAGCCCGTCGCGGCGCTGGCGCTCGCCGCGATGGACGCGATCGAGCGCTCGATGACCGGCACCCGCCCCGCGGACCCGCCCGCGCGCACCGTGCTGCCGCTGCACCTCGTCGTGCGCGGCTCGGTCGCCCGGCCCGCGGACGCGTAGCGCGGCGGCTCGCGCGCCGACGGTCGCGAGCGGGAGCTACGCCGGGCGCGCGTCCGCGGCCCGGCGTGTCCAGCGCATCACGACGTACAGCGCCGCGCCGACGGCGAGCAGGATCCCCGCGCGCAGCCACGTCACGGCGTCCTGCTGCGTGAGGAGCAGGACGCACGACGCCACGCCCAGCACCGGCACGACCGTCGCGACACGGAAGTGCGGGGCGTCGACGGGGTCGCGCCGCAGCACGAGGACCGCGACGTTCGTCGAGGCGAACACGAGCAGCAGGAGCAGCACGACGGTCTCGGCGAGGCCCGCGACGTCGCCCGTGAACACGAGCCCCATCGCGACCACGGTCGTCACGACGATCGCGACCCACGGCGTGCGGCGGCGGGGGAGCACGCGCCCGAGCGTGGCCGGGAGCAGGCCCTGCTCGGCCATGCCGTACGCGAGCCGGCTCGCCATGATCATCGTGAGCAGCGCCCCGTTCGCGACGGCGATCAGCGCGACGAGCGAGAACACCCACGCAGGCACCGAGCCCTCGGCGTCGACGACCTCGAGCAGCGGACCGGTCGAGCCGGCGAGCGTCTCGGGGTCCACGACCGCGACCGCGGCGACGCCCACCGCGACGTACACGACGCCCGCCGTGACGAGCGCGCCGAACAGGGCGCGCGGGTAGGTGCGGCGCACGTCGCGCACCTCCTCGGCGAGGTTGGCCGACGTCTCGAACCCGACGAACGAGTAGTACGCGAGGATGGCGGCCGCGAGGACGGCGAGCGCCGGCGTCGTGCCCTCCGCGAACTGCGTGACGCGGCCCGGCGACCCCTCGCCGCGCCCCAGCACGACGGCGGCGAGCACGACGACGAGCACGAGCCCGGACAGCTCGATCGCGGTCATCGCGACGTTGGCGCGCAGCGACTCCTTGATGCCGCGCGCGTTGAGCGCCGCGACGACGGCGAGGAAGAGCACGGCCACGAGCCGGTCGGGCGCGTCGACGAACGTCGCGAAGTAGTCGCCGGCGAAGGCCAGGGAGAGGCCCGCGGCGCTCGTCACGCCCGCGGCGAGCATGGAGAACCCGACGAGGAACGACACGAGCGGGCTGCGGAACGCGCGGTCCGCGAACACGGCCGCGCCGCCCGCCTGCGGGTACTTCGTCACGAGCTCGGCGTACGACCCGGCGGTCAGCAGGGCGAGGCCGAGGGCGACGAGGAGCGGCAGCCAGACGGCGCCGCCCACCTCGCCGGCCATCTCGCCGACGAGCGCGTAGACGCCCGCGCCGAGCACGTCGCCGAGGATGAAGAGGTACAGGAGCCGTCCCCCGACCGAGCGGGACAGCTTCGTGTCCGGGTCGGTGGCCTGCTGCTGGGGTGCGGTCGGTGCGCTCATCGCGTCACCGTGCCACGACCCCGGGTCGCTCGCGCCGCGGGCCACCGTGCGAGCCCGCAGGAGGCGTGTGAGCGTGAGGTCTCCGGGTCCAGCCACGAGCCCGTCCGCACGAGCGCGACCGGCGGGACGGATCTGACGGATCGTCCCCGCGTGCCTGCGTCGCGCTCCGTCGCGAGGAGACGAGCATGAGCGACACCCCGGAGACTCCGAGCGCGGCCCGCACCGTGCGGCGCGCGGTCGTGCTGGGCGGTGCCGGCTTCGTGGGCAGTCACGTGTGCGAGGCGCTGGTGGGCCAGGGCGTCGAGGTCGTGTGCGTCGACGACCTGTCGACCGGTCAGTTGCGCAACCTCGACGCGCTGCGCGACGACGCGCGGTTCCGGTTCGTCGAGGGCGACGTCAGCGCCGGGATCGAGGTGCCCGACCCCGAACGGGTCGACCTCGTGCTGCACCTCGCGTCGCCCGCCTCGCCCGTGGACTACCTCCGGCTCCCGCTCGAGACCCTGCTCGTGGGGTCGGCGGGGACGCGTCACGGCCTCGAGCTGGCCGACCGGGCCGGGGCGCGGTTCGTGCTCGCCTCCACGTCCGAGGTCTACGGCGACCCGGAGGTCCACCCCCAGCGCGAGGACTACTGGGGCCACGTGAACCCCGTCGGCCCGCGCAGCGTCTACGACGAGTCCAAGCGGTTCGCGGAGGCGACCGCCGCCGCGTACCGGCGCAGCCGGGGCGTGGACACGGGGATCGTGCGGATCTTCAACACGTACGGGCCGCGGATGCGCGGGCACGACGGCCGCATGGTCCCGACGTTCGTCCGGCAGGCGCTCGCGGGGGAGCCGCTGACCGTCGCGGGCGACGGGTCGCAGACCCGGTCGGTGTGCTTCGTGGACGACCTCGTCGAGGGCATCCTCGCGTTCGCGCGCACCGACCACCCCGGCCCCGTGAACCTCGGCGACCCGACGGAGCTCACGGTCGAGCGCGTCGCGCGCGACGTGCTCGCGGCGACGGGGAGCGACGCCCGGATCGTGCACGTCGACCTGCCCGAGGACGACCCGCGCCGTCGTCGGCCGGACACGAGCCTCGCGGAGCGCACCCTCGGCTGGCGGGCCCGCACGCCGTGGACCGAGGGCCTCGCCCGGACGGTCGAGTGGTTCCGCACCGACGGTGGCGGCGAGACGCCCGTCGCCGTCGGGGTGGCGCGCGGCGCCGCCGCGGACGAGGGAGCAGACCCGGCATGAAGGTCTCCGTGCACGGCTGCGGCTACCTCGGCGCGGTCCACGCGGCGGCCCTCGCGCGCCTGGGGCACGAGGTGGTCGGCATCGACGTCGACCCGGCCCGCGTCGCGGCGCTCGCGGAGGGTCGGGCCCCGTTCTTCGAGCCGGGTCTCGCCGCGCTCCTCGCCGACCCGGGCGGGGCGGGGTCGCTCACGTTCTCGACCGACGTCGCGCACGCGGGCGTCGCCGACGTCCACTTCCTGTGCGTCGGGACGCCGCAGTCGGCGGGCAGCGGCGTCGCGGACCTGCAGCAGCTCGAGGCCGCGCTCGCGGCGCTGCGCCCGCACCTGCGCCCGGGGTCGGTGGTGGTCGGCAAGTCGACCGTCCCCGTCGGCACGGCCGCCCGGCTCGCGACAGACCTGCCCGACGGCGTCCGGCTGGCCTGGAACCCCGAGTTCCTGCGCGAGGGGCACGCGGTCGCGGACACGCTGCACCCGGACCGGCTCGTCTACGGCGTGCCCGACGACGGCGACGCGCTCGCCGAGCGTCTCGACGCCGTCTACGCGCGGCTGCTCGACGACGGCGTGCCCCGCCTCGTGACCGACCTCGCGACCGCGGAGCTCGCGAAGGTGGCCGCCAACGCGTTCCTCGCGACGAAGATCTCGTTCGCCAACGCGGTCGCGGAGGTGTGCGAGGCCGCGGGCGGCGACGCGGTCGCGCTCGTCGGCACCATGGCGCTCGACCGCCGGATCGGCGGCGAGTACCTCGGCGTGGGCCTGGGGTTCGGGGGCGGGTGCCTGCCCAAGGACATCCGCGCGTTCGCGGCCCGGGCGCGCGAGCTCGGCGTCGGCCCGGCGGTGTCGTTCCTCGCCGAGGTCGACGCCATCAACGACCGCTGCCGGGAGCGCGCCGTCGCGCTCGCGCGCACCGCGTGCGGCGGCTCCCTCGCGGCGCGACGCGTGGCGGTGCTCGGCGCCGCGTTCAAGCCGGACAGCGACGACGTGCGCAGCTCGCCCGCCCTCGCGCTGGCCCGGGCGGTCGCCGCGGAGGGGGCCGACGTCGTCGTCACGGACCCGCAGGCGCTCGCGCTCGCGCAGGCGGCCGCCCCCGAGCTCGGGTACGCGGCGGACGCGCGCGAGGCGGCGACCGGCGCCGACGTCGTGGTCCTCGCGACCGAGTGGGACGAGTACCGCGACCTCGACCCCGGCGCCCTGGCCCGCGTGGTGCGGGCGCGGCGCCTCGTGGACGCGCGCAACGCCGTCGACGGCGCGCGGTGGCGCGCGGCCGGGTGGGACGTGCGCTCGCTCGGGGTCGCCGCGCCGCGCGCGGCACGACCTCAGTCGAGCAGCCCCACGGCGTAGCCCACGAAGAACAGGGCCGTCACGACGGCGACCACGCCGACGACCCCGATCCAGACCCACGGCACGGCCCGGTGCGGGCCGTGCTCCTCGTGGCCCTGCGGCGCGCTCACCTGGTCCTCCGCGGGCGGGGTCTCGCCGGGCTGCACGTCACCGCTCGCCGAGAAGTCGGCCGCGGACGAGCGGTGCGAGGCGTCCAGCGGGTCGGGGTCGGGGGAGGCGGGTCCGGTCATGGTGCGGTCCTTCCGTCGGTGCGGGGGTCGAGATCGAGATCGGGGGAGGTCATGCCTCGACGCTCAGGGCCTCGTCGCCCGCACGCATCTCGGCGGGGTCCTGGGGCCCGGCGAGCAGCGACCGCGCGGCCGCGGCGACCTCCTCGACGGTGATGCGGTCGAGCGCCGGGTCGAGGTCGGCGGCGTGCGGGTCGCCGCGGTACCCGCCCGGCGCCCGGTCGCGCGCGTGCGTCGGCCCCTGCTCCGTGTCGCCGTGCCAGAGCACCGCGTGCCGCTCCGGGTCCACCGCCGGTCCCCACGAGGCGGGCGGCGTCGGGCCGAACAGCACCACGGACGGGGTGCCGTACGCGGTCGCCAGGTGAGCCACGCCCGTGTCCCCGCAGACGACGAGCCGGGCCGTCGCGACGACGTCGGCGAGCGTCGGCAGGTCCATCGTGCCGGCGGTGTCGGTCACGCTGCCGGTCCCGTCCGGCGCCCCTGCGAGGCCGCCGAGGGCGGCGACGGCGTCGGCCACCACCCGCGCGCACAGGTCGCGCTCGTCGGGGCCGCCCGTGACGACGACGTCGTGACCGGCGGCCGCGAGGCCGCGCGCGACCGCGGCGAAGCGGTCCGCGGGCCAGCGGCGCGCGCCGGACGCCGCGCCGGGGTGCACGACGACGTGGCGCCCCCGCGACCCCGGCGGGTCGAGCCGCAGGTCCTCGCGCGAGCACGCGCCGCCCGCCGCGGTGACGAGCCGGCACCAGCGGTCGACCTCGTGCTCGTCCGGGTCCCAGCCCGGCCCGTCGACCCCCGCGTCGCCCGACGCGAACGCGACCACCCGCTCCGGGGCGGTGTCGAGCAGCACCCGGTGGCTCTCGGGGCCGCTGCCGTGCAGGTTCACCGCCACGTGCCCGACGGGGTCCGCACCGGTGAGCGTCCGCGCCTCCTGCGCCCAGACGAGCGGCTCGAGGCCGCGGGTCGGCACGACGCCGTCGACGAGGCCGAGGTCGTGCAGCCAGCCGCCGACCTGCGCGGGCGCGGCGAGGAGGACGCGTCGGCCGGGCCACGCGCGCCGCACGCCCCGCAGCGCGGGCACGGCGGTCAGCGCGTCCCCGAGCCCGAGCGCGCGCAGCACGAGGACGGTCCCCTCGTCCTGCCCCGCGAGCCCCGGCAGGTCGGGCGCCGGCTCCGTCGCGCCCGCCGTCACGGCCACGACGTCTCGCCGGACGCCATGACGAGCATCTCGCGGATCTCGCAGCCCACCGGCTGGCGCAGCGCCGTCACGACGGCGGCCGCGGTGGCGCGCGGGTCGTTGAGGTCGGCGTCCGGTCCCGGCTTGTACTGCTCGGTGCGGCCGTCGAAGAACGCGGTGCGCATCCCGCCGGGCACGAGGCACGTGACGCCGACGCGGCCCGCGAGCTCCGCCGCGAGGGCCTGGGAGAACCCGCGCACGGCGAACTTCGACGCGCAGTAGGCGGTCGCGTCCGAGACGCCCTTGAGGCCGAGCGTCGACGCGACCGTGACGACCGTGCCGCGGCGCTCCTCGAGGAACGGCAGCGCGGCGCGCACGACGGCGACCGTCCCGAACAGGTTGACCCGCACGACGCGCTCCCACGTCTCGACGTCGATCTCGTCGAGGCGCCCGCACGCGTCGGTGCCGGCGGCCGTCACGACGGCGTCGGGCGGCCCGACCTCGAGCGCGAGCCGCTCGACCGCGGCGGCCGCGGCGGTGGAGTCGGACAGGTCGACGACCGCGTGCGGCACGCCGTCGGCGGGCGCGACCCGGTCCAGGACGACCGGCTTGCCGCCCGCCGCCGTCACCGCCTCGACGAGCGCTGCCCCCAGGCCGCTCGCGCCCCCGGTGACGTAGACGGTGCCGAGCTCGCGGGGTGCCAGGGCGTCGGTCCGCTGGGCGGACGTGGTGGTGGTCATGCGGTGGTCTCCTCCGTGCGGGTGGGGACCCCGGGCGCGAACCGCCCGGAGCGTTCGAGGATCGAGGTCGTGGAACGGCCGTCGACGTAGGGCAGGACGACGACCCGGCCGCCGTGGCGCCGGACCGTCTCCGCCTCGGGGAGCGTCTCCTCGGTGTAGTCGCCGCCCTTCGCCCAGACGTCGGGGCGCAGGCGGTCGAGCGCGGCGCGCGGGTCGTCCTCGTCGAACACGACGACGGCGGCCACGCAGTCGAGCGCGGCGAGGACCCGGGCCCGGTCGGCCTGCCCGACGACGGGGCGCTGCGGACCCTTGAGCCGCCGCACGGACGCGTCGCCGTTGAGCAGCACGACGAGGTGGTCGCCCAGGCGCGCGGCCGCCTCGAGCGTCGCGACGTGCCCGGCGTGCAGGATGTCGAAGCAGCCGCCCGTGGCGACGACGGTGCCGCCCGCCGCGCGCAGCCGGGCGGCCACGGCCTCGGGCCCCTCGCCGTCCGACGGCGGGACGTCCTGCGTCGCGCCGGAGGGGGCCGGGGCACTCGACACGCGGTCCGGCGCCTGCTCCCGGGCCGCACCCGGCGCGCGGCCGACGGGGGAGCCGGCCCGGCGCCGGTAGCCCTCCGCGCCGCCCGCCGCGACCCAGGCCGAGGCCGAGGCGACGGCGGCGACGACCGCCGGGACGAGGCCCTCGCCCCGGGCGAGAGCGACCGCGACCGTCGAGGCGAAGCGGTCGCCCGCGCCGCACGGGTCGCCGTGCGCCACGGTCGCGGGCACGTACGCGGGCTCGCCGTCCGCGCGCGCGACGAACGCCCCGCGGTCGCCCGCCGTGACGCACACCGCCCCCACGTCCCACGCGGCCGCGAGCGACCGCGCGAGGCCCCCGGGGTCGTCGGGCGTCGCGTCCAGGCCGAGCGCCTCCGCGGCGTCGAGCGCCTCCGCGAGGTTGGGCGTGACGAGCGCCGTCCCGGGCACCGGGGCGCCGCCGCGCGGGTGCGGGTCCCACACGAGCGTCCCGGTGCGGGCCGCGTGCGCGAGCGCGTCGCGGACCGATCCCGCGTGGGTCGTCCCCGCGCCGTAGTCGGACACGAGCACGACGTCCGCGCCCGCGAGCGCCGCCCGCGCCGCGCGCTCCGGCAGGTCGCCGGGCCGGGCGGGGCCGCCGTCGTCGACGCGCACGACGGTCTGGCCGCCGGAGCGCACGCGGGTCTTGCGTCGCGTCGTGCCGACCTGCGGCAGGGCGACGACGTCGAGGTGCGGGCGCAGCAGGCCCCGCAGCTCGGAGCCCGCGTCGTCGTCGCCGAACGGCGCGACGAGGCGCACGCTCGCGCCGTCGGCGGCGAGGAGCGCGGTCAGCCCCGCGCCGCCCGGGCTGCGCCGGACGCCGAGCGTGTCGACGACGGGCACCGGGCCGTCGGGGGAGAAGCGGGTGACCTGGCCGTCGACGTCACGGTCGAGGAGCACGTCCCCGACGACGACCACCTGCGGTCCGGTCGCCGCCGCGGAGGCCGGTGCGGGTGCCGGGGCCGGCCGGTCCTCGGCCGACCCGGCGCCCGGGAGGTCCGCCGCGGCGCGCGCCTCGTGGTGACGCACGTGCGCGTCGAGCGCGGCGCACAGCGCGTGCACGACGACGAGGTGCAGCTCCTGCACGGACGACGTCGACGCGCCGCGCAGGGCGAGCACGTCGTCGCACGCGGTGGCGAGCGCGCAGTCCCGCGGGCCGGTGAGCGCCCACGTCGTGAGGCCGAGCGCACGCGCCCGGCGAGCTGCCGCGACGACGTTCTCGCTCTCGCCGGAGGTCGACAGGAGCACGAGCACGTCGCCCGGGCGCCCGTGCGCGGCGACCTGGCGCGCGTACATCTCCGCGATGCCGTAGTCGTTGACGATCGCCGTGAGGCTCGACGTCTCCGCGTGCAGGCTGATCGCGGACAGCGGGGTCCGCTCGCCGTCGAAGCGGCCCACGAGCTCGGCGGTGAGGTGCTGCGCCTCGGCGGCGCTGCCCCCGTTGCCCGCGACGAGGAGTCGCCCGCCCGCGAGCACGGTGTCGGCGAGCCGCGCGCCCCACGTGTCGATCCGGCCCGCCTCGGCGGTGAGCAGGTCGAGACCGTCGTGGAGGTCGTCGGCGTGCGCGCGCAGCCAGCGGCGCGCGGCGTCGTGCGGTCCGGCACCGTGCGCGTCCGCGGGCCCGTCCGTGTGCCCGGCAGCGGGCCCGGTCCACGGCGCGGTCACGGTGCGCTCACCGCCCGCAGTGCGGTGCGCCCGGCCGCGACGGGCCGTGCCCGGCCGCGCTCGGTGCGCCGGGCCGAGGCGACGCGCTCGTAGGACTCGACGGTGCGCTCGGCGACCGTGACCCAGCCGTACAGGTGCTCGGCGCGCAGCCGCGCGGCCGAGCCGAGGCGCTCCGCGAACGCCGGGTCGTCGGAGAGGCGGCGCAGCGCGGCGGCGAGCGCTCCGGCGTCGCGCGGCGGGACGAGCAGGCCCGTGCGCCCGTCCACGACCGAGTCGAGCAGACCGCCGACGGCGGCGCCCACGACCGGGCGCCCGCACGCGGCGGCCTCCAGCGGGACGATCCCGAAGGGCTCGTACCAGGGGTCGCACACGACGGCGTCCGCGGCGTGCATGAGGTCGCGCACGTCGTCCTGCGTCACGCTGCCCACGAACCGGACGCGGTCCGCGACGCCGACCGCGACCGCGACGGCGCGCAGCCGCAGGACCTCGGGGTCCTCGTCGAGCGCGCCCGGCGCGGGGCCGCCCGCGACGACGAGCTCCGCGCCCGGCAGCTCCGCGAGCGCCTCGATGACCGTGTCGACGCCCTTGCGCTCGACGAGGCGGCCCACCGAGAGCAGGCGCAGCGTGCCGGGCTCGCGGTGCGGGTGCTCGGTGCGGTCCGGGTCGGGCAGGAAGCGGCCGAGGTCCACGCCGCACGGCACGACGTCGATGCGGTCCGGGTCGGCGCCGAGCGCGACGAGCTCGGCGACCTCGTCGGCGCACGTCGCGACGATCCGGTCGACCGCGCGGCACAGCAGGCGCTCGCGGGCCACGCGCTCGGCGGGGCTCGTGTCGTGCGCGCCCTGGTGGCGGCGCTTGACGGACCCGAGCGCGTGGAAGGTCTGCACGAGCGGGACCCCGAGCGCGGGAGCGGACAGCAGGCCCGCGATCCCGGACATCCAGAAGTGGGCGTGCACGACGTCGGGCCGGGGCCCGGGCTCGATCCACCGCCGCAGGAGGTCGGCGCCGAACGCGTCCATGTGGGGCAGGAGGTCGTCCTTGGGCACGGGCACGGGCGGACCGGCGTCCACGTGCACGACCTCGACGCCGCGCGCGAGCGGGACCCGCTCCGGGAGGGACGCGTCGTCGCGGCGCGTGAACACCTCCACACGGTGGCCCTGCGCGCCGAGCCGCGTGGCGAGCGACGCGACGTGCACGTTCTGCCCGCCCGCGTCGACGCCGCCCAGGGCGGCGAGGGGGCTGGCGTGCTCCGAGATCATCGCGATCTTCATGAGGTCACCTCCGTCAGGACCGTGTCCCAGCGCCGCAGGAACGCGGCGTGGGAGTAGTGCTCGAGCACGTGGGCGCGGGCCGCCCGGCCGTGCTCGCGGGCGTCGTCGCGGTCGGCGAGCCAGCGCCGCGCGGTCGCGGCGAGCTCGTCGGGACGGGCGCTGAGAAGTCCCGCGGCCGGGGGCACCGCGACGGGCGCCTCGGTGGTCGGCAGCGCGAGCACGGGCATCCCGAGCGCCATCGCCTCCAGCAGGGAGAGCCCGAGGCTCGTCCAGCGGTAGGGGTGCAGGTAGGCGCGCGACGTCGCGAGCCGCGCGTGCATCGCGGCCTGGGGGACGTCGTCGTGCAGGCCGTGCGGGAGGTCGTGCGGCGCGGCGCCGGGCGCCGCGAGGTGCTCGGCGAGCTTGCCGACGCCCATGCCGTAGACGTCGAGCGGCACGTGCCGCCCCAGCGCGACGAGCACGTCGGTCCCGGCGACACGCCAGCGCCGCACCGGCTCGTTGACGACGGCCCCGACGCTCGCCCGCTCCCCGGTGTACAGCGGGCCGGGGTCGGGGATGCCGTGGTCGACGACGAGCGTGCGCGCGTCGCCCGTGTCCCACATGAGCGCGTTGAACGCCGTGACGTGCACGATCGGCACCAGGCCCTCCTCGACGACGCCGAGGTCGGCGAGCGGGTGCCGGGTCGCGGCCGCGTGGCCCGTCGGGGCGTTGTGCTCGACGTAGACGGCGGGCACGTCGCGGCCGGGCACGAGCCCGGTCCAGCGCCGCAGGAGCTCGACCTCCTCGGGGCGCTGGAGCACCACGACGTCGATCGCGCGGTCCGCCGCGAGATCGGCGAGCTCGTCCGGCGCGACCTCGCGCGCCCCGGGCGGCCAGTCCCAGGTGCGTGCGCGACCGCGCCCGTCCGGCCCGCGGTCGGGGACGACCGGGACGAGGTACTCGTGGCCGCCGGCGACGAACGACGTCGCCCACGACCCGTGCACGTGCCACACGAGGATCCTCATCGGGTCACCCCCACGGTCCGCGGCAGGGCGGCGCCCGGCTCGGGCATCCCCACGGCGTGCGGGGAGGCGAGCCGGTCGACGGCCGCGACGACGTCGGCCGGGTCGACGTCGAGGCACGGGTGGTCGGGCACCGGGCACAGTCGGGCCCGCGTGCCGCGGCACGCGGCCTCCTGGTCGCCGAGCAGGACGGTCGGCACGCCCCACGGCGCCCACCGCTCCGCGGGGACCACGGGGGCGAAGAGGGACACGACGGGCGTGCCCACGGCGGCGGCCAGGTGCGCGGGCCCCGTGTTGCCGACGACGACGCACCGAGCGGCGGCGAGCACCGCCGCGAGACCCGCGAGGTCCGTGCGCCCCGACAGGTCCCGCGCGCGCCCGGCGGCGACGTGCGCCGCGAGGTCGGCCTCGCCCGGTCCGCCCGTGACGACCACCTCGTGGCCCGCGCGCACCAGCGCCGCGACGAGGTCGCGCGCGTGGTCGGGCGCGGGCGCCCGGGCCGGGACGGACGCGCCGGGGTGCACGACGACGTAGGGTCTCGCGGGCACGAGCGACGACACGTCGGGCAGCGGCCCGCGCACGCGCAGCCGGTCGCCGTCGGGCGGCGCGCCGAACCCCGCGGCGCGGGCGAGGTCGAGCGCGGCCTCGACCTCGTGCAGGCCGTCGGGGCGGGTGTGCCGCACGTCGAGGAGCGAGCCCGGGTAGTCCTCGCTCACCGCGGCGACGCGCCCGACGCCCGCGACCTTGAGCAGCATCGCCGCGGGCAGCGGGCTCTGGTGGAACGAGGTGAAGACGACCGCCGCGGCGTAGCGCCGCGCGGCGAGCGTCGCGACGAGGTCGAGCACGCTCCCGCGGTCGACGGGCGGGGGCCGGTAGCCGGACCAGGGGGCGTCGAAGACGAGCACGTCGCGCACGTCGGGGAGCAGCAGGGCCGCCGCCCGCCCGGCCGGGGCCGCCAGGACGTCCACCTGTCCGCCGTCGCGCGCGGCCGCGTGCGCCATCGCCCGGATCGCGGGGCCCGTGAGCAGGACGTCGCCGTCGCTGTCGAGGCGCACGGCGAGCACGTCGGCGCTCATGCCGCACGCCCCTCGTCCGGCGTCGCCGCGGGCGCGCCGGGTCGGGACGCCCCAGCTGCATCCGCGCCGGGGGAGGACCCGGCGGCGTGCGCCGGGGACGCGCCGGGCAGGCGGTCGTCGAGCGCGCGGACCGCGGCGGCGAGGTCCGGCGCGACGCACGGGGCGGCGGCGACCTCCTCGGCGCGCGTCACGGGCGTCGGCACGAGGACCGGGGTCGCGCCCGCGGCGAGCGCGGCGCCCACGTCGGCGCCGATGTCGCCCACGACGGCGCACCGCCACGGCTCGACGCCGAGGTCGGCCGCCGCGGCGAGCACGAGGCCGGGACCGGGCTTGCGGCACGCGCACGCGTCGTCCGGCGCGTGCGGGCACACCTGCCACGTGTCGAACGGGCCGAGCAGCTCCTCGACGCGCGCGTTCACGGCGTCGACCTGCGCGCGCGTGAGCAGCCCGCGCCCGACGCCGGACTGGTTGGACACCACGCCGAGCCGGACCCCGCGGGCGCGCAGGTCGTCGAGCACGGCGGGGGCGCCCGCCAGGGGGCGCACCGCCGCCGGGTCGCCGTTGTACGGGACGTCGTGCACGAGCGTGCCGTCGCGGTCGAGCAGGACCGCAGCGAGCGGCGGGGGCCACGGCTCGAGCCCGCGCCGGGCGGCGACCGCGCCCGCGACGCGGTGCCGCACCGCCGCGAACGGGATGGCGGCGCTCGTCCAGGCCATGCGCCGCAGCTCGGGCCCGAACACGTCGTCTCCCGGTCGCGGCCCCGGTGCGAGGCGGCGCCCGAGGAACTGCGCGGTGAGGGCCGCCCACCCGAGCGCGCCGAGCACCGCGACGCGCGGGCGCCGCGCGACGAGCCCGCCGACGCCGACCGCGGCGGCGGCGACGGTCGCGACGTGCCACGCGAGGCGACCGCGGCCGGTCTCGGCGCGCTCGCGCCACCCCGGTCCGTGCAGGGCGCGGAACGTCGCGTCGTCGCGGGTCCCGGCCTGCACGCGCAGGCTCACCGCGTCGTCCGTGGGGCGCACGGGGTGGGTCGTCGTGCGCGTGCCGCGCACGAGCTCCCAGCCCGCCTCGCGCACGCGCAGCGCGAGGTCCGCGTCCTCGCGGTAGGCGCGGGGGAAGCGCTCGTCGAACCCGCCGACCTGCTCGAGCGCGGCGCGCCGGTACGCCATGTCGGCGGTGGCCCACGCCGCGCGCTCGAGCCCGGCGGTCCCGCGCTCCCAGTCCGTCGGACGGCGGTGCGCGGGCAGCGGGACGTGCAGGCGGCCCTGCACGCCGCCGGTGCGGGGCGTCGCCGCCGCGAGGTCCTGCGTGAGCAGGCGCGCCCACCCGGCGGGGAGCTCGACGTCGTCGTCGAGGAGCACGACCCACGGCGCGGTCGTCGAGCGCCACCCGGCGTTGCGCGCGGCGGCAGGCCCCCGGCCCCCGGTGCGCACGACGCGCGCGCCGAGCGCACGGCCGGCGTCCCCGAGGTCGAGCGGGTCGGGCACCGGGTCGGTCGTGCCGGGCCGCGGCAGCCGCCGGTCGTCCGCGACGACGACCTCGGCCGGCCCGGGGGAGTCCGGGCCGTCGGCCTGGGCGACGAGGGTCTCCAGGAGCCGGTCGAGCGACGGGCGGCCGATCGAGGGCACGACGACGGCGTACGGCACCGGGGGTGCGGGGCGGCCCGCGGGCGCGCTCACGCCGTCGCCCCGGACGGAGCCGCGAACACGTCGGGGCGGCGCACGAGGTGCGGGCCGAGCACGAGCGCGTCCACGGGGGCGGACCCGAAGAGCTCGAGCGCGTCGCGCGGGTCGTCGACCATCGGTCGGCCCGCCGTGTTCAGGCTCGTGTTGACGACGACCGGCAGCCCGGTCAGCTCCTTGAACGCCCGGATCGTCGCCTGCAGGCGCGGCGTCGACCCGTCGACGGTCTGGATGCGTGCCGTCCCGTCGACGTGCACGACGGCCGCGATCCGCTCGCGCCACGCGGGCGCCACGTCGTGCACGAACAGCATGTACGGGCTCGGGACGGGGCCGCCGGAGAAGATCTCCGCGGCGTCCTCGAGCAGGACCATCGGCGCCACGGGCCGGAACTGCTCGCGGCCCTTCACGTCGTTGAGCCGCTCCAGGTTCTCCACCGGTCCGGGGTGCGCGAGCAGGGAGCGTTGCCCCAGCGCGCGCGGGCCGAGCTCGGCGCGGCCGTCGAACCACGCCACGACGCCGTCGTCCGCGAGGATCCGCCCGACCTCGGCGGGCAGGTCGTCGGGCGTCGTGAAGGGGACCTGCGCGGTGCGCAGCCACCGGGCGAGCGCCTCGTCGCCCCACGCGCGGCCGAGCGCCGCCGAGCCCATCGGCTCGACGGTGTCGCCCGCCTCCGCGGCGAGCTGGAGCGCCGCGCCCAGCGCCGTGCCGGAGTCGCCCGCCGCGGGCTGGACCCAGACCTCCGCGAACGGCGACTCGCGCCAGACCCGCGAGTTCGCGACGCAGTTCAGCGCCGTGCCGCCCGCCATGGTCAGCACGCGGTCGCCCGTCTGCCCGTGGAGCCACGTGGCGAGGTCGACGAGCACCTCCTCGAGCCGCGCCTGCACCGACGCCGCGAGGTCGGCGTGCTCGGCCCGGCCGCCGTGCGCGGTGCCCCACGTGCCGTCGTCCGTGCGGCGCGGCGCCCAGCGCTCCCAGTCGGGCACCTCGGCGACGAAGCCGCCGTCGCCCGTCGCGTGGAGCACCTCGCGCAGGTCGTCGAGGAAGCGCGGCTCGCCGTACGACGCGAGCGCCATGACCTTGTACTCGTCGCTCGACCGCAGGAAGCCCAGGTGCTCGGTGAGGGACTCGTAGACCAGCCCGAGCGAGTGCGGCAGCTCCTGGCTCGCGAGGACCTCGAGGCGGCCGTGGTCGTAGCGGCCCGCGAGGTGGGACGAGCGCTCCCCGCGGCCGTCGAGCGACAGGACGCTCGCGACCGGGAACGGCGACGCCAGCGCGGCCGACGCCGCGTGCGCGACCTCGTGCGGCACGAACCGCACCGTCGAGGGGGACAGGCCCGGCAGCGCGGTGGCGAGGAACTGCGGCGCGCGCTCGGCGTACTGCACGCGCAGCCAGTCCCACGGGTCCGGCAGGCCCATCTCCTCGGCGGGCTTGGCGAGCGCCGGGTCGAACGAGTACGCGACGGCGTCCAGGTCCTGGGGGCGCAGCCCGCCCTCCTCGAGGCACCAGGCCATCGCCTTCTCCGGGAGCTCCCACGCCGCGAACGGCAGCGGGCGCTTGCCGTGCTTGCGCCGGGAGAAGCGTTCCTCCTCCGCGGCGGCGACCACCCGGCCGTCGACGACGAGGGCGGCGGACGGGTCGTGGAACAGGGCGTTGACTCCGAGGACGCGCATGGGCTGCGAGCCTTCCTCGTTCGGGTCAGGCTCGTGGTGCGCCTCGAGAAAGGGGGCACTCGACCTGGCACGTGCGGGTCGGCTCTGCTGCAACCCGACTTCACCCTGACCCGGAGAAGCGGCTCTCGCACGCCGACGTCGCACCGACGGGTGTTTCTCTTCGTGCGACCCCGGGAGGCCCGCATGACCACGACCACCGCACCCACCACCCAGCCCGACCCGTCCGCGCCGGCCGCGGGCGAGCGCCGCCTCGAGCGGGCCGACCCGGCCACGGGCAGGCCCGCCGCCCCGGTCCGCTGCGCGGACGCCGACGAGGTCGACGCCGCGGTGCGCGCCGCCGAGGCCGCCTGGCCCGCGTGGCGCGCGACGCCGCCGGGGGAGCGGGCCGGTGCCCTGCGCGCCGCCGCCCGCGCGGTGCGCGCCGCCGTCGACGAGCTCGGCGACCTGCTGTGCACGACGACCGGACGCCTGCGGGCCGAGGCGCGCGCGTCGGCCGAGGTCGCCGCCGACCTGCTCGACGAGGCCGCCGTCGCGGGTCTGGGCCGGGCCGGTCGGGTGCTCGCGGGCGATCCCGCCGCGCTCGACGTCGTGCGCCGGGAGCCGCGCGGCGTCGTCGCGGTGATCACGCCGTGGAACGACCCCTACCCGGCGGCCGCCGGGCTGCTCGCCGCGGCGCTCGTCACCGGGAACACGGTGGTGCACAAGCCGTCGGAGCGCAGCGACGCTCCCGGCGTGCGCCTCGCCGAGATCGTGGCGGGCGCGCTCCCGCCGGACGTCCTGCGCGTCGTCAGCGGCGACGGCGCGACGGGCGCGGCCGTCGTCGCGCACGACGGCGTCGCCCTGGTCGCGCACGTCGGCTCCACCGCCGCGGGACGGCGCATCGCCGCCGCCGCGGGCGCGCGCGGGGCGAAGGTGCTGCTCGAGAACGGCGGCAAGGACCCGCTCGTCGTGGACGCGGGCGTCGACCCGGTCCTCGCCGCGCGGCAGATCGCCACGGGCGCGTTCACCAACGGCGGCCAGCTGTGCACCGCCGTCGAGCGGGCGTACGTCGTCGAGGAGGTCGCGGACGCGGTCGTCGCCGAGCTCGCGCGCCTCGCGGACGAGGTCGTGGTGGGTGACCCGGCCGACGACGCGACGACCATGGGCCCGCTCGTCGACGACGCGCAGCTCGCCGTCGTCGAGGAGCACGTGCAGGGGGCGCTCGCGGCGGGGGCCGAGGTCGTGACAGGCGGCCGGCGGCTCGACCGGACCGGGTCGTTCTACGCGCCCACGGTGCTCGACCGGTGCCCGGACGACGTCGACCTGCTCACGGTGGAGACGTTCGGCCCCGTCGCGCCGGTCGTGCGCGTCGCCGACTTCGACGAGGGCCTGCGTCGTGCGTCCGCGTCGGCGTACGGGCTGGCGGCGACGGTGCTCTCGCCGTCGCTCGCGCACGCGCTGCGCGCGGCGGACGTGCTCGACGTCGGCACGGTCAAGGTCAACGCCGTGTTCGGGGGCGCGCCGGGCGGGTCGGCCGACCCGCGGCGCGGCAGCGGCGGCGGCGCCGGGTACGGGCCGGACCTGCTCGACGAGATGACCGTGCGCAAGGCCGTCCACCTCGAGGCGCTGGGGGAGCCGTGAGCCGCCGCGCGGGCGCGACGCTCACGTTCGGCGGGACGGCGACGGCGCTCCTGCGGTTCGGGCGCTTCACCGTGCTCACCGACCCGAACTTCCTGCACCGCGGCCAGTGGGCCTACCTCGGCAAGGGCCTCGCGTCGCGGCGCCGCACCCAGCCCGCGTTCGGGCCGACGGGCCTCCCGCCGCTCGACGCGATCGTCCTGTCCCACCTGCACGGGGACCACTTCGACCGGGTCGCGCGGCGCGGCCTGACGCGGCAGGTGCCGCTCCTCACCACGCCGTCCGCGGCGCGGCGCCTGGCGCGGCACCACTTCGCGACGGTCGGCATGCCGACCGGCACGATCGAGACGTTCCGCGCGGGCAAGGAGACGCTCGACGTGGAGTCGGTCCCGGCCATCCACGCGCGCGGCGTCATGCGTTCCCTGCTGCCGGAGGTCATGGGCACCGTCTACACCCACCGCGTCGACGGCGACCGCCAGACCCAGGTCTACGTCACGGGCGACACGCTCACGGGCGACCACGTCGACGTCGTCGCGGACGCGTTCCCGCACCTCGACTCGGTGGTGGCGCACCTGGGCGGGACGCGCATCCTCGGCCGCACCGTGACGATGGACGACGTGCAGGGCGCGGACCTCGTGCGGCGCGTCGGCGTGCCGCTCGTCGTCCCGGTCCACCACGACGACTACGGCGTGTTCCGCAGCCCGCTGCGCGACTTCCTCACACGGTCGCCGGAGCTGCCCGGGGTCGAGATCCGGACCGTGGCGCGGGGTGCGACGGTCGACCTCCGGGTCGACTGACAGCAGACGCTCGCCGCGGGTGCCCACCCGCCGACCCACCAGGAAGAGCGACCTCCTGGTCGGTTTTCGTGAGCAGCCCGGCCGAACTTTTCGTCTCGATATTTCAACTTCTGACTTGGCAGCAGCGAAAGTCCGACCTAGGGTCGAACGCAGCGCGGGGCCAGGACGGCGCCGCGCAGGCCCCGGTCCCCGGGGCCGTCCACCCATCCGGGTCGACCGATCAGCGGCGATCGTCGAGCAGCGGCATCGAGCACAGGTGCCGCGCTGCTGGTCGGGGACCACGGGCTCCTCGATCTACGTCAAGGAGGACGTTGTGCACAGACCATCCACGAGCCGACGCAGGCTCGCCCGAGGTGCCGCGGCGGCGCTGTCCGCCGCGTTGCTCGTCCCGCTCGCGTTGAGCGGTGCGAGCGCGCACCCCGGCCACGGCGGGGACGAGACCGCCGCCGAGGCCGCGCAGGACGACGCGGCACTCGACTGGAACAACTACGAGAAGGTCCTGCTGAGCAAGGACACCGGCGAGCCGATCGACCTCGCCGTCCTGCCCGACTCGCGGGTCCTGCACACGGCGCGCGACGGCGTCGTCCGCCTCACCGACACCGCGACCGGGCGGACGACGCAGATCGCGAAGCTCGACGTCTACGCCAACTCCGAGGACGGGCTGCAGGGCATCTCCCTGGACCCGGACTTCGAGGAGAACGGGTTCGTCTACCTCGTGTACGCGCCCCGCGTCATGGAGGGCACCTCGCCCACCGGGGTCGAGTACCCCGAGACGACGCCGCAGGGCAGCGCGCCGAACTCGCTCCCCGCGGGCGAGGACGAGAGCTACTGGGACCGCTGGCTGGGCTACAACCAGCTCTCGCGGTTCACGTGGGACGCGGAGAGCAGCACGCTCGACCTGGACAGCGAGCGCGCGATCCTCAAGGTCGACGCGCAGCGCGGCCAGTGCTGCCACGTCGGCGCCGACATGGCGTGGGACGCCGAGGGCAACCTCTTCCTGTCCACGGGTGACAACACCCCGGCCGGCGCCCCCGGCGCCGACGGGTACGCCCCGAACAACAACGCGCCCGGCATGAACCCCGGGTTCGACGACCGCCGCAGCGCGGGCAACACGAACGACCTGCGCGGCGCGATCCTGCGGATCAACCCGATCGAGGACATCGCCCCCGGCACGGAGGTCGGGCCCGGCACCACGTACACGATCCCCGAGGGCAACCTCTTCGACGACCCGCAGTACGAGGGGTCCGAGGACCTGGTGCGCGAGGAGATCTACGTGATGGGGGTGCGCAACCCCTTCCGGATCGACTACGACCTCGAGTCCGGCGCGCTCGTCTGGGGCGACTACGGTCCCGACGCGGCGAACGCGAACCCCGACCGCGGCCCGATGGGCTACGTCGAGTGGCAGCTCACGACCGAGCCGATCAACGGCGGCTGGCCCTACTGCCACGGGCCCAACGCGAACTACAACGAGTGGGACTTCGCGACGGGCACGCCCGGCGAGTGGTTCGACTGCGAGGCCGGCGCGAAGAACAACTCCACGTGGAACACCGGTCTGGACGTCGTCCCGCCGGCCACCGCGCCGCAGGTCTACTACGGCGACCGCCCCGGCGACCAGCCGGAGCTGCTCGACCCGCTGGTCGAGCTGGGCGGCGGCGGCCAGGCGCCCATGGGCGGCCCGATCTTCCGCTCCGCCGACTACCCCGACGCGCCGGGCAAGTTCCCCGCGTACTGGGACGGCAAGCCGTTCATGGCGGAGTTCTCCCAGGACTACGTCGTCGCGTTCACGCTCGACGAGCTCTCGTCGGCCGGTGAGGTCACCGCGGTCGAGGACTTCCTGCCCAACGCGCACCTGGAGACGGTGAACCAGCCGATCTGGGACAACGTCATGGACATGGAGTTCGGTCCGGACGGGTCCATGTACGTCCTGGAGTACGGGGACGGCTTCTTCCGCCAGAACCCGGACGCCGGGCTGTACCGCATCACCTACGGGTCGGAGAACAAGACGCCGCGCGCGGCGATCTCCGCCTCCCCGGTGTCGGGCAGCGACGCGCCGCTCGAGGTGACGTTCGACGCCTCGGCGACCACGGACGCGGAGACCCCGAACGAGGGCCTGACCTTCGACTGGGACTTCGACGCCGACGGCGAGTACGACGCGCAGGGCGAGACGGTGACGCACACGTTCACCGAGCGCGGGCGGTTCGCGGTGCAGCTGCGCGTCACCGACCCGGAGGGCAACTTCGGCCTCGCGATCCAGCAGGTCACCGTCGGCAACACCGCCCCGGAGATCACGCTGAGCCAGCCCGACGGGGCCGTCTTCGACTGGGGCGACGCCGTCCCGTACACCGTCTCGGTGCAGGACGCCGAGGACGGCGACGAGCCGGTGTGCACCAACATCCAGTACACGTTCGGCCTCGGCCACAACGAGCACGCCCACCCCGAGGTGAGCGGGCGCGCCGCGGTCACCGAGGACGGCTGCGGCTTCACGATCCAGACGAGCCCCGACGCCGTCGAGCACGGCGAGGGCGAGAAGATCTTCGGCACGCTGGTCGTCACGTACACGGACAAGGCCCAGGGTGACGTCCCCGCCATCACCGGCGAGGCCACGCACATCCTCAAGCCGCAGGCGCAGCAGGCCGAGTGGTACGACGCGGCCGAGGGCGTCGAGGTCGTCGAGGACCCGGCGGCGAACGCCGGCCGCTACGTCACCTCGTTCGACGAGGGCGACTCGTTCACCTACCGGCCGCTCGCGCTCGTGCACGCCCCGACGGGCGAGGCCGTCGACGAGGTCACCGTCCGCGGCAGCGGCGAGGGCACCGTCACGCTGAGCTGGCAGGGCGCGGGGGCCGAGGCCACCGAGCCGCTCGCCGACTTCGCCTTCACGGGCGAGGGCTGGCAGGACGTCACGCAGACGCTGAGCAGCGTGCCCGAGGGCACCGGCTCGGTCGTCGTGACGACCACCGGTGGCGTGGACGTCGACGCGGTGACGTTCGCCGTGGGCGAGGGCAGCACCGAGCCGGTCGTCGTGCCGGCCGAGCAGGTGTCCATCCAGATGTTCTCGCTCATCCCGTGGGTCAACGAGGCGGGCCTCCCGGCCGTGCTCGAGCGCCTGTCGGAGATCGGCTTCAAGAACATCGAGCCCTTCGGCGGCAACTTCTCCGGCTACACCGCCGAGGAGTTCCGTGCGCTGGCCGACTCCTACGGCCTGAGCGTGAAGTCGTCGCACTACAACGTCGACGAGGCCACGTTCGACGCGACCCTGGACTACGTGGGGACGCTCGGCCAGGAGTACGTCGGCTCGGGCGGCTGGCCCGCGCCGGGGATCGGCACCTACGAGAACACGCTCGCGACGGCCGAGGCCATGAACCGGCTCGGGGAGCGGGCGGTCGACGCCGGCTTCACGAAGTTCTTCGGCCACAACCACGACGGCGAGTTCCGCACGACGTACGAGCACGAGGGGGAGACGCTCTCGGCCTGGGAGATCCTGGTCCGCGAGACGAACCCCGAGTACGTCACGTTCCAGCTCGACGTCGCGTGGGCCGCCCACGCGGGCGTCGACGTCCCGGCGCTCATCGAGCAGTACGGCGACCGGATCGAGCTGCTCCACGTCAAGGACGCCACGGGCCTGAACGCGGGCGGCCGCCCGTCGTTCACCAACCTGGGCGAGGGCGAGGTGCCGCTCCAGGAGATCCTCACGGCGGCGCAGGAGGCCGGCGTCGCGTACTACGTCCTCGAGTGGGACCAGGCGCCCGACGGCGAGGACTTCGCGGCCCACGGCTTCGAGTACCTCACCGGCGTCCCCGCCGGCGAGGCCGGGCCCGACGTCACGGCGACCGCGCAGGCGCGCTGCCTCGCGGGCAAGACCTACGTCGCGGTCCGCGCCCTCAACGAGGACGACGTCCCGCTCACGGTGACGCTCGAGACGCCGTACGGCACGAAGACGGTCGAGAACGTCGCCCCGGGTGCGAACGCCTACCAGTCGTTCGCGGTCCGCTCCGGCGAGGTCGAGGCCGGCTCCGCGACGGTCACCGCCACCGACGCCGAGGGGAGGACGGCCACGGTCACGGCCGAGCACGACGCGCTGTCGTGCGGCTGACACCGGCCTGACGCGCAGGAGCGCCGGGTGAGGCGGACGTCCGACGCCGCCTCACCCGGCGCTCGCGCGTCCGGGCACCGACCGCTCCGCACACGCACGGCGGCCCGGGTGACGTACGCGTCACCCGGGCCGCCGTCGTGCGGGCTGTCAGCCCTCCTTGACCTGGTCGCGGACGTCCGCCGCGGCCTCCTTGCCGTGCTGCCCCACGGACTGCGCGGCGTCCTTCGCGGCGTCGCGGACGGCCTCGGCGCCCTCCTTCGCGGGCTCCTTGAGATCCTGCACGACCTCCTGCGCCGTGGACTTCACGTCCTCGACGAGCGGCGCCGCCTTCTCCTTGACCCCGACGGCGGCGCGCTGCTCGGCGCGGCTCGACGGGAGGAGGGAGGCGACGACGAGCCCCACGCCGAAGGCCACGAGGCCGACGGCGAGGGGGTTGCCCTGCGTCTGCTCGCGCACCGCCCGCGGGGCGGAGCCCACGGTGTCGGCGACCGAGGACGCCGTGCTGCGCGCCGAGTCGGCGACCGACGAGGCCGCCTCGCGCCCGCGGTCGGCGACGCCGTGCGACGTGTCCCGGGCCGAGTCGACCGTGTCGTGGGCGCTGCCCATGACGCGGTCCTTGACGCTCGTCACGCCCGACCGCACCCGGTCCACCTGGCGGCGCGCCACGTTGCCGGGCTTGACCTTCTCCCCGAGGGCGTCGACGTCGCGGCTCAGCTCGGTCCGCGTGCGCTCGATGTCCGCCCGGATCTCCTCCGGATCGCTGGTGCTCATGAGTTCTTCTCCTCGTGTCCTCGGACGGCGTTCGGGATCTTCTTGAGGGTGTCCGTGGTCTCGGGCATGCCCTCGACCGTGCGCAGCTCCTTGCGTCCGCGCGCCGCGAGCACCGCGGCGACGATCGCCCACAGCACCGCGACGACGACGGCCGACCAGCCGCGGCCCATGACGGCGCCGAGCGCCCACCACAGCGCCACGGAGAGGAACAGCAGGACCATGTGGCCCGCCACCCCGGCGCCGGCGAGCATCCCGGCGCCCTTCCCGGCGCGCTGCGCCGACTGCTTGGCCTCCGCCTTGGCGAGCTCGACCTCCTGGCGCATGAGCGTCGACAGGTCGCGGCTCACCTCGGCGACGAGCTCGCCGATGCTCTGCTGCTCGGCCTGCTGGTCCGCGGACGTCGGCACGGGCTGCGGCGTGGCCACGCCCGGGTCGGGGCCGCTGCCCGTCGTGTGCCGGCCGGTGCCCGCCGCGGCGAACGGGTCAGGGGTGTACGACATCGGGGCCACCTCCCGGCCGGGCGCCCGAGCCGGGCGTCGTGGGCGGGTACGTCGGGGGAACGCCCTCGGCCGACGTCGGGACGTCGGGGTCGTGCGCCAGGCGGTCGTTCGCGAGGCCCGGGTACGCGCCCGCCGTGCCGATGTCGGGCGCGCCGGTCCCCGCGCCGCCGGTCGTGCCCGGCACGCCGGTGGTCCCGGTCGTGCCGGTGGTCGTCGCCGTGGTCGACCCGCCGGTCGAGCCCGTGGTCGTGCCGAGCGGTGCGGCGTGCGCGCCGCGCGTCGCGGACGTCGTCGACCCGGACGTCGACCCGGTGCCGCCGTCCTGCGCGCGGTCGGAGCCGGTGTCCGGCGCGTCCTTCATGCCGCGCACGAGCCGTCCGACCAGCAGGCCGGCCCCGGCGGCGAGGAGGAGGAACGTGCCCGGACGGCGCCGGGCGAAGCTCTCGACCTCGTGCAGCACCGACGCGGGCTCACGGTCCTCGAACCACTGCGCCACCTGCCCGGTGGCGTCCCCGGCGCGCCGCACCAGGTCGGTCGCGTAGCCCGGGTCCTCGGTGCCGTCCGCCATCTGGCGGAGCTCGTCACCGAGGGACCGCAGCCCGCCCGCGAGGCGCTCCTGCTGCGTGCGTGCCTGGTCGCTGAGCTCCGTCCTCGTCTGGTCGACCAGGCCGCGTGCGCGGTCCGTGGCCTCGTGCGCGACGTCGCGCGCCTTCTCCTTCGCGTCCTGCGCGACCTCCCGGCCGGCGTCGCCGGCGTGGGACGCGGCCTCGCTCGCGCGCTGCTTCACCCCGGCCGCGGCGCCGCCGCTGTCCCCGGTGTCCTGCGCCGTCCCGACACCCGGCGAACCGGGCCCCGAGCCGTACGGCACGTTCGTCTCGCTCATGGTCGGACTCCCGTCGTCGTCGCCGCTCGTGCGGCGTGACTGGCGACGGAGCGGTAGCCGTGCCGGGCTCTCGCTCCGCCGGTACGGCCACCTCCTGGACCACCCCCCACGCTAGGCGCGGACCGCGCGCACACAACTGGAGCGGGTGGTCGCGCTCAGGTGGCGAGCGGCCCTCTCGTGCAGCCGAGGCGTCACGCACCGTCGCGACCTCCCCGCAGGGCTCCCAGCAGGGCTGATGCGCCGTCGGCCGCCCGCCCGGGGGCCGGTTCGGCTCGCGAGTCGGGCGGTCCGTGGGGAGCATGGCGGTGGCGTCGAGCAGGGGCGCCGTCCGCGCGAGCGTCAGGAACCCGTGATGACCTCCACCGCCCTCCCCGCCCACGTCCCCACCGCCGGGTCGGCGACCGCGACCGGTCCGTCGGACGGGCCCGTGCCCGGTGCTCCGTCGGCGCCGGCGACGGGCCGCCTGCCGCTGCCCCGCCCACGAGGCCCGCTGAGCGCCGCGCTCCTCGCCGCGCTCGTCGAGCCCCCGGGTGCGGCCGACCGCCTGCGCCCGGTCGAGGACGCCGTCGGGCCGGCGCTGGACGCGGCGGCCGCGGAGATCCTGCGCGACGAGGACGTCCAGCTCGCCCTCACCCTCCTCTACGAGCTGCACTACCGGGGGGTCGAGGGTGTCGACGACGACTGGGAGTGGGACCCGCCGCTGCTCGCGGTGCGCGCGCGGATCGAGGCCCCGTTCGAGGCCGCGGTGCGCGAGCGCGCCGGCCAGCCGACGTGCGATGCGACCGACGCGGCCGGCGTCGCGCGACGGCTGTTCGAGCTCGCGGCGGCCGACGACGGCCCGAGCCTGTCGCGGTACGTCGCGAAACGCGCCGACGCCGGGCAGGCGCGCGAGCTCCTCGCGCTGAAGTCCCTCTACCAGCTCAAGGAAGCCGACCCGCACACGTGGGCCGTCCCGCGGCTCGCGGGCGTGCCCAAGGCGGCGCTCGTGGAGATCCAGGCGGACGAGTACGGCGGCGGTCGACCCGGCCGCATGCACGCCGAGCTGTTCGCGCGGGCGATGCGCGGCGTCGGGCTCGACGACACCTACGGCCGCTACGTCGACGCCGTGCCCGCGGTCGTGCTCGCGGCCCTGAACACGATGTCGCTGTTCGGCCTGCACCGGCGCCTGCGCGGCGCGATCGTCGGCCACCTCGCCGCGTTCGAGATGACGTCGTCGGTGCCGAGCCGCCTGTACGGCAACGGCTTCCGCCGCCTCGGGCACGACGCGGACACCACCTGGTACTTCGACGAGCACGTCGAGGCCGACGCGGTGCACGAGCAGATCGCCGCGCGCGACCTCGCGGGCCGCCTCGTCGAGCAGGAGCCGGCGCTGCGGGACGACGTCCTGCTCGGCGCGGCCGCGTGCCTGGCCGTCGAGGGTGACGTGGCCGCCCACGCGCTCGAGCGCTGGCAGCAGGGCGTCTCGGCCCTGCGCGTGCCGCTCGCGCCGGCCGTCGAGCCGCAGCCGGGCCCGGACCCGGTGCAGGAGGGCGACGCGCCGCGTGGCTGACGTGACCTACGTGCTGCCGCTGCGCCGCGAGCAGCCCGACGAGGCGGCGACGGCGGACCTGTCCGCCTACCTGCGCGACCTCGCGCGCCACGTCGAGGTCGTCGTGGCGGACGGGTCGCCCGGTCCCGTCCGTGCGCTCCACGCCGCCGCGTGGGGCGGGTCGGCGCGAACCGTCGAGGTCGGCCCGCCGCCCTCGGGCTGCAACGGGAAGGTCGTCGGCGTGCTCACCGCCCTGGCCGCGACGACCGCGCCGCGCGTCGTCGTCGCGGACGACGACGTGCGCTGGGACGCCGCGACGCTCGACCGGGCGCTCGCGGCGCTCGACGACGCCGACGCCGTCGTGCCGCAGAACGTGTTCGACCCGCTGCCGTGGCACGCGCGCTGGGACACCGCGCGCTCGCTCGTCAACCGCGCGCTCGGTCACGACTGGGGCGGCACGGTGGTGCTGCGGCGCGACGCGCTCGGCCCCGACGGGTACGACGCCCGCGTGCTGTTCGAGAACCTCGAGCTCGAGCGCACGCTGCGCGCCCACGCCAGGACGGTCGTGTACCGGCCCGACCTGCTCGTCGCCCGTCGCCCACCGACGACGCGGAAGTTCGTCGAGCAGCGCGTGCGCCAGGCCTACGACTCGTTCGCGCAGCCCGCGCGGCTCACGGCAGAGCTCGCGCTCGCCCCGCTCCTCGGTGCGTGCGTCGTGGGGACGGTGCGGGGTCGGGGCACGGCGCGCGCGGCCTGGCTGGGCGCGCTGACCGCGGTGCTGGCGAGCGCGGTCGTGCTGGCCGAGGCGGGACGACGCCGCGCGGGGGGCACCGCTGCGTGGCCCGCGTCGTCGGCGCTGTGGGCTCCCGCGTGGCTGGTCGAGCGGACCGTGTGCGTGTGGGTCGCGGTCGCCTGGCGCGCCCGCGGCGGCGTGCCGTACGCCGGCACGCGGATCCGCCGCGCCGCGCACTCGACGGCCGCGCTGCGTGGCGTGACGGCGCGGGCGGTGGCCGCATGACGGGCGCCGGGCGGACGCCGGGCGAGGAGCCCCGGGCGGAGTCGCGGGTCGAGTCGCGGGTGGAGGAGGTCACCGTCACGGCGTGCCCGGACGGGCCGCTCCTCGTGCGCGGGCCCGCGCGCCTCGTCGACCAGCAGGGCCGCGAGATCGAGAGGCGCCGCGCGACGATCGCCCTGTGCCGCTGCGGGGGCACGGCGATCCCGCCGTGGTGCGACGGGACGCACAAGGTGAACGGCTACCGCAGCGGCGAGCCCGACGACGCGGCCCGCGGCACGGCCAGCGAGGGCGGGACGGGCGCGTAGAACCAGCCGTGGAACGCGGCCCGCGCCGGCTGCGGCAGGACGCGGGCGACCGCCAGCATGGCCTTGCCCTGGACGCCGTGGACGACCTCCGGCCGGCCGTGGACGAGCGCGTCGACGGCCTGCCGCGCCACCGCGGCGGCGCTCGGCTTCGGCAGGCGCCCCACGTGCGTGCGCTCCATGCCGGCCTCCCGGAAGAACGGGGTCCGGGTGGGGCCGGGCAGGAGGGCGGTGACCGTCACGCCCGTGCCCGCGAGCTCGCCGCGCAGCGACCACGCGAACGACCGGAGGAACGCCTTCGACGCCGCGTAGGTGGCGAAGTGCGGGGCCGGCATCTCGCCCGCGACGGACGCCGTGACCAGCAGCCGACCGTGCCCCTCGGCGAGGAGGTCGGGCAGGAGCAGGTGCGTCAGGTGGGCGACGGAGCGCACGTTGAGGTCGACGAGCCGCAGCTGCGCCTCGAGCGGGGTGCGCGCGTACGCGCCGTGCACCCCGACGCCCGCGTTGAGGACGACGGTCGAGACGCCGAGCTCGCGCGCCCGTCGGGCGGTGGCCTCGACGCCGCGCGGCGTCGTGAGGTCGACCGTGAGACCCTCGTGCGTCCCGCCGTGCGCGGCCAGCTCGCCGACGGTCGCGTCGACGTCGCGGTCGGCGACGACCAGGACGTCGTGCCCGCGGCGGGCGAGCTCGTGCGCGAGCGCGCGGCCGATGCCGCTCGTCGCCCCCGTCACGAGCGCGTTCGCGCGGTCCCGCACGACCGCCGCGAGCCGCGGCGTCACGGGAGGTCCGGGACGTCGTCGTCGCCGAGCGCGACCTCGGCGGGCGGCTCGCGCAGCGCCTGGGCCAGGTGGCCGCCGAGGAACGCGCTCGCCCCGGCGAGCCCGTAGGCGGCGAGAGACACGGCGACGCCCGACCGGCGCCGGCCGCCGCGGCGCAGCAGCCACGACGCGCCGTACAGCAGCGAGACGCCGGAGTTGAGCGCGGCATGGACCGCGCCGACGCGGCGCGCGCGGCGGTCGACGTCGAGGTAGTCGGCGAGGCCCGTGAGCGCGGTCGGCGCGACCGCGAGCACGCCGAGCCCGACGAGGCGCTGCGCCGCGGGCGCGCTGCGCTCGCCCCCGACGAGGTCGAGCACGGCGGCGCTCGTCCAGAGGCCGACGGGCACGTCGGTGAGGGTCGCGTGCAGGGCGTGGCCGAGCGAGCGGCCGTGCAGCTCCTCGCGCAGCCGCCCGTGGGAGGGGACGAGGGCGAGCGCGACGCCGCGCACGGTGCCGGAGAGCCCGTCCAGTGCGGGTGAGTCCTCGAGCCGTCGGGCGAGACGCAGGAGGACGGGGGAGTCGTCGTCGTGGACGGCGGGGCCGGGGGCGTCGGGCATGGTGGCTCCTCAGGTCGTCAAGCTCCCGTTCTCGAAGCTGCGTCGACCGTAGGCACGATCGCGTGCGCTCGCGCGCGTGGGTCCGGACGCACGTCGCCCTCGTCCCGGCGGGCTCGGACGAGGGCGGTTCGCCGCGGGGCAGGCGTGCGGCGGTCTTCTTCACCGGCCGCCCCGCGACGGTCACCACGCTAGGGGCTCGGCTCCCGCGGCGGCGTCCCCCGTGGGGGGTGAAGTTCCGGCGTGTCGCGGCCCACGACCCGTCGGGCGCCGCGCCCGGACCGACGAGGTCGGGCGCCCGTCTCGCCCGTCCCCAGATGCGACCGGGTGACGGCGGCCACAGGGTGGAGGGACGCTCGACGCGTCGAGAAGGGGGCGCGTGCCGTGGTCCTCCCGTGCACGCTGGTGCGGGGAGGCGACCTCCCGAGGGAGAGAGCATGTTCTTCCACCGTCAAGAGCTCCAGCACCAGGCCACGCCGGACCGCCCGGACGCCGTCTACGCCCGCAAGCTCCAGGAGGTGCTGGGCGGGCAGTACGGCGAGATCACCGTGGCCATGCAGTACGGCTTCCAGTCCTGGAACGCCCACCTCCCCGGCAAGTACCGCGACCTGCTCTACGGCATCGGTGCCGAGGAGTTCGGGCACGTCGAGATGCTCGCGACGATGATCGCCCAGCTCCTCGAGAAGGCGCCGGTCGGCACCGTCGAGGGAGCCGTCCAGGACGACCCGACCGTGGCGGCGATCATCGGCGGCACCGACCCGCAGCACGCGATCGTCGCGGGGGCCGGTGCGCGGCCCGTCGACTCGAACGGCAACCCCTGGTCGGCCGGGTACGTGACCGCGAGCGGCAACCTGCTCGCGGACTTCACGGCCAACGCGAACGCCGAGATGCAGGGCCGCGTGCAGGTCGCGCGGCTCTACCACATGACCGACGACGCCGGCGTGAAGGACCTCCTGGCGTTCCTGCTCGCGCGCGACACGATGCACCAGAACCAGTGGCTCGCGGCGGCGCAGGAGCTGCGCGACGAGGGCGTCGAGGAGCTCCCGGTGCCCAGCACGTTCCCGCTGTCGAAGGAGGACCGCGACGTGTCCTACCAGTACATCAACTTCTCCGACGGCGAGCACGCGTCCGAGGGGCGCTGGGCGAGCGGCCCGACCCCCGACGGCAAGGGCGAGTTCACCTACGTGGCCGAGCCTCCCGCGGGCGTCCCGATGCCGCCGCCCACGACGCCCGACGAGCGCTTCCACGGCACGACCGGCAAGCCGTCGACGCTCGAGAAGGCGAAGGGCGCCGTCAAGGACGCCCTGCACAAGGACTGAGAGGAGACCGCGTGCTGCTCCTGGCGGCGCACACGCTCGCCCGTGTCGCGCGTCTCGACCTCGCCGTCGCGAGAGGCAGCTACCTCGCCCGGGGCCCGCTCCCGCCGACCATGGACCACCTCGGCCTGCGGTTCGGGCTGCGGGGCGAGACGGCCCCTCGCGGGGGCGGGCTCGTCGCGAGCGCGGCCGCGTAGACCGCACGGCGAGGGCCCGGGTGCACCGCACCCGGGCCCTCGTGCTCCGCGCGTCAGGCGTCGCCGGACGCCTGGCCGCCGGTGCGCGGGTTGACGTTCCCCGGCTCGGCGTCGGGGTCGGTGTCCTCGGACCCCGACCCGCTCGCGTGCCGCCCCTCGCGGGGGTTGAGCGACCGGGGGTCGGCGTCCGGGTCCTCGGCGGGGTCGTAGCCGCGCTCGTCGTTCTCGCTCATGTCGGCCTCCTCGGTCGCGCTCTTCGTGGTGCTCCCGCGCCCCGCACGAGCGGCGCGTCCTGCCACCGTCGCACGGCCTCCCGGCGCTCGCAGGCCTGGGGATGCCTGGCCGCCGACCCCCTCGTAGCCTGGGGACGGCGGGCGTGACCGGCAGGTCCCGTCCGTCACGGAGAGTCGAGAAGGGGCCCCGCCTGCACGACGCCAGTCCAGGAGGTCCCGATGCCCGACGCGCCCAGCACGCTCGACACGCTGCCCCGCCTGCGGAGCCTCGCGGAGGTCGCCGAGCTCGTGGAGGTGGTGCGCCCCCTCTACGTGCGGTTCAGCGGCGGTCCTGAGCAGGACGCCGAGAGCGTGAGCCGCGACCACGAGAGCGGGTGCCTGCTGCCCGGTCTCAGCGTCAACCCGCTGACGCCCGAGCCGTGGTGGGAGCGCCCGGTGGAGCACTGGGTGGCGCGCCAGCTCTGCCAGTACGCGCACCTCATGACGCCGGAGCGGTTCCCGTGGCTCCTCACGGGAGAGGTCGCGGGGCGCGGCCCGGACAGCGAGCCGCTCCTGGTGGACGTCGTCCCGGCCGCGTCGCTCGACCCGCGGGTCGTCGAGGAGGCGGGTCGGCTGTACCGGGAGGCGTTCGACCCGGGCGACGACGGGACGTGAGGAGCCGCCCGCCCACGGCCGGGCCCGCGCGCCCGCGTCGTCGAGCAGGCGTCGTCGAGCAGGCGCCGTCACGCGAGGCCGGGCCGCGGGCGGCCGCGCGCGACCGGGACCTCCCGGGGCCGCGTCGCCGCGTACCACCCGGCCACGAGGAGCACCATGAGCGCGACGTCGACGACGTCGCCCGCGTAGTACATGAGCTGCCCGCCGGTGCGCGCGTCGGCGGGGGAGACGCCCGCCGGCGGGTGGGCGTAGAGCCACTTCGCGAGCACGGAGTGGGCGGCGACGAAGGCGACGAGCACGCCCGCGCGCACCCGGAAGGACGCGCGGGACGGGTGCGGGTCCGGTCCGACGAGGGACGCGGTGAACAACCAGCCCGCGAGCAGGACGTGCGCGTGCACGACGACGCCCACGACCGGGGAGGTGTGGGCGAGGTGGAAGAGTCCCGTCGTGTACAGGAGCCAGAGCCCGCCCGCGTCGAGGAGGCCGGCGATCACCGGGTGCCCGACGACGCGCGGCACGGGGGAGCGCAGCACCGCGGCGACGCGCCGCGCCCGGGCGGGCGGCAGGGCACGCAGGAGCAGCGACACCGGCGCGGCGAGCACGAGGAGCAGCGGTGCGAGCATGCCCAGCAGGACGTGCCCGGCCATGTGGGCCGTGAAGCTCGACCGCGACGCGTCCGCGAGCGGCCCGACGACCGCCACGCCCGCGCTCACGAGCCCCGCGTACCAGGACAGCGTGCGCCGCACGGGCCAGGGGCTGCGCGACCGGGCCGCCCGCAGCCCGGCGGCGTACGCCGCAGCGCCCACGGCGAGGGCGACGACGGCGACGACCGTCAGCAGGGCGGGCCCGCCGCTCGCGACGTGGTCGTGCGGAGGCATCACGCGGTCCCGGCGGCGCCTGCACGAGCGGGCCGCGCGCGGCGCAGGACCACGAGCCCGACGGCGAGCGCGACGACCGCCGTCCCGATCCACACGACGTCGTACACCAGGAGGTCGACGCCGAACCGGATCTGGTGGATCCCGAGGATCTTGTGGTTGAGGACGCCGTCGAGGAGCTGGAAGCCCCCGACGCCGACGACCACGGCCCCGACCCACCGTGACCACGACACCTCCGTGCGGCGGCGTACGTCGGCGAGCAGGAACAGACCCCAGACGGTGACGAACCAGCCCACCGCGTGGAAGACGCCGTCGGCGGCGAGCGCCACCTGGGTCGTCGACAGGTCGTAGAAGTGGTGCCACTGCAGGCCCAGGTGGAACACGAACAGGTCGATGATCGACGCCGCGATCCCGGCACCGAACAGGACGCCCGACAGGACGGTGCGGCGGTCGTGCGCGTGCGCCCCGTCGGCGTCGTGGGGGACGCTCACGGGAGGCCCGGGTCGTCGTCGGCGGGGTCCGGCGCGTCCTCCACGACGAGCGCGCGCAGGAGGGACTCCGCGACCTCGCGCGGGCTCACGTTCCGGTGCCGGGACGCCGAGTCGATGATGCGGCGGGCCTCGTCGGCGGAGCACCGGTTCGTCTGCATGATCGCCCCGACGGCGCGCTCGGTCGCCACGGCGTCGGACATGTCCCGGTAGAAGCCCGCGGTCGAGTCCTCGAGCGCCGCGAGCTCGAGGCGGAGGCCGACCGCCGACGCGACGAGCTGCGCGAACGCGTCGGCCGCCGTCAGGAGCTCCGGCGTCCAGGGGTCGGGCGCGCGCGAGTACAGGTTGAGCGCGACGGCGACGTCGGCCGTGACGGCGGCGGGGACGGCGGCCGCCGTGACGAAGCCCTCCTCGACGCACTGGCGCGACCAGCGCTCCCACCCGGGGGCGTCCGCCACGGACGCGATGACGCGACGTCCTCCGTGGTCCATCGCGTCGATGCACGGGCCGCGGCCGTCGAGCGCCTCGGCCTGGTCGCAGCGCGCGGCGGCCTCGGTGCTGCTGCCCGCGCGCACGCTCACCCCGGCCTGGCGCATCGTCACGCTGACCTCGAGGCCGTGGCCGAGGATCGTCGCGGCCCGGTCCGCGAACTCCTGGGGAAAGCCGGCGATGCCCATCGCGCCCTCCCTTCCTGGACGTGGCCGCCCACGGTGTCGTGGGCAGGTCCCCCACGCTACGGGGGGTGCCTCGCGCTCGCGCGGAGTCGCGGTGGGCGCGAGCGGTTGCCAGTGCGGGGCGCGCGACTAGCGTCGCCTCATGGTGACCGTCACTCGGGCCGTGCGATGCCCCTCCGACGCGGTGCTCGGCGTCCTCGCGGACGGCTGGTCGTACTCGACGTGGGTCGTCGGGACGGCGCGGATCCGCGCCGTCGACGACTCCTGGCCCGCGCCGGGTTCGAGGATCCTCCACTCGGTCGGGCTGTGGCCCGCGCTGCTCGACGACGAGACGGTCGTGCGCGCCTGGGACCCGGACCGGGGGATCGACCTCCAGGCGCGCGGCTGGCCCGCGGGCGAGGCGCGCGTGCGGATCGAGGTGCGCCCGACGGAGCAGGGCTGCACCGTGCGCATCACCGAGGACGCCGAGAAGGGTCCGGGCACGCTCGTGCCCCGGCCGCTCCGGAGCGCGGTGATCGGCCCCCGGAACGTCGAGGCCCTGCGGCGGCTCGCGTACCTCGCGGAGCGCCGGAACCCGTAGCGCTCGCGGATCGTGCCGGCGGCGCGCCGGGTCAGGGGTCGCGCAGCAGCCGTGCCCACGCGGTGCGCACGAGCGCGCGGCGCAGCGACCCGCGCGGTCCGGCGGCGGCGAGCGCGGCGCGCGCCGCGTTCCACCCGCACGCCCCGTGGACGCCGCCGCCGGGGTGGGCGGACGCGCTCGCGAGGTAGAGCGACGCGACGGGCGTCTCCGGGCGGCCGAGTCCGGGCGTCGGGCGCAGGAACAGCTCCTGGTGCACGGCGGAGGTGCCGCCGTTGATCGCCCCGCCCGCGAGGTTCGCGTCGGCCGCCTCCAGGTCGGCCGGGGTCTGCACGAACCGGCCCACGACCGCGTCGGAGAAGCCGGGAGCGACGCGCTCGACCGCGTCCTCCACGCGACGCACCTCGTCCGCGACGCGCTCGCGCGTCCACGGCACGCCGTGCGGCACGTGCGTGTACGCCCACGCCGACTCGGTGCCCGCGGGCGACCGCGTGGGGTCCGAGGTCGTCATCTGCCCGAGGACGAGGAAGGGCCGCTCGGGGACGTGGCCGCGCGAGAGCGAGGCCGCGACGTCGACGAACCCCGCCCGGTCGACGCCGAGGTGCACCGTGCCCGCCCCGCGCGCCCCGGGCGCGGTCCACGGGACCGGCCGGTCGAGCGCCCAGCTCACCTTCACGGTCGGGTGGTCCCACTGGAACCGGCCGAGGTCGCGCACGAGCCGTGCCGGGAGCCGGTCGGCGCCGACGAGGTCGAGGTAGAGCGCGGGCGCGCTGACGTCGGCGAGCACGGCGTGGCGGGCGCGCACGTGCCTCCCGTCGGCCGTGCTCACGCCGACCGCGCGGCCGCGCACCACGTGCACCCGCTCGACCCGCGCGCCCGTGACGACCTCACCGCCGCGGGCGCGGAGCCGCGAGACGAGCGCGTCGGGGAGCCGGCCGGCCCCGCCGGCGGGGACCGGGAAGCCGACGTCCTGGCCGAGCATGGCGAGCAGCCAGCCGAACACGCCGCTGCCCGCGGCGTCGGGCGGGACGTCGGCGTGCATCGCGTTGCCCGTGAGCAGCAGGCCGCCGCCCTCGCCGCGGAACGTCTCGTCGGCGAGGCGGCGCACGGGCAGGACGGCGAGCCGGGCGAGGTCGAGCGTGCCCGCCGCGCCGAGCCGGCGCAGCACGCGCAGCACCGGCCCGGCCGCCGGGAGCGGGCTGAAGAGCGCGTCGAGGAGCGGGTCGCGCACGCGGTCCCACCCGGCCACGAGCTCGAGCCACGCGTCGCCGTCACCGGGCGCGACCTCCTCGAGCCCGGCGGCGGTGTCCTCGGCACGGGCGCGCAGGACGGCGGCACCGCCGTCGTCCAGCGCGTGCGCGAGGACGTCCGGGGCGCGGGACCACGTGAGCCCGTGCTCCTCCAGGTGCAGGCCCCGGATCACCGGCGACCCCGCCGCGAGCGGGTAGAACGCGCTGAAGAGGTCCGTCTCGTACCCCGGTGCCGCGACCTCGGCGGAGCGGACCGCGCCGCCGTACGTGTCCTGCGCCTCGAGCACGAGCACGTCCCACCCCGCGTCGACGAGCGCGTTCGCGGCGACGAGGCCGTTGGGCCCCGCGCCGACCACGACCGCGTCGACGGTGGTCAGGCCCACGGGTCGAGCACGACCTTGATGCAGCCGTCCTCCTTGCGCTGGAACGTGCGGTACGCGTCCGGGGCCGACTCGAGCGGCAGCCGGTGCGTCCGGAGGTCCAGCACGCCGAGCGGGTCGGAGACGTCGGCGGCGAGGGGGAGGACGTCGTCGGTCCAGCGCCGCACGTTCGCCTGCCCCATGCGCAGCGTCACCTGCTTGTCGAAGAGTTGCATCATGGGCAGGGGGTCCTTCGCCCCGCCGTAGACGCCGGAGATCGAGATCGTGCCGCCGCGGCGGACGAGGTCGATCGCGGTGTAGAGGGCCGCGAGGCGGTCGGTCGCGGCGCGCTCCGTGAGGGGCGCGGCGAGGACGTCGGGCAGGACGCCGACGACCTTCTGGGTGGCCTCGGCGACGGGGGAGCCGTGCGCCTCCATCCCGACGGCGTCGATGACCGAGTCCGCGCCGCGGCCGGACGTGAGGTCGCGCACCGCGCCGACGAGGTCGTCGACCGCCGACGGGTCGAGGGTCTCGACGCCGTGGCGCTCGGCCATCGCCCGCCGCTCCGGGACTCGCTCGATCCCGACGACGCGGGACGCGCCGCGGTGCAGCGCGATCCGCGCGGACATCTGGCCGATCGGGCCGAGCCCCAGCACCACGACCGTGCCGCCGGGCGGCACGTCGGCGTACTCGACGGCCTGCCACGCGGTGGGCAGCACGTCGGACAGGTAGAGGTACCGCTCGTCCGGGGAGCCGTCGTCGGGCACGACGACCGGCCCGTACTGGGCCTGCGGCACGCGCAGGTACTGGGCCTGGCCGCCGGGCACCTGGCCGTAGAGCTTCGTGTACCCGAAGAGCGCGGCGCCCTTGTCCTGCGACCGGACCTGCGTCGTCTCGCACTGGGTCTGCAGGCCGCGCTCGCACATCCAGCAGTGCCCGCACGCGATGTTGAACGGGACGACGACGCGGTCGCCGACCCGGAGGTTCCCCGCCTCGGGCCCGACCTCCTCGACGACGCCCATGGTCTCGTGGCCCAGGACGTCGCCGGCGTCGAGGAACATCCCGAGCACCCCGTACAGGTGCAGGTCTGAGCCGCAGATCGCGGTCGACGTGACGCGCACGATCGCGTCCGTGGGCTGCTCGATCCGGGGGTCGGGCACGTCCTCGACGCTCACCTTCTCGCGTCCCTGCCAGGTCAGTGCTCGCATGGTGCTGCCGTCCTTCCGTGGGTGGTGCGTGAGGGGTGTGCCGCCGGCCGGGGCGACGGCCTTCCGTTGCGTCTCGCTCGCGGGGGCGGCGCGGGTCGACGGGTGTCGGAGCGTCGCGCTGGATCGCGTCCCCCGAGCTGTCCCGGAGGCGACCGAGCGAGAGGCCGTGGCGGTGACCACCGCTCGCGCGCGTCGGCGTCTGGCTGCACCGACGCCGCCAGTGAAGCACCGGCTCTGCCCGCTCACACGTCGAACCGTCGCTCGTGCCCGGTCGTCGAGCACCCGGGTGGGAGGGCGCGCGTGCGGGTGCCCGCCGGGCGGGGCACCCTCGTGCCGTGGCACGAGACGAGAGCAGCACGGGTCGGACCCCGCTCGCGGCCCGGGCGCCCCGGGTCGTGGAGGCCGGCACGCGGGCGCGCCGGGCGGTCGCGGCGGCGCAGCGGCAGTGGGTGCGCCACCCCCGGTGGTCGTTGGCCGTCAAGGGCGCGCTCGCGGCGGCGGTCGCGTGGTACGTCGGGGTGCTCGCCCCGGCCCCGTTCTCCGAGTACCCCTACTACGCCCCGCTCGGCGCGGTCGTCGCGACGACGAGCACGCTCGCGCGCTCCGTCCGCGAGTCGGCCCAGGCGATCCTCGCGATCCTCGTCGGCGCGGCGATCGCCCGCGGCGTCGACCTCGTCCTCGCCCCGAGCGCGCTGTCCGTGGCGCTCGTCGTGGGCCTCGCGCTCCTGTGCGCGGGCTGGCGGCGGTTCGGCGAGATGGGCACGTGGGCGGTCACGTCGGCCCTGTTCGTGCTCATCATCGGCAACGACGCGAAGGTCGAGTTCGTCGGCGCGTACGCCGGTCTCGTCGTCGTGGGTGCGGGCATCGGCGTCGTCATCAACCTGCTCGTGCCCCCGCTGCCCCTCACCCCGACCGAGGAGGCCCTCGACGGGCTGCGCGACACGCTCGTCGACCAGGTCGAGGCGCTCGGCGACGGTCTCGCGGGCGAGCGCCCGCCGTCGGCGGAGGAGTGGGAGGAGCGACGGCGCGAGGTGGAGCCGACGCTCACCCGCGCGCGCGACGCCGTCGCGCGGACACGGGAGGCCGCGCGCGCCAACATCCGGCTGCGTCGCCACCGCGACTGGGCCGCGTCGCAGGTGCGGCGCGCGCAGGAGCTCGAGGGGTCGGCCGGCGTCGTCGGGTCGCTCGTGCGGCTGCTCGTCGAGTGGGAGCGCGAGGACCGCGACGACCTCGCGCTCGGCGCCCGCCTGCGGCCGCTCACGGCCCGTGCCCTGGACGCCTACGCCGGTGCGCTGCGGTCCGTCGGCACGGAGCCCGCCGACGCGGAGGCGCTGCGCGAGGTCTCCGCGCGGACGCAGGAGCTGCACGACGGCGTCCGGGCGGCGCGCCGCGAGGACGACCGGGACTACTTCGTCGCGGGCGCGGTCGTGCTCGCCCTGCGGCGCGGCGTGGCGGTGCTGACGGCGGGGTGACACCGGGCGCAGAGCCGCCCCGGTCCCGCAGGCTGGTCGGACGCAGCCGTGGGAGCCGGGGCGGCTCGGGTCGTCAGCTCAGGTGCTCAGGTGCGCGTCAGCCGCAGGCGTGCGCCGCGTGCTCGACCACCTCCTCGCTCGTCACCTCCTCGCCGTCGACCGTCGCCGTGGCGGACACGGTGACGGCCCCTGCGTCGAGCGTCGTCGCGCGCGTGGCGAACGACTGGTAGGCCGCCGCCCCGGGCGCGACGCCCGCGACCGTGCGCGACCCGAACGCCGTCGTGAGCGTCACGTCCGCCACGACGTCGGACGCGTTCGTCGCCGCGACCGCGAGGTACGCCTTGCCCGCGAGGCACCGCGGCGTCACGACGACGTCGAGCGCCACGCCGGCCGGCTCCTGCGCCGGCGTGACGACGAGGTCGCGCAGGCTGCCGGTGTTGTCGAACGAGCCGAACCCGACGCGGCCCGTGCCGAACGTCGTGTCGTTCGCGGTGAGGAGCGGTGTGTCGAGCCCGTCGACGTAGACGGCGACGTCGCCGCTGTCCGCGCAGCGCACGACGCGCACGTCGTGCCACTCCTCGTCGGTGACCGCCGGGGGAGCCCCGACGGCGCCGTCCCACTGGTCGTCGATCCGCTCCCGGTCCTTGCCGTCGACCTTGAAGATGCCGTTGTGCGCGTAGATCGTGTTGTCCTGCGACAGGTGCGCGTAGTAGTACTGCGTGTCCGACTGCCAGCCGAACACCACGATCACGTCGCGGTTGTTCACGGACGCGGGGGCGTCGAGCCGCACCTCGGCGTCGAGCGCGAACGACCCGAGCTCGGGGCCCTCGGTGAGGACCGCGTACTCGAACGGACGGCGGATGCCGTCGTTCGGGTTGTCGCCCGCCTGCGCGAGCACGACCGCGTCGCCCGGGAACTGCCACTTCGACGGCGTGCGCGGCGCCCAGTGGTCGGCACCGAGGACGTCGGTGATCGGCTCGCCCGCCGGCGCGCACGACGGCGGCGCCGGAGGCTCGACCGGCTGGGCGCCGAACAGCGCGTACTGCGCGGCGACCTGTTCGGGCGTCGGGACGACGTCGAGGAACATGAGGTCGTCCATGCGGCCGTGGAACGGGTTCGCCTCGCGCGTGTCCTGCGGGAAGCTCCCGCCGATCTTGATCCCCGCGGGGTCGGTGGGCGACGTCGCGCCCGCGCCCCACGGGTTCGAGGCCGTGTACCGGCCCTCGAGCTCCTCGCCGTTGCGGTACAGCTTCATCTCCCCGCCCGCGAAGTCGAACGTCGCGGCGAGGTGCACCCACTGGTTGCGCTGGAGGATCTGGTCCCACGGCAGGTCGGCCGCGAACGTCCACGAGCCGCCGCCGTCGAGGCGGCGCCCGAGCGCGACGAGCCGCAGCTCGCCGTCCACCGTGATGACCTCGAGCAGCGCGCGCACCGCGTGCCCGTCCGACGTCCCGGTCAGGACTCCGGCGAGCCCGATCGCGTTGTAGCGGTCGTCGGGGTTCGCCGTGCCCGAGTTGAGGGCGGGGTGCTCGCCGGTCGGCTTGAACCAGCCCATCACGGAGATCTCGTCCGCCCCGGCGAACGCACCGAGGGAGTCGACGCCGTCGGGGTCGTAGACGCCGGCCTTCCAGTCGTCGTTCGACGCCGTCCGGGGACTCATCTGCTGCGTCTGGAGCGCCTCGCCCGCACCGGGGTAGGCCCGGTCCGCCACGCGCATCTCGACGCCGCCGTTGACGAGCTCGATGTCGGTCCCCGACCAGCCCTGGTCCGCCTCCCACGTCGGCGCACCCGGGACGGGGTGGTCGAAGTCGTAGTGCGCGACGAGGTTCGGGGCGAGCTCGGGCAGCGCGACGGGGGAGGCGGCCGTCGCGCGCCGCGCGCCGGTCACCTTCCAGATCTTCCCGTTCGCCTTCGAGACGAGGTACAGCTCCCCGTCGGCGTCCGCGCCGAACCGCAGGTCGACCCGCTGGTCGCCGACGAGCTCCTGGAACGTCGTCTCCGCGCCGTCGGCGAACACGCGCAGGTGCTCGATCTCGGCGAGGTCGGCCGGGTCGCCGTCGTTCCGGACCATCTCGTCGGCCTCGGTGCCCAGGACCCACCCGCGCACGAGGTCGGTGAACAGGTAGCGGCCGCGCAGCTCCGGGATGTCCCCGCGGTACACGAAGCCGCCGTTGAGCGCGACGCCCGCGTCGCCGGTCTGGCCCGGGTCGCGGTTGTGGTCGTACGCGGCGACGGGGTAGGTGAAGCCGTGCTGCGC
The DNA here is from genome assembly GCF_040546915.1 of Cellulosimicrobium sp. 4261. Taxonomy (NCBI): domain Bacteria; kingdom Bacillati; phylum Actinomycetota; class Actinomycetes; order Micrococcales; family Promicromonosporaceae; genus Cellulosimicrobium; species Cellulosimicrobium sp. 4261. The sequence continues at coordinate 68,008 of NZ_JBEPOQ010000002.1, forward strand.
GTCGTCGGCGGGCAGGGGGAAGATCTGCCGGTTGTCCGCGAGGAACGGTCCCTCGCGCACGGACCAGCCGAAGTTGTCGCCCGGCTCGACGGCGTACACCGACTCGACCTGCCACTCGCCGATGTGCCCGAGGTACATCGTGTGGTCGCCCTCGGGGTCCCAGCTGATGCGGTGCGGGTCGCGCAGGCCGAGGGCGTAGATCTCGGGCAGCGCCCCGGGGGTGCCGACGAACGGGTTGTCCGCGGGGATCCCGTATCTCCCGTTGGCGCTGTCGTCGCCGAGCGGGTCGATGCGGAAGACCTTGCCCTGCGGCGTCGCGAGGTCCTGCGGGTTGCCGTTGCCGACGCCGTTGCCGCCGTCGCCCACGAGGACGTAGAGGTTTCCGTAGTCGGCGTCACCCTCGGTCACCGTGGGGTTGAACGCGATCTGCTGCACCGTGTGCACGCGGCCGGCGAACGGCACGCGCAGGACCTCGCGGCTCGTGCCCGCGAAGACCGGTGCGGACGGGTCGGTGGCCTTCCACTCCGTGACGACGCTGTGGAACTGCGTGTTGCCGTACGCCGGGTAGTCCGGCGTGTCCTGCGTCAGCGCGGTGCCGCCCTCGGTGTGCACCGTGTAGAACAGGCCGTTCTCGGCGAAGTCGGGGTGGAACTCGGCGGAGCCGAGTCCGGTCCCGAGGCCCGCGCTGTTGTGGAAGTTGTCGAGGAACTGCTGGCGCACGTCGAGGTACGCCACGTGCTCCCCGGTGTCCTTGTCGACCGTGTAGAGCACCGCGTTGTTGTCCGGCACCATGAGGCGGCCGGAGCCGTCCGGGATCTCGTCGAGGTGCGTGATCCGGTTGTGCCGCACGAGGCGCTGGTCCTGCGTCGCCGGTGTCGTCGACGACTCGGGGAGCTGGGCCAGCTCGGTCACCTCGATGCCGAGGGTCGACGGCGTCGGGTCCGGCAGCGGGTTGAGCAGCGGCTCGCTCGGCGCGGTGCCGCCCCCGGCGCAGTCGGCCGGGTTGCCGGTCGGGACGGCGAGGTTCTGCCCGGTCGTGTCGACCGCGACGTCGTCGAGCAGGAGCCTGCCCGCGCTGCTCGCGCCGTTGATCCAGAAGAAGCGGTCGAGCGCGCCGCTCACGGCCTGCCGGAAGCCGAACTGCTGCTCGGTGCCCGCGGGCAGCCGCGTGACCTCCTCGTAGGGGCCGCCCTGGCTGTACACGCTGACCTTGTCGGTCGCGTTGTCCGCGACGATCCAGACGCACTGCCACGTGTCGCGCGACCACACGCCCGCGGGCTTGAAGGCGCCGCCGTCGCGTACGAGCATGACGTCGTTGTTCTGGTTGTTCACGTACGCGCGGCTGTGCGCGTAGTCGGACGGCGCGTCGAGGTCGGTGATCCCGAACGACGTGTCGACGCTCCCGGAGCGCAGGAAGCGGAAGAACACGGTGCCGGTCGTCCCGTCGGCGATGCCGGGGACGGCGCGGTGGGCCCGCTGGGTCCCCCCGACCATCTCGAGCACCTGGTTGTTGCCGTTGAGCGGGTCGGCGACGACCCGGGCGGCGGAGGAGGCGGACCAGCCGTCCTGGCCGTTCAGGGCGGTGCGCTGGTAGGACTCGAAGCTGAGGACCTCGCTGAACTCGTCCGCGGCCTCCTCCGCGGCCGCCGGGGGTCCGAGGAGGGTCCCTCCCAGGACGGCCGCGAGGGACAGGGCGAGCGCCGCCCTGCCTCGTCGGCTCGCATGCGTAGACGTCATCGTCTGCTCCACTTCGTCGGATGGTGCTGGCACGACGCTGGTTAGCGCTGTCATGCGACCGACCCGCCGGGCGTCCGCCGCCGGGCCGGCCCTCCTGCACGCCGTCGGTCCTCGTCCCCGCGTCGTTGCGGCGAGGGCCGTCCGGGCCGGGCGCACGGTCGGTGACCTCAGCGGTCGCCGCGTCCTGCTCTCCCGTCCTGCTCTCGAGCGGCACGTCCGTGTGCGCGACTCTCGCAGCGTAGGGAAGCGCTTTCCGAGTGTCAAGGGATCGGTCCGCGCGGCGCCCGGGAGGCCGCCCGGACGCCGACGGCGGGCGACCGGACGTGCCGGTCGCCCGCCGTCGGGGCGTCGCGCGGACGGGTCAGGACGCCTGCGCGAAGGTCTGGACGCGGTCGATCTGGAGCGGCGGCTTCTTCTCGCCCGCGGTCACCGCGACCGGGAGCCGGTTCTGCGCCGGGGCGAGCGGGCACGTGACGAAGTTCGTGAACGCGCACGGGAAGGAGAAGGCGCGGTTGAAGTCGACCACGGTGTCACCGTCCCGCTCGGTGTCGGGGACGCGCACGAGCCGACCGTTGCCGTACGTCTCCTTGCCGCTCGTGGTGTCGGTGAAGTGCGCGTTGCCGCGCTCGATGCCCGTGTCGTCGTCCGGGCGCCCCGCGACGAGGAGCGTGTGCTCCGTCCCGTCCAGGGTGAACGTCACGGTGCCGATCACGCGCTGCTCCTCGAACACCCCGCGCTCGACCGTCGGGTAGTCCGACGCGTGCTCCGCCGTCCGCGTGAACCGCGCCGGGAGGACCCAGCGCTCGTCGAGCGGGAACGTCTCGATGTCGTCGAGGCGCTTGCGGGCCGCCTCGCGCGGGTCGCGGACGCGCACGCCGAAGATCTGGCGTCCGGTCGCGTCGGTGCGACGGATGGTCTCGACGCGCAGGTCGCCGTAGAACGCGGGCACGAGGGAGTACTTGTGACCGGTCGACACGGGCGTCGGTGCCGTCACGGGGGCGCCGTCGAGCGTCACGGTCTCGCCGCTGCCGTCGGGCGTGTACACGACCTCGTCGTCCTGGACCGACCACGTGCCGGGCACGCCCTCGACCTGGAGCGGCTCGGCACCCGTCAGCCAGTCCTGGCTGACCATGGACATCCACCCGTACGGGCTCGTCAGCTCGTCGATCCGGGCGCGGTGCCACCGCTCCCACTCCTGGCGGTACTCGGCGCTCACTGCGGACATGTCGGTCCTCTCGTCGATGGGTCGGGTCAGGATCGGGGTCGGAGGGTGCAGGTCAGGGCACGCGCGTCGCGCGCTCCACGAAGGCGCACACCTGCGCGAACGAGTCGGCGTCGGCGTACGCGTTGCCCGCGGGGGTCCCGCCGGCCGAGAGCTCGATGCCGGAGACGGGGTGGCGGGTCGGGCCCTGCGCGACGGGGAGGTGCGGCAGGGCGATCGAGTGGCCCGCGTCGGGGTAGTCGAGCAGCAGCGTCTCGTGCGCGTGGCCCGCGGCGCGCAGCGTCTCGACGACCTGGCGCGCGTACATGCTCGACGGCCACAGCCCGTCGGCCATGCCGGAGACGCACGCGACGGGGCCCGCGATACGCTCGACGGGGATGCGCGACCGGGCGGCGAACCCGCGGTCGCGCAGCCCGTCGACGTAGACGTCGCGGTACCGGTCCGGGGGCGGCCCGCCGGTCCACGGCTGCCACGTCACGCCCGGGTTGTCCTGCCACAGGTGCGGGAGCGCCTCGCCGCCGAGCGTCCACGTGGGGGAGTCCCACCCCTGGGCGGGGTCCGCGGCGCCCTGGGCGCCGTGCACGTGGGCCCCGGGCACGTAGGCGACGACGGCGCCCACCAGGCCCGGGTAGGTGGCGCCCAGCAGGAGCGCGAGCTCGCCGCCCCGCGACTGGCCGCTCACCACGACGACGCCGGCGCGCGGCGCGAGCTCGCGGTGCACGTGGCGCAGCGCGGTCTCGAAGTACTCCAGCGGCGTGCGGGTGACGTGGTCGGGCAGCCCGGGCGCGCCGAAGTACCCGAGCGCGAGCGCCTGCACCCCGCGCGACGCGTAGAGCGCGCCGCGCTGCTCGTTGATGCCGCCGCCCGAGCCGTTGAGCACGACGATCGTCGGGTGCGGACCGTCGCCCGGCGGCACGAAGAGCGTGCCGACGAGGCCGTCCTCGCGGACCTCGCGCCGTCGCACCCCCGGCCCGGTCCAGCGCTGCACGAGGTCGGCCGTCGCGCGCTGTGCGGCGTCGGACTCGTCCCACGCCTCGAGGCGCGTGCGCAGCGGGCGCGCGACGTCGGTCGCGGCGGGCCGGCCGGGGGCCGTGCCGGGCGTCGGGCCGGGCCGCTGGGACGTGAGGAGCGCCATCCCGTCGACGCGGCCGTAGTCGCCGGTCATCGGCGGGTCGCGGTCGAGCCGGACCGTGCCGGCCCGGTCCGCGCGGTAGGTCGCGCGGGCGGACCAGGCGGTCCCGGCGCGGTCCGTCGTCGCGCGGACCGTGACGAGCGCGCCGGGTGCGGCGCCGCTCACCTCGATGCGGCGGGCGACGTCGAGCAGGTCGTCGGCGGGGCTGACGGTGAGCCGGAGCGTCACGACGTGCCTCCCGTCGCCGGGTCCAGCGCGTCCCAGACGTCGCGGTCGACGTCGAACGCCTCCGCGTCCGGCCGGGCGCCCGGGACGCGGCCGCCGGCGCGGGTCCAGTCGTCGCCGAGGCGGTCGGCCCGGTCGGCGAGGTCGTCGGCGCCGAACGCGCGGGGGTCGAGCGCGAGCACCCAGAGCCCGCGCCCCACGGCGTCGCCGCGTCCGCCCGTCACCAGCCCGGCGAGCGCCTCCACGGTGAGCCCGAGCAGGGACCCGAGCAGACCGGCCGGGAGCAGCGCACCGACGGCACTCGCGTCCCGGGTGGGCTCGCCGTCGGGGCCGAGGGCCGCGCCGTCGGGCAGGGGCGTGCCCTCCCGGGCGCGGCGCCGCGCGTCGGCGAGCGTGACGGCGCTCGTCGCGGCGTCGACGACGAGCGCGCGACCCCGCCCGGCCCGCGGCACCGCCACGGCGAGCGGGTTCGTGCCGACCACGGGAGCGGTCCCGCCGTACGGGGCGACGGTGGCCGGGGACTGCGCGAGCGCGACCCCGACCAGCCCGTCCTCGGCGAGCGCGCGGACGTACGCGCCGACGCGCCCCGTGCCGCCCGCGTGGCGCACGGCGACGACGCCGACGCCGAGCCCGCGCGCGAGCTCCGCGGCCTGGCGGACCGCGGCGGCGAGCGCGACCGGCCCGGGGAGGTCGTGCGCGTCCAGCGTCGCGGTCGCCCCGGTCACGACGACGGCCGGCCCCGCGGGCCGGGCCCGCCCCGTCGTCCGCGCGCTCGCGTCCCGCAGCTCGCGGACGAGGAGCGCCAGACCGAACTCGGGCCACCCCGACGCGTCCCCCGCCACGACGGCGCGGGCCGCGAGGTCGGCGTCGGCGGGGTCGTGGGCGGCGAGCGCCGCGCGGGCCCGGGCACGGGCGTCCGCGGCGTCGACGCGCACGGTGGGGGTGGCGGGCACGGCGGTCCTCTCGGGTGGTCGGGGTAGGTCGGGTCGTGCGGGTGGGGCGGGCGGGACGTGCGGGTCGTCGCGCGTGGGCAGCCGGTCAGTCGTCGCCGAAGAACGCCCCGGAGTCGATCGCGAGGCCCATGACGACGCTGCGGCCGCGGCGGATGTGCTCGAGCTCGAGCCGGGCGGCGCGCTCTCCGTCGCCCGCACGGAGCGCCTCGATGAGGAGCCGGTGGTCGTCGAGCGGCGGCCCGGGCTCCAAGGGCTGGCGCCCGCAGAGCCGGAACGCCCGCTCCAGGTCCTCGAGCGCGAGCTCGGTGATCGCGTGCAGGCGCGGGTTGCGCGAGTACTTCGCGACCCGGCAGTGGAACAGGTGCGACGCCGACAGGATCGACTGCACGTCCTGCGCCTGCGGGTACGTGCCCTCGGCGATGGCCGCGAGCTCGTCGACCTCGGCCGGGCTCGCGTGGGCGGCCGCGAGACGCGTCGCCATCGGTCCCGTCGCCTCGCGGACGTCGAGCACGTCGACGAGCGTCTTGAGGGTGACCGGGGCGACGCGGCACAGGGCGCGCGGCCGCACGTCCACGAGGCCGTCGTGGTCGAGGCGGTGCAGCGCGTCGCGCACCGGCGTGCGCGACGTCCCGAACTCGGACGCCGTCTCGGTGACGTCGATCTCCTCGCCGGGGCGCAGCTCGGTGAAGATGATCCGGCGGCGCAGCTCGTGGTAGATCCGGTCCGCTGCCGGGACGACGCTCATGCGCCGACCCCGGGCACGCGGGACGGGTCGTGGTGGGGGTTCATGCTGCCTCCTACTGACGGGACCAGGGCACGAGTCGTCGTTCGAGCACCGTGACCAAAGTCGTGGAGAGGTAGCCCAGCACGGAGATGGTGACGATGCCCACGTACATCTTCGCGACGGCGAACGTCGTCCAGGAGCTCCAGATGAGATAGCCCAGGCCGTTGCGCGACCCGACGAACTCCGAGGCCGCGATGATGACGAACGCGCCGCCCACGGCGAGCTTGAGGCCGGTGAAGATGCTCGGCAGCGCGGCGGGCAGCGCGACCGTCCGCCAGCGCTGGAGCCGGCCCGCCCCGTTGGCGGTCGCCACGTCGAAGTAGATCTGCGGCGTCTGGAGCACGCCGCCCATCGCGTTGTAGAAGACGTAGAAGAACACGCCGATCGCGACGATCACGTACTTGCTCGCCTCGCCGAGGCCGAACACGAGGAGCAGCAGCGGGAAGATCGCGACCTTGGGCACGGGCAGCAGGCTCGCGAAGATCGGCCCGAGGAGCGTGCGCAGGGTCGTGACGGACCCGAGCGCGATGCCCAGGACCAGCCCGGGCACGGCGCCGAGCACGAACCCGATCGCGATGCGCGTGAGCGTGATGCCCGCGTGCTCGAAGAGCTCGCCGCTCCCGACGAGCTGCGCGAACGTCTCGGCGATCGACGACGGCGGCGGGAAGAACCGCGCGTCGAGCGCGTTCGTCCGGCTCGCGAGCTCCCACACCGCGAGGAGCAGGAGCGGCGTGAACGGCCCGACGACGCGCACGAAGCGACCCGTGCGCCTGCGGCGCAGCTCCTCGGTCAGCTCGCGCGTGATCTCGGCGGTGCGGTCGGCGCCGACCAGGGTCTCGTCCGAGGTCCCGCCGCTCGCGGCCGGGCCGGTCGGGCGGGCGGGCGTGCGCTCGTCGGTCGGGGTCGTCATGCGACCGCCTCCCGGGCACCGGCGGCGGAGCGCTCGTCCGCCCCGGACGCGTCGTGAGACTCGGCGTCCTGCGCCTCGGCGTCCCGCAGCAGACGCCACAGCTCGTACGTGATCTCGCCGTGGCGCGGGTCGCGGCGCAGCTCGAGGATGTCGCGCGGGCGGTCGAAGGGGACCCGCACGTCGGCGAGGATGCGACCGGGCCGGGCCGACATGACGACGACGCGGTCCGCGAGCACGAGCGCCTCGTCGACGCTGTGCGTGATGAAGAGCACCGACCGCGAGGTCTGCGACCAGATCTTGAGCAGCTCCTGCTGCAGCACGACGCGCGTCTGCTCGTCGAGCGCGCCGAACGGCTCGTCCATGAGGAGGGTCGCGCCGTCGTCGGCCAGCGCCCGGGCGACCGACGTGCGCTGCCGCATGCCGCCCGAGAGCTGGTGCGGGTAGAAGCCCCGGAACTCCGTGAGGCCCACCATGTCCAGCAGCGGGGCGACGCGCTCGCGCCGGGCCGAGCGCCGCACGCCGCGCAGGCGCAGGGGGTACTCGACGTTCTGCTCGACCGTGAGCCACGGCAGCACGCCGTGGTCCTGGAAGACGACGGACGGTCGCGCCGCCATCGTCACCGTCCCGCGGTCGGCCTCCTCCAGGCCCGCGAGGATGCGCAGGAGCGTGCTCTTGCCGCACCCGGAGGGTCCGAGCACGCAGACGAACTCGTTGTCCTCGATGGTGAGGGACACGTCCTGGAGCGCGACGAGCACGTCGTCGCGGCGGCGGTCGTGGAACCCCTTCCAGAGGCCCTCGACGGAGACGGCCGTCATGAGCCGAGCTCCGCGGCCCGCTCGCGCGCCTGGTCGAGGAGGTCGGCGCGGAAGATGCTCTCGACGTCCGCCTCGCCCTCGTACTCGAGCGTCCCGCGCTCGCGGAAGAACTGCTCCTGGGCGTGCACGTCCTCCCAGTCGATCTCGCCCGTCGGGTCCTGCTCCGTGAGCGCGAGCGACGTGAGCGTCTCGACCGGGAGCTCGGTGTACCGCGCGATGATCTCCTGGTTCGCCGGGTCGTCCCAGCCGCCCGCCTCGAGCTCCGCGGCGGCGCGCAGGTAGGCGGCCGTGAACGCGACGACCGCGTCGGGGTGCTCGTCGACGTACTCGGTGCTGAACACCAGGGCGCCGAGCTCGGTGCCCGCGTGGTAGTCGATCGGGAGGATCTCGGACGCGATGCCCTCGCTCTCCAGCGACGACGAGATGGGCTCGATCGACCAGGCGGCGTCGACGGAGCCGCCGACGAGCGCGGGGCCCGTCTCCGGCGGGCCGACGTTGACGAGCTCGACGTCGTCGAGCGTGAGGCCCCCGGCCTCCAGCGCCTTGGCCACCGAGTAGATGCCGAAGCCCCCGTCGCCCGGGATCCCGACGCGGCTCCCGGCGACCTGCTCGATCGACGTGATGCCGGAGTCGGCCGCGACGACGAACGGGGCCGGGTTCGGTCCGCTCTCCGGCACGCGCGAGACGCTCGCGATCACCGAGAGCGACGCGCCGGCCTCGGTGGCGTTGAACAGGCCCGCGCCCCACGTCGCGCCACCGGCCGTGACGTTGTTCGTGCTGACGAGCTGGTAGGTCTCGCCGGACGTCCCACCCTTGGCGAGGAGCTCGACGTCGACGCCCGCCTCCTCGAAGTACCCCTTGTCCTCCGCGAGGAAGAACGGCGCGTAGTCCGCGTAGGGGGAGTAGAGGAACGAGATCTGCGGCGCGGCGTCGTCCCCGCCGCCGGACGGGTCGCTCCCGCCCGCACAGCCCGCGAGGATCCCCGCCGCCGCGACGAGCGAGATGGTGACCGACGAGCGGCGTGAGATGGCCATGAGTCCTCCTGGGGTCTGACACACGAGCAAGCGCGCCGGTGATGTGCTTGCCACTATGCGCTAGTGCATCAGTTGGCCCCAGCGTGGTCCCCATCGTCTCGCTTGGTGGGACGATGTAACGTGAAAGGAGGTTGAGCGGGGCATCGGCCTGCGGTGCGTTGCCTGCCTGCCCGGCCCGCCGTCGTCACGGCTCGAGGACGCGTGCCTTCTGCTCCGCGAGCTCGGCGTCGGTGAGGACGCCCCGGTCCCGCAGCGCGGCGAGGTCGCGCAGCTGCGCGATGCGCACGTCCATCGCGGACGCGCCCCCGGCGGCCGTCCCGCCGTGCCCGGGGTCGTGCGTCCCGCCGTGCGTCCCGCCGTGCGGCCCGACGTGCGCGCCGGACCGGTCGTCGGCGAGCCCGGTCACGGCGCCGAGCACGCCGACGAGGTCCGTGTCCCGCACGCGGTACGTCGTGCTGGTCGCCGGCTGCGCACGACCGACGTCGTCGAGCATCTGCTGCACGAGCGCGCCCACCGGGCCGCGGACGACGAGCTCGACGTCGGGCCGGCCGCCGGGCGCCGCCGTCCGCAGCTCGACGAGGTCGAGCCCCAGCGCCGCGAGCCGCTGGAGCAGCCCGTACAGCGCGGCCTGGTCGCGGACCCGGGCCTCGAGGCGCGTGCACTCCACGGACCGGCGCACACCGAGCTCGGCGAGGTCGGGCTCGGGCAGCGCCACCGGCCCCAGCACCGTCACCTCGACCAGCGTCGTGCGGTCCATGCGTCCTTCTCCCGGGTCGCCCACGTCGGTCCAGGATGCGGGGGTGCGGACCCGGGCCGGATCACCCGGTAGGGGTGGCCCGTGACCTCCGGCGGCCGACTACCCCCGACGGGTGAGCACGCGGGCACCCGCGCCGCTCCACAGTGGGAGCGTCACGGGACCGCCGTGACCCGACACGAGGGGTGCCCGATGGACGGATTCTGGGACTGGTTCTGGCTCATGGTGTGGTGGTTCTTCTTCATCGCCTACCTCGTCGTGCTGTTCCAGATCGTCGCGGACCTGTTCCGCGACAAGACGCTCAGCGGCTGGTGGAAGGCGCTGTGGATCGTCGCGCTGATCGTCGTCCCGTACCTGTCCGCGCTCGTCTACGTCATCGCGCGCGGGCGGGGCATGGCGGAGCGGCACGCGGAGGAGCAGCTGGCGCGCCGCCAGGTCATGGACGACTACGTGCGGGCCACGGCCGGCTCCGGCAGGTCGCCCGCGAGCGAGATCGCCGACGCCAAGGCCCTCTACGACGCCGGCACGATCGACGCCGACGAGTTCGCCCGGCTCAAGGCCCGAGCGCTCGCCTGAGGACGAGCGATGGCCGACGAGACCGCGCCAGGGCGCGACGCGTCCGACGCCCTGCGCCTCGCCGCGCTCGAGCGCGAGAACGCGGAGCTGCGCCGCCGGCTCGAGGAGCGCCCGCCCGCCGCACCGCCTGGGAGCTCGGACGGCGACGCCACCAGGCAGCAGGCGGGCCGGCGACCCCGGCGGGGGCTGCGGGCCGCGGCGTGCGCGGTCCTCATCACGCTCGGGGCGCTCCTCGCGCCGCTCGGCGCGGTCTCGGCGTGGGCGCAGCGCGAGCTGACGGACACCGACCGCTACGTCGCGACGGTCGGTCCGCTCGCGGGCGACCCCGTCGTCCAGTCCGCGGTGGCCGGGCGGCTCACCGAGGTCGTCATGTCGCGCGTCGACGTGGGGGCGCTCGTCGACGACCTCGTGGGCGGGCTCGAGGAGCGCGACGTCCCGCCGCGCGCGACCCAGGCCCTGGCCGCGCTCGAGGCACCGCTCACGAGCGGCGTGGAGTCGCTCGTGCACGAGACGGCGACGCGGCTCGTGGAGAGCGACGCGTTCGAGGGCGCCTGGCTCCAGGCGAACCGCGTGGCCCACGAGCAGCTCGTCGCCGTGATGCGCGGCGAGGACGGCGACGTCCTGCAGGTGAGCGACGACGGCCGCCTGTCCATCCAGCTCTCCGGCCTGATCGACCTGCTCAAGGAACGCCTCGTGGACCGCGGCCTGGACGTCGCGGCCCGCATCCCGTCGGTCGACGCGACGTTCACTGTCGCGCAGTCCGCCGAGCTCGTCATGCTCCAGAACCGGTACGCCCAGGTCGTCACGCTCACGACCTGGCTGCCGTGGGTCGTGCTCGGTCTCCTCGCCGCGGGGGTCCTCGTCGCGAACCACCGCTCGCGCGCGCTCGTCGTGGCCGGGCTCGCGCTCACGGGAGCGATGGTCGCGCTGGGCGTCGGGCTCGCCGTCGCGCGGGGCCTGTACCTCGGCGCGCTCTCGGGGCAGGTGGTGCGCCTCGACGCCGCGGAGGTCGTCTTCGACCAGGCCGTCGGCTACCTGCGCCTCACGCTGCGCACCGTCGGCGTGCTGGGCCTCGTGGTCGCGCTCGCCGCGTACGTGGGCGGGCCGAGCGCGTCGGCCCGCAGCCTGCGTGCAGGGCTGGGCCGTGCGGGTGCCGCCGCCCGCGGCTGGGGCGAGGGCCGGGGCGTCTCGACGGGGCCTGTCGGCGACTGGCTCGGGCGGCACAAGGCGTTCGTGCGCGTCGTCGTCGTGGCGGTCGCCGCGCTCGTCCTGCTCCTGGCGGGCACGCCGACGCCCGGCCTCGTCGTGGGGGTCGCGCTCGTCGCGGGCCTCGTGCTCGTCGTCGTCGAGTTCCTCGCCCGACCGACCGCCGTCGGCGCGCCGCCGCCCGGGCCCGGTCCGGCCTGAGGCGCGTCGGCGAGCTCGCGCTCGGCTCGCCCTGCGGTCCAGGGGGGCCGGGAATACGCTGCCCCCATGGCCTCGGTCGAGCCCCGTGCCGAGCCGGAGGACGTCGCGCACGTCACGGACGCCTCCGGGACCTCGCGCGCCCGCACCACCGTCCCGGAGCTGCCGCCGTCCACGGTGGGCCGCCCGGTGGTCGAGGCCCTGGTCGCGGCGGCGGCCACGCGCCGCCTCACCCTGGTGTCGGCCGGCCCGGGCTGGGGGAAGACGACCGTCGCGGCCCGGTGGGCGCACGGCGGCACCGGCCCGCGGGTCGCGTGGCTGACGCTCGAGCCGTTCGACGACAAGCCGGCGGCCTTCTGGGCCGACGTGCTCGCGGCGCTGCGGGCGGCCGGGGCGGTGCCTCCGGGGCACGCGCTCGAGACCCTCGTCGTGCCACCGCGCCTCACGCCCGCGCTCCTGCGCCGCGTCCTCGCGGCGATCGAGGCGCTGCCCGAGCCCGTGGTCCTCGTGCTCGACGACTTCCACCACGCCGCGTGCCCCGAGGTCGCGTCCACGGTGGACGACCTGCTGCGCTACCGGCTGCCCCTCCACCTCGTGGTCCTCACGCGCGTCGACCCGCTCCTGCGGCTGCAGCGCCTGCGTGCGCAGGGCGAGATGACCGAGGTCGGTGCGGCCGAGCTCGCGTTCGACGCCTCCGCGGTGACGGCGCTCGCGGCGGCGCAGGGGCGTGCGCTCTCCGGCGACGACGCCGGACGCGTCGTGGGCGCGACCGGCGGCTGGGCCGTCGGGGTGCGGCTGCGCGTGGAGGAGCACGACGCGACGAGCCGGGCGCGCGCCGCACGCTCGGCGGCGGAGTTCCTGCTCGCGGAGGTCCTCGACAGCCAGGGGCCCGAGGCCCGGCGGTTCCTCCTGCGCACGAGCGTGGCGTCGGCGGTGTGCCCCGACCTCGCGGCCGTCCTCGACCCGGGGGCGCCGACGGACCGGCTGCTCCCGGGCTTGGCCGCGGCGGACGGTTTCGTCATGACGTCGGGCGGGCGACGCACCTGGTACCGCTACCACCCGCTGCTGCGCGAGATGCTCCTGCACCAGCTGCGGTCCGAGGACCCGACGGGCCTGCGCGAGGCGCACCGGGCCGCGGCGCGCTGGTTCGCCCAGGACGGTCAGGCGCTGCGCGCGCTCGAGCACGCGGCGGACGCGGAGGACTGGCCGTTGCTCGGCGAGGTGTTCGTCGAGGGGGCGGCCGCGGAGCTCGCGGGGCCGCACCGCGAGAGCGTCGCCCAGGTCCTGCGGCGCGTGCCGTACGCGACCCTGCGACCCGAAGCCCGCCTGCACCTGTGCGCGGGCTCGCTCGCGTCCGTCGACGAGCGCTACGACGCCGTGCGGCTCCACGTCGCGCGGGCGCGCGACCTCCTGGCCACCGCCGCGGACCCGGTCGCCGATCCCGCCGCGGCGGTGCTCCTCGAGCTGCTCGCCGCCTCTGTCGCGCGCTCGACGGGCGACGTTCACGGGCTCGCGACGGCGGCGGGCGGCGCGCTCGCGGCGGCGGACGCGGTGCCCTACCCGTTCCCCGCCCTCGAGACGTACCGGGGCCTCGCGCGGGCGCACCGCGCGGCGGGCCTCGCATGGTGTGCGATCGGCCCGGACCCGGAGGGGGAGCCGGTGCCGGGGACGCTCACCGCCCCGGGCGCCCGGGCCTGGCGTGCCCCGCAGCTCTACGCCCTCGGGGCGCGCGCCGCGGCAGCGCTCCGCGCCGTCGCGGCAGGTCGGCTCGACGCGGGAGACGCCGCCGCGCGCGCCGTGCTGGTCGAGGCCGAGCGGCGCGGCTGGGACGGGTACGCGCACGTGCGTCCCGCGCACGCGGCGCGCGCGTGGGTGCGCTACCTCCGGGGGTCGGACGACGGGCTCGACCGCCACCTCGCGCACGCGCTCGCGGCGGACGCCGGTGGTCGCGAGCCCGCGTCCGAGGCCGCCGTCCGGCTGCTCCAGGCGCTCGTCGCCGCGGACCGTGGGCACGCGCGGGCCGCGCGGCAGGCGCTCGTCGCCGCGGACCGCGCCCTGGGGCGGTCCGCGACGCCCCCGGTGCTCGCGGACCTGTGGGTGCGCGCCACGGCGGCAGCCCGCCGGGTCGACGACGGCACGGGCCCGGCGCTCGGCGCGCGCGTCGGGCGGGAACGGCTGGGGAGCGCCGCGGTGGTCGCGGTGTGCGGCGCGCGCGAGCTCCTGGCCGCGGGGCGCACGGGGGCGGCCGAGCGCGCCGTGGCGGGTCTGGGGGGCACGCCGGGGGAGGAGGCCGACGTCGTCGTGCGGGTGGAGGGGGCGCTCGTCCTGGCGTCCGCGCTCGCGCGGGCGGGCACGCGCCGCGTCGACGCCCCGCTCGGGCGCGCACTCGAGCTGGCCGCAGCGGAACGGGTCGTCCGGCCGTTCCTCGCGGTCCTGGGCACCGAGCTCGACGAGCCGCTCGCGCGCGCGGTCGGGCGCCGCGACGACGCGCTCGGCGAGCTGCTGCGCGCCCACCTCGACCCTCCGGGCCGGGCGCCGGAGCCGGTCCCGCTCGTCGAGCCGCTCACCGAGCGGGAGCTCGCGGTCCTCGCCGTCCTGCCGTCCATGGCGAGCAACGCCGAGGTGGCCGCCGACCTCTTCGTGTCGGTCAACACGGTGAAGGCGCACCTGAAGTCGGTCTACCGCAAGCTCGGCGTCGGCTCGCGGCGCGAGGCGGTGCGGCGCGGCCGCGAGCTCGGCGTCGTGCCCTGAGGGCCCTCTTCGGGAGACGTCCTCAGGAGCGGCGCCGGTCCACCGTGCGCAGCACGAGCTTCCCGAGCTCGACGACGACGAGGAAGGCGAGCGCGACGAGGGCGCACACGCCCCACTGGCCGCCGTCGAGGTCGACGGTGCCGAAGATCCGCTGCAGCCCGTCGAGCGTCGTGACGAGGAACGTCAGCCCGAGCGACGCGAGCAGGAGCACGACGAACCGGCCGTTCGCGAGCGTCTCGGAGGACAGGATGCTCGCCCGCGGGTCGCGCCACTCGAGCGCGGCGACGACGTGCAGGAGGGACATCGCGGTGAGCCCCATCGTCGTCGCGACCGCGAGGTCGGCGTCGGCCTCGCCCCACGCGACGGCGACGAGCGTGCCGACGGCGATGAGCACGCCCCCGACGGCGAGCCGCACGCCGAGCGCGCGCCCGATGACCGGCTCCGTGGGCGGGCGGGGCCGGCGCCGCATGAGGCCGGGCGTCGCGGCGTCGAAGCCGAGGCCGATCGCGAGCAGCACGTCGATCGCGAAGTTGACCCACAGGATCTGCAGCGGCGTGAGCGGGGTGCCCCCGGCCACGGTGAAGATGCCCGCGCCGACGAACGTGAGGATGAACCCGACGAGGACGACCATCTGGAAGCGGATGTACTTCATGAGGTTGTCGTAGAGCCCGCGGCCGCCCTCGACCGCCGCCACGATCGTGGCGAAGTTGTCGTCGGTGAGGATCATCTCGGCGGCGTCCTTGGTCACCTCGGTGCCCGTGATCCCCATCGCGACGCCGATGTCCGCGCGCGTCAGGGCGGGGGCGTCGTTCACGCCGTCGCCCGTCATCGCGACCACGTCGCCCGTCCGCTTGAGCACGTCGACGAGCCGCACCTTGTCCTCCGGCGCCACGCGCGCGACCACACCGATCTCGCCGACCTCCGCCTCGAGCTGCGCGTCGGACATCGCGGCGAACTCGGCGCCCGTGAGCGCGCGCCCCTCGATGCCGAGCTGCCCGGCGATCGCCGCGGCCGTGGTGACGTGGTCGCCCGTGATCATCCGCACGCGGATGCCGGCGTCGCGGCACTCGGCGATGGCGTCGCGCGCCTCGCGGCGCGGGGGGTCCACGATCCCGACGAGCGCGAGGAGCTCGAGGTCGCGCACCGTGGCGAGCAGGTCGCCCCCGAGCTCGTCGCGCGCGACGGTGCGGCGCGCGACGGCCAGCACGCGCATGCCCTCGCCCGCGAGCGCGTCGTTCTCCGCGAGGACGCGCGCGCGGCCCTCGTCGTCGAGGGGCGCCGACCCGCCGTCGGCCGTCAGGTGCCGGGCCGAGCGGGCGAGCAGCACGTCCGGGGCGCCCTTGACGAAGCACACGAGCTCGTCGTCGATCTCGTGGAACGTCGCCATGAGCTTGTACGCGGCGTCGAACGGGACCTCCGCGACGCGCGGGTGCTCGGCGCGCGTCTCCTCGACGTCGAGCCCGGCCTTGGCCGCGAGGACGACGACCGCGCCCTCCGTGGGGTCGCCGAGGCACTCGCCGTCGCGCACGACGGCGTCGCTCGCGAGCGCCAGCGGGAGCGCGACCGGTTCGAGCGGGACGTCGGTGGACCCGGCCGCCGCGAGGATGCGGCCGGTCGTGGAGTACCCCTCGCCGTCGACGGAGAACCGGCGCCCGGCGAGCACGAGCCGGCGCGCGGTCATCTGGTTGAGCGTGAGCGTCCCGGTCTTGTCGGAGCAGATCGCCGACGTCGACCCGAGCGTCTCGACGGACTTGAGGCGCTTGACGATCGCGCCCTCCTCGGCGAGCCGCCGCGTGCCGAGCGACAGGAGCATCGTCACGACGGCGGGCAGCCCCGTCGGGATCGCGGCGATCGCCAGGCTGATCCCGACGACGAAGAGGCTGTCGAAATCCTCGCCGCGCACGAGCCCCAGCACGACGACCACGACGAGGGCGACCGCCGCCATGACCGTGATGATCACCGTGATGCGGTCGAGCTGGCGCGTGAGCGGCGACCTGTCCTGCTCGACCCCGCTGAGCATCCCGGAGATGCGGCCCACCTCGGTCGTCATGCCCGTGGCGGTCACGACCATCTCGCCGCGCCCGCGCGTGACCTGGGAGTTCATGTACGCCATGTCGGTGCGGTCGCCGAGGGGGGCGTCGTCCGCCGCGACCGCCGCGACGCCCTTCGCGACGGGCGTGCTCTCGCCCGTGAGCCCGGCCTCCTCGATCTCGAGCGACGCGGCGACGAGCAGCCGCCCGTCCGCGGGGATCTTGCCGCCCGCCTCGAACCCGACGACGTCGCCCGGCACGAGCTCCTCCGCGGGCACCTGCTCCTGGCGCCCGTCGCGGCGCACGGTGGCCGTCATGACGAGCATCTGCTGGAGCGCCGCGACGCTCTGGGCCGCCTTGCCCTCCTGGTGCAGGCCCATGAGGGCGTTGAGGACGGTGAGGGCGAGCACGACGACGCCGGTCGTCACGTCGCCGAGCGCGATGATGCTCACGACCGCGGCACCGACGAGGACGAGCTGCATGAGGTCGCGGTACTGGCGCAGGAACGCCTGCCACGGCCGCTCCTTGCGCTCCTCGGCGAGCGCGTTCGGCCCGTAACGGGCGCGCCGCTCCGCGACCTGCGCCGTCGTCAGCCCGACGGCCGGGTCGACGTCGAGCGCGGCGCACACCGCCTCGGGCGGCGCCGTGTGCCAGGGGCCCGTGGGGGCCGGTGCCTGCTGTCGGGGGATCGGTGCAGCCGTCATCCTCGGCTCCTCTCGGGCGCTCGTCCCACGGTCGCAGCGGTGTGCGCGCGCGAGCCTCACCCGGCGGGGGTGAACGCGAGGCGTCAGCCGCGCGACCCCACGAGCCCGCTCTCGTACGCGACGATCACGGCCTGCACCCGGTCGCGCACGCCCAGCTTGGCCAGCAGGTTGCCGACGTGCGTCTTCACGGTCGTCGCGGACAGCACGAGGCGGTCGGCGATCTCGGCGTTCGACATCCCCTCGGCCACGCACCGCAGGACGTCGAGCTCGCGCGGCGTGAGGGAGCGCAGCCGGGGGTCGAGGCCGTCGTCGACCGCCGGCTGCTCGCCCGCGGGCAGGTGCGGCGCGAAGAGGTCGAGCATGCGGCGCAGCACGCGGGGCGCGACGACCGAGCTCCCCGCCGCGACCGTGCGGATCGCCTCGACGAGCTCGTGCGGGCGCGCGTTCTTCAGCAGGAACCCGCTCGCCCCGGAGCGCAGCGCGGCGAACGCGTACTCGTCGACGTCGAACGTCGTGAGCACGAGGACGCGTGTCCCGGGGTGCTCGCCGACGACGCGCCGGGTCGCCTCGATGCCGTCCATCCCGGGCATCCGGACGTCCATGACGACGACGTCGGGGGCGAGGGCCGCGACCTGGTCGAGGGCCACGCGCCCGTCGGAGGCCTCGCCCACCACCTCGAGGTCGGGCTCCGACTCGATCACGAGGCGGAAGCCCATCCGCAGCAGCGCCTGGTCGTCCACCAGCAGCACGGTCGTCACGGTCGTCCTCCGTCGTCGTCGTGCACGTCGCGGTGCGGGTGCTCCAGCCCGAGGGCGCTCCGGGCACCGCTCTCGCCCGGGTCGCAGGGCAGGACGACGTGCACCGCCCAGCCGCCGCCCGGTCGCGGGCCCGCCTCGACGACGCCGCCGAGCAGCGCGGCGCGCTCGTGCATGCCCACGATCCCGCGGCCGCTCCCGCCTCCGGTCCCCGGGCGCGTGCCGCCGTCGTCGCGGACGTCGATCTCGACCGCACGCTCGGTGCGACGCACGACGACCTCGGCCGCGGGCGTCCCGGGAGCGTGCCGCAGCACGTTGGTCAGGGCCTCCTGGACGATGCGCACGGCCCCGAGGCGCAGCGACGTGTCCGGAGGGAGCGCGACGTCGAGGCCGGTCGCGGCGACAGGCACGCCCGCCGCGCGGAACCGCGCGACGACGGCAGCGAGGTCCGTCCCGGTCGGCTCGACGGGGGTGCCGGGCCCGTCGCCGCCCTCCTCGGGGTCGAGCGCGCCGAGGACGCGCTGCATGTCGGCCAGCGCGTCGCGTCCCGTGCGGGACAGCTCGTGCAGCGCCTCGCGCGAGCGGTCGGGTGCCCGGTCCAGGGCCGCGCCCGCGCCGTCGGACAGCGCGACCATCACGGACACGCTGTGCGCGACGACGTCGTGCATCTCGCGCGCGATGCGCGCCCGCTCGGCGGCCCGGGCGAGCGCCGCGCTCTGGTCGCGGTCGCGCGCCAGGGCGCGGTAGCGCGCGGCGAGGTCCTCGTCGTGCAGCCGTCGTGCCCGTGCGCCCGACCCCGTCGCCATCCCCAGCAGCAGGAGCGCGAGCAGGAGGAGGACCGACACCGAGCGCCGGCCGGGGGAGAAGGGCGGCTGCGCGAGGTCGCGCACCGGGTCGCCGTCCGGCCGGACGACCGGGTCGCTCCACAGCAGCATCTCGGCGAGGCCGATGTCCTGCCACCACCACAGCGCCGCCACGACGACGGCGAGCACCGCCCCGCACACGACCCACGCCGTGCGGGGCGCACGCTCGGCAGCCACGGTGTGCGCCGCGCACGCGAGGCACACGCCGAGCACGCCGAGCACGCCCGCCGTCGCGAGCGACACGACGGCCAGGACGGTGAGGGCCGCCGCGACGGTCAGCGGGCGCGACCGCCGGAGCAGGAGCAGGCCCGCCCCGAGGGCGGCGCCGACGAGCCAGGCCGTGACGACCACCCGGGCCACGGGCTCGTCGGGGCGGAACAGCCCCAGCCCGGTGGACCCCTCGACCGTCGTGAGCGCGACCGCCGCGGTGACGAGCCCGAGCAGCGCGACCGCGCCCGTGAGCGCGAGGTCCGTCGCCCACGGGTGCCGCGCGAGCACGCGGCCGACGGCGCCGCGCCGCCGGACGTCGGGCTCCGCGCGCGGTCCGCCGTCGCGCGCCCCGGGCGTGGACGGGAGGGCGAGGGGCGGCGTGGGCACGCGCCTACTCTTCCATCGTCCGCCGCGCGGCACGTCAGACGACGTCATGGCGCCGCAGCCGGTACGCCGCCGCCGCGAGCAGCGCGGCGGCCCACGCCGCGAGGACGAGACCCCCGCCCCACGTGCCGAGGTGCGGGCCCAGGGCCGTCGCGTCGAAGGCCGCCAGCCGGGCGTCGTCCTGCAGCAGGCGCGCCCCCGCCCCGGGCAGGAGCGCGCGCGCCGTGTCCGCGACCCGGCCCGGGTTCGTCGCGAGCACGTGGTCGAGCACGACGAGCAGCACGACCCCGCCGACGAGCGCGCCGTCCGGCCGCCGCACGAGCGCCCCCAGGCCCAGGCCCACGAGGGCGACCCCGGTCAGGTAGAGCACGAAGCCCCCGAGGACGCGCAGCGTCTCCCGGTCCGCGAGGTCGAGCACGAGCGCGGCGTCGGCGCGCTGCGCGGCGGTCGCGGCGAGCGCCGCGCCCAGCGCGAGGGCCGCGACGGCGAGCGCGGCCGCGGCCGTCACGAGCGCCTGCGCCGCGAGCACGGGCAGACGGCGAGGGACCGCGACGAAGGTCACGCGCGCGGTGCCGGTCCGGAACTCCCCGGCGCCGACGCCCGCGCCGAGCACGAGGAAGCCGAGCTGGGCGAGCACGGACCCCGCGACGGCGAGCGGCGCCCCGGAGGACCCGGCGTCGGGCCGGGCGAACGCGCCCAGCGCCCACGCCGTCCCCGCCGCCGCGGCGACGGTCGCGAGCGCGAGCCAGGCCGTCGAGCGCAGGCTCGTCAGCTTGTCCCGCTCCGCCGCGAGCACCCGGAGCAGGGTCACCTGGGGACGGTCCGGCGCGGGCGCGGTGCGGGTCGGCGCGGGGTCCGTCGGGGGGATCGTCGTCGCCACGTCAGACCACGTCCCGCGCGCGCAGGCGGACGGCGGCCAGGGCGAGCGGCACGACGACCCACGCCGCCAGGACGAGCCCGCCGCCGACGGCGCCCAGGTCGGGCGCGCCCTCGACGGCACCCTCGCCCGTGAGCAGCGACGCCGCCCCGGTGGGCAGGAACGTGACCACCGTGTTCACCGCGGCCTGCGCGGACGAGACCCCCGCGGGGGCGGCGAGCGGGTCGCCCGACAGGTCGGCCGCGAGGACGAGCGCGACGGGCAGGACGAGCACGACGAGCACCGCGGCGGTGACGGCGGGCACGGGTCGCCGCACCAGCGCCCCGATCGCGAGGCCGAGCAGGGCCATGCCGGCGAGCAGGAGGGTCATCCCGACGAGGACCTGCGGCGTGCCGTCGCCGCCGAGGTCGAGCGCGAGGTCGCGCGAGCGCGCCGACGGCAGCAGCGCGAGCACCGCCGCCGCGACCGCCACGACCGCGGTGAGCAGCGCGAACGCGGCGGTCGCCGCCGTCTGCCCCACGAGCACGGGCCAGCGCCGCGGCTCCGCGACGAACGTCGTGCGGAACGTGCCGGTGCTGTACTCGCCCGTCCCGACCAGGACGCCCAGGACGAGCGGCGGCACCTGGGCGAGCAGGAGGCCCGACGAGAGCGAGCCGAGCGGGTCGAACCCCGGGTCCACCGACGACGCCTGCGCCGAGAGGTACGTCAGCACGGCCGAGACGACGACGGTGAGCGCGGCCGCCCACCACGACGAGCGCAGGCTCGTGAGCCTCGTCCACTCCGCGGCGACGGCGCGGAGGAGCGTCGGGCCACCCGCGCTCGCGGGCCGTGGCGCTGCCGGGTGCGCGCGTCGCGACGTCGCGGTCGGTGCGGTCCGGGCGGTAGGGGCGGTCATCGGGCACCTCCGGCGGACGCCAGGCCGGTCTCGCCCGCGGCGCGGCCGCGGTACTGGACGGCGTCGGCGGTGAGCCGCAGGTACGCGTCCTCGAGCGAGCCCGCCTCGCCCGCGAGCTCCGACACCGGCGCGTCGGCGAGCAGCCGGCCCTGGCCGATGACGACGACCCGGTCCGCGCACAGCGCGAGCTCGTGCATGAGGTGGGACGACAGCAGCACCGTGCGGCCCTCGGCCGCGAGGCCGCGCACGAGACCGCGCACCCACAGCACGCCGTCGGGGTCCAGGCCGTTGACGGGCTCGTCGAGGACGAGCGTGCCGGGGTCGCCGAGGAGCGCGCCCGCGATGCCGAGGCGCTGGCCCATCCCGAGCGAGAACGTGCCCGCACGCCGCCCCGCGACGCTCTCGAGGCCGGTCATCCCGATCACCTCGTCCACGCGCGCCCGCCCGATCCCGTGCGTGCGGGCGAGCGCCGTGAGGTGGCGGAACGCCGTGCGGCCGGGGTGCACGGAGCGGGCGTCGAGCATGACCCCGACGGCGCGCAGCGGCGCCGGCAGGTCCGCGTACCGGCGGCCGTCGACGGTCGCCGTGCCGGAGGTCGGCCGCTCCAGCCCGACGACGACGCGCATCGTCGTCGACTTCCCGGCGCCGTTCGGGCCGAGGAAGCCCGTCACGGTCCCGGGCCGCGCCGTGAACGTCAGCCCGTCCACCGCGGTCGTGGGTCCGTAGCGCTTCGTCAGCGCCTCCACCTGGATCATCGGTCCTCCCGTCGTCCGCGGGCCCGGTCGTCGGGCACCGCCGTCGTCGACGCTACGGAGGCCCGCGGGGGCACCGGCTCGGGCGGTCGGCCGAGATCCGCGACCGCTCCGCCTCCTCCTCGGGGAGGAGGAGGTCGTGCCGGGGTGGGACGGGCGCCGCCCGCGCGACCGTGGACGATCAGGCGGTGCCTGCGGCCACGCGGACGCCCGCCCCCCAGCCCGGGGCCCGTCCGCCGTCGGGCGGCACGTGGTCGGCCTCGAGCCCTGCCCGGACGAGGGACCACGCGACGAGCGAGTTCGAGTTCCACATCTCGCCCGCTCCGGGCGGGCGACGGCCCCACGTGAGCGGCGGGGCGCCACGCACGGCGCGCAGGAGCCGCCCGACCGCGGCGGGGTCGCTCGTGACGACGACGGGCGGCCCGACGGCGTGCTCCCGGTCGGGGATCGCTCCGTGCGGCCAGCAGCGCACCTCGTACCGGAACCAGCGGGAGCGCCCGAGCGGCCGCAGGCCCACGGGACCGGTCACCACGACGCCCCGGTCGACCGGCGGGCCGCCCCACGCGGGTGTCATCTCGACGACGTACGGCACCCCGTCGCGCCGCAGCCCCAGCGCCGCGTGGAACAGCGGGCGGGGACGACGTCGTGCGCGGAGCGCGGCGGCACGCTCCCACGCGGCGCTCGTGCGACGCACGACGTGGCCCCCGGCCCCCACGGGCAGCCAGAGGAGCTCCGCCCGGTCGCCGCTGCCGGGCGTGGTCGCGGTCACGCCCCGACGCTACGGCACGCGGACCCGGACGGGACCGGTAGGCTCGGGGGCATGCTTCCGGCGTGAGAGCGCCGGCGGGATCCGAATGAGACAGCGGATCGAGAGGCCCCGTCGCTCCACACGACGGGGCCTCTCGCTGTCCCGGCGCGTCCCGCCGCCCGGCGTGCCTCAGCGGACGGGGGAGGGCCCGGCGTCCGCGCGCGGCAGGAACGGGTCGAAGATCGCGGCGACCGCCGCGGCGGCCCCGGCGGCGTCCTGCCGTGCGACGGCCTCGACCAGCTGGTGGTGGTGGCGGTGCGCCGCCTCGTCGTCCGCGTTCTCCTCGTCGCGCATGTGCACGGTGAAGACGTCGAGCATGCTCGAGTAGAGGGTGACGTAGAGCGGGTTGTGCGTCGCGGCCACGATCGCGCGGTGCAGGTCGAGGTCGGCGCGCGCGCGGGCGTCGCGGTCGTCGGCCTCCCAGGCCGCCTCCCGCCGGTCGCGCAGCTCGCGCAGGTGCTCGACGTCGTCGTCCGAGCGGCTCGCCGCGGCGAGCGAGGCGGCGGTGCTGTCGAGGGCGAGCCGCAGCTCGAGGTAGTGCCGGCGGCTGCCGCCCGCGAGCTGGCGCTCCAGGGTGCCGGTCAGCTCGGAGCGGGAGATGACGAACGTGCCGCGGCCCTGCTCGCGGCGCAGCAGCCCGGCGTGCACGAGCGACTGCAGCGCCTCGCGCACGGTGTTGCGCCCGACGCCGAACTCCGCCACGAGGGCGGCCTCGGTGGGGATCCGCTCGCCGACGGCCCACCGGCCGGAGACGATCTCGTCCCGGAAGCGCGCGGCGGCCTGGTCGATGAGGCCTACTCGACGCATCGGTCCGCCTGTGCCAGACTGCTCCAGATTCATCCCATGATCCCATCATCCGCCGACCTCAGTGTGGAGTCTAGCGTGGCGACCCTCTCTCCCTCCCGGCCGCGGCTGCGCCCCGGACGCCTGACCCTCTGGGCGGGCGTCGCCGTCGCGCTGACGGCGGTGAACCTCCGGACGGCCGTCACCGGGTTCACCCCGCTCCTCGAGATCGTCGGCGCCGACCTCGGCTTCGGTGTGACCGTCGCGGGCCTGCTCGGCACGGTGCCCGCGGCGTCGTTCGCCGTGTTCGGGTTCCTCGCGCCCGCGGTCACGCGGCGGTTCGGGCTCGAGCGCACGGCCACCGTGGCGCTGGGCCTCACCGCGCTGTCCCTCGTGCTGCGCGCGGCCTCCCCGACGACGACCGTGCTCGTCCTGTCGACGGTGCTCGCGCTCGCGGGCATCGGGGCGGCCAACGTCGTCATCGTGCCGCTGGTGAAGGCGTGGTTCTCCGACCGGCTCGCGCTGTGGACCTCGCTCTACCTCCTCCTCCTGCAGACGGGGCAGTTCGTCGCCCCGCTGCTCGCGGTCCCGGTCGCCGAGGCCGGCACCTGGCGGCTGTCGGTCGGGATCTGGGCCGGGCCGGCCGCGGTCGCCGCCGTCGTCTGGCTGCTCCTCGCGCTCCGGCTCCCCGCCGCCCACCACGCGCCCGCACCCGTCGCGGCGGCCGGCGCGCGCCTCCGGGTGGGCCGGTCGTCCACCGCGTGGGGCCTCGTCGGCCTCTTCGCCATGATGTCGCTGTCGAACTACGCGATCATCACGTGGGTGCCGGCGGTCCTCACCGACGCCGGGGGCAGCGCGGCGCTCGGCGGTTCCATGGTCGCGCTGTACTCGGCGTGGGGCGTGCTCGCGGCGCTGGTGGTGCCCCAGGTCGCCACCCGGCTGACCAACCCGTTCGTCGTCGTGGTCGCGTGCTCGGTGGTCCTCGTCGCCGGGTACCTGGGCCTCCTGCTCTCCCCGCTCGACGGCACGGTGGTGTGGGTGTGCGCGCTCGGGATCGGGGTGAGCACCTTCCCCCTGTGCATGACGCTCATCAACCGGCGCACGCGGACGGCCCAGGCGGCGTCGGCCGTGTCCGGCTTCGTCCAGGGCATCGGGTACGGGATCGCCTGCTTCGGGCCCCTCGGGCTCGGCCTGCTGCGCGAGGCGACCGGCTCGTGGTCCGTCCCGCTCGTCGTGCTCGCCGCGACCGCCGTCCCCGGGGTCGTGGCCGGCTGGTTCGCCTGCCGACCCCGCTTCGTCGACGACGCCGTCGTGGTCGCCGACCGTCCGGCGGACGACGTGGAGGACCGCGCGGCCGGCGCGTGACGCCGCACGCGGGCTCGGGGCGGCGCCCGCCGACGCGCCGCGGCAGGTCCCGGCCCGTACGGTCGGACGATGACCGACCCGCGCGACCGGCCGTACGTGGCCGGCCTGCTCGTCCTGACCGTGGCGACGGGCGTCGTCGACGCGGTGAGCTACCTCGCGCTGGACCAGGTGTTCACCGGCAACATGACGGGCAACGTGCTCTTCGTCGGGTTCGCCGCCGCCGGTGCGGGCGGGATCCCGCTGCTCAACAACGTCGTCGCGCTCGTCGCCTTCGTCCTCGGCGCCGCCCTGTGCGGGGTGCTGCTCCGCGGGCGCGCCGACGACGCGCGGATGCCGCGGCGCGCGCTCGGCGTGCTCGCCGGGGGAGCGGTGCTCGTGGTCGGGGGCGGCGCGCTGTGGCTCGCCGTCGGGCGCCTGCCCACGCCCGGGGTCCTGGCCCTCACCGCCGCCCTCGCGCTCGTGATGGGCGCCCAGGCGGTCGCCGCGCGGGGCGCCCACGTCCAGGACGTCTCGACCGTCGTCGTCACCACGACGCTCGTGAACCTCGCCCTCAGCAGCCCGCTCGCGGGCGGGTCCGGAGAGGGCGCGGCCCGACGTGCGGGGGCCGTGCTCGCGATGGGCGCGGGCGCGGCCGCCGGCGCCGCCGTCGTGCGGTCGTGGTCCGGTGCGGCCGGCCTGCTGCTGGCGGGCCTCCTCGTCGCGGTCGGCACGACGACGCTCGCCCTGGCCCGCCGCCACGACGGCGTGGCGCCGCGTTGACGCGCCCGACGGGCTCGCCGGGCGGTCGGCGGTGCGTCGGCCGTCACCCCTCGGTCCGACGGTCGGCCTCGCCGGCCGGCGCCCTCGGAGGGAGCGGGATCAGCCAGGCCCTCGGGGGGTCCGTCGACCGGTTCGGCGGCCTCGAGGCCGTGCTCGCCGACGCCGGGAACCAGAGCTTCCTCTCGGACCTCGACATGACTGATGAGCCCTGACGCGACACGATCGACGTCTACCTCATCGGCGCCGCCGTGATCCCCGGCCTCACCGACGCCACCCTGACGCGCCACGAGGAGCGGAGACGCCCAGCCACTGGAGTCGTCGGGGAGGTCGCCCACCGGGGACGTCGTCCGCGACGAGCAGACGGCCGCCGCGGGTCTGGCGGAGGCGTCCAGGATCAGCGGCGCTGATCCTCGCGGTCACCGAGGATGACAGCGCGAACGTCACGGTGCGAGCCGACGAGCGGGGCACGGCTCCTCCGGCGCTCGGGCGCCTCAAGCCCGGAGCGGCCGCTCCTGAGGCGACGCAGCGCGCGACGAGGCCCGCGGGCAGGTCGGGACGGCGCGCTCGACCGATCCGGGACGGGGTGCCTCGGGGCGAGCGTGAGCACCATGCCCGCCATCGACCCGCAGCTGCCCGCCCTCGTCCGCACGGTTCGTCTCGTCGGCACCTCGGTGCTGAGCATCGGTGCGACGGCCGCCCTCGTCGCGTGCGCGCTGCCCACCGACCCGATCGACCCGTCCGCCGCCGACCGCACGTATCTCGGGCTGCCCGCCGAGGGCGGGGAGGTGCACCCGTGGTCGGACGCCGACACACCGGAGGTCGGCTACGTGCGGGGCGGCGAGCCGCAGACCGTGGACGTCGTGACGTTCGGGTCGAGCTCGCGCCCGCTCGTCCCCGTCGACGACACGTGGGACGCCGAGGACCGCGAGCTGAGCTTCCTCCTCGGCCGTCGTGCGGGCACCGACGAGCGTCCCTGCACCCTCGACACCGCGCCGTCGACGAGCGTCGTCGTCGTCCCCGGCCTGCCTGCCGACGAGCCCGTGACGGTCGTCACCACGGGTGAGGACGTCGTCCTCCCCGCGGGACGGTGACGCACCGCTCGCACGGGCCGGGGAGCACGACGAAGGCCCCCGGTCTGCGTCTCCGCAGGCCAGGGGCCTTGATCATGGTGTCCGGAGGGGGACTTGAACCCCCACGCCCGATAAAGGGCACTAGCACCTCAAGCTAGCGCGTCTGCCATTCCGCCACCCGGACGAGTGGACCTTCCCGGCGTTTCCGCCGTTCGGGTGCGGGGAAAAACATAGCACGGTTCGGGGGTGGTCCTCACATCGCCGTCACGGCCCGGACCAGGGCTGCGACCTCGACCGCGACCTCTGTCGAGGCCGCGCGCGGCGCCCGGCGTGCGGGGGCGACCTGGGGCACACTGGGCGGATGGTGGCCACGACGCGACGGAGGCACGCGTGACGGACGAGCAGCGACCCGCAGCAGGCCCGGCACCGACACCTCGACCGGGGTCCGGCTCCGACCGTTCGGCGGCGTCGGTCAAGCACCTCGCCGGGGCGTCGAGCGCGGCGCGCAAGGTCGCCGGGGCGCGTCGCAACCCGTCGGTGGTGGGGTACGACGAGACCGTGCCCGCCTGGCTGCGCACCACCGCGGGCTGGTCGTGGCGCCTGCTCATGATCGTCGCGGCGGTCGCGCTCGTCTTCTTCGCGACGGCGCAGGTGCAGCTCGTGTTCGTGGCGGTCTTCCTCGCGCTCGTCATCACGTCGGTCCTGCGGCCGGTCACCGACTTCTACGGCCGGATCATGCCGCGCGGCTTGGCCACGGGGCTCGCGATCCTCACGGCACTGCTCTTCTTCGCGGGTCTGCTGACCTACGTCATCACGTCGGTCGCAGGCCAGTGGCAGAGCCTCGCGGAGCAGTTCGACCAGGGCATCGAGCAGATCTTCGACTTCCTCGAGAACGGGCCCCTGCCGGTCACGATCACGGCGGACGACGTCAACGGCTGGATCGACAACGGCCGCCAGTGGCTGACGGAGCACGGTGGTGACATCGCGAGCCAGGCCGCGGCGAGCGCCGGGTCGGTCTTCGAGGCGTTCGCGGCGATCGCGCTCGCGATCTTCTGCACGGTGTTCTTCCTCGCCCGGGGCAAGGACATGTGGACGTGGTTCCTCAACCAGCTCCCGTCGCGCTCGCGCGACAGCTGGAAGATCGCGGGCGGCGCCGGCTGGTACACCTTCTCCGGCTACGCGCGCGGCACGGTGATCATCGCGCTCGTCGACGGCATCCTCGCGGGGGTCTTCCTCGCGATCCTCGGCGTCCCGCTCGCGGCCCCGCTCGCCGTCCTCGTCTTCATCGGGGCCTTCATCCCCATCATCGGCGCCCCGCTCGCGATGATCATCGCCGCGATCGTCGCGCTCGCGGCCAAGGGCTTCCTCATCGCGCTCATCGTGACGATCGGCATCGCGCTCATCGGGCAGTTCGAGGGCCACGTGCTGCAGCCGCTCGTCATGGGCAAGCAGGTGTCGCTCCACCCGGTGGTCGTCGCGATCGCCGTGACGGCCGGCACGCTGCTCGCCGGGATCCTCGGCGCCGTCGTGTCGGTGCCGCTCGTCGCGGTCGCGTGGTCGGTGTTCTCGCACCTGCGGCACAAGGACCCACCCATGGAGGACGAGCTGCCGACGGCGAAGGAGATCGCCCTCGGGGACGTCGGGCCGGGCGTCACGCCGCCCCCGGAGAGCGCGACGAGCTGACCGCCCGCGCGGGCTCGGGGCGCGGTCACCGCGGGACGGCGGAGACCCCGTCGTCGAGACGGACCGAGACGTGCACGGTGTCCCCGACCCCCTTGCCGGTCGCCGCCCGCACCGAGCGGAGCACGGCGAGCAGGTGCGGGCCGCCGTAGGCGACGAGCGACGCGTGGTACGCGACGTCGTCGACCGCGGCGAGCACCGGGACCCGGCCGCGCGTCCCGAACAGGTCGACGACGTCGACGGGGAGCGCGACGAACGCTCCCGACCGTGTCCCGGCGGCGACCACCTCGGCGTCGAACTCCACCGGGCCGGGGTCCGTCCACGTGGGCATGGCGTCGACCGTAGCGGAGAGCGCGCGCCCGGGGAACGGGCCGCCCGGGTGACTCCCGGGCGACGCCGTCACCGGCCTCGGACCCGGGCGTCCGAGGGTCGGCGCGCGGCCCGGCGCCGGACGAGCATCACGACGGCCGCGGCGGCGGCGAGCAGCGCCGGCGCCACGAGCGACGCACCGGCGAGGAGCAGCAGCACGCCCGTGAGGACGGCCGCGACCGCAGCGAGCCACCAGCCGGGAGAGCGCCGGGGGAGCAGGTGCAGCGCCGCCACCATGCCCAGGGCGTAGACGGCCACCATGCTGCTCGTGTGGACGCGCACGAACGGCTCGAGGTCGAGCCCCGTCGCGACGAGCACGGCGAGGTAGCCCGTCGCCAGCCCCAGCGTGACGGCCAGCGCGCGACGCGGGACGCCCGCACGGCCCGAGAGTGCGGCCAGGGGACGGGGGAGGTCCCCGTCGCGGGCGAGCGCCTGCCCGAGGTTCGCGAACGCGGCGAGGTACGCGGTGAGCACGCCGGACGTGACGACCGCGGCGACGACCCCCACGAGCACCGGACCCGCGGCGGGGGCGCCGACGCGCGCGAGGTCCAGGAGCGCGACCGTCCCCGTCCCCGCGCCCGTCCCGAGCACCCCGACCGTCGTGACCTGGAGCGCGAGGTAGGCGACGCCCACCACCACGAGCGCCACGCCCGTCGCGGCGGGGATCGTGCGCCGGGGGTCGCGGAAGTCGGCCGAGACGTGCGTACCGACCTCCCACCCGGCGAACGCCCACACGAACAGGCTCACGGCCGAGCCCACGCCGGACCACCCCTCGCTGAGGAACGGCGTGAAGCGCTCGGCGCGCGCGGCCGGCGCCGCAGCGGCGACCACCACGACGACCGCCGCGAGCAGGAGCGTCGTCAGGCCGAGCTGGACGGCGCCCGCCACGCGCACGCCGAGGCCCACCGCGAGCGCGGGCACGACGACGAGCGCGACCGCCACGACGGGGACGACCCCGCGGTCCGCCCCGACGACGGCGACGACGTACTCGGCGCCCAGCACCGCGACGACGGGGACGCCTGCGCACACGCCGAGGTAGAACCAGTACCCGGTGGCGCGGGCCGCCGTCGGGCCGAGCGCCGCGCGCACCGCGCTCGCGACACCGCCCCGGTCCGGGTGCCGCGCCGCGAGCGCGGCGAACGTCCCCGCGAGCGGCACGCTCGCGAGGAGGACGAGGGCGACGGCGAGCACGGACGCGGGCCCGGCGACGCGGGTCGCGAGCCCTGGCAGCGCGAGGACGCCGGTGCCGAGCACGCTCGCGACGTAGAGCGCGCTGCCGCGTGCGAGGCCCAGCGTGCCCGCCGGTGCCGGTGCCGGTGCCGGTGCCGGTGCCGGTGCGAGGGGTCCGGGGGGACGGCCCGGTCCGGGAGGGGCGGCCGGGCGGCCCGGCAGGTCGGGTCGGGTCGTCGTGCGGGAGGTCGTCGGGTCCACGCGCCCCACCCTGGCAACGACGCCGAGGCGGCACGAGTGGCAGCCAGGACACGCAGGAACAAGATCCTGCCACTCTGCGCACGGCGGCCGCCTGCGGCCACACTGGACCATGAGGATCGGGATACCCACCGAGGTCAAGAACCACGAGGACCGCGTCGCGCTCACCCCCGCCGGCGCCCACCACCTCGTGCGGGCCGGGCACGACGTGCTCGTCCAGTCCGGGGCCGGGACCGGCTCCCACCTGCCCGACGCGGAGTTCGAGAGCGCGGGCGCGCGCATCGTGCCCACCGCCGAGGAGGTCTGGGGCGAGGCGGAGCTCGTGTGCAAGGTCAAGGAGCCGGTCGCGAGCGAGCACCGCTTCCTGCGCGACGACCTCCTGCTGTTCGCGTACCTCCACCTCGCCGCCGACGAGGCCTGCACGCGCGCCCTGCTCGACGCCGGCACCACCGCCGTCGCCTACGAGACCGCGCAGGCCGCGGACGGCACCCTCCCGCTCCTGGCGCCCATGAGCGAGGTCGCCGGACGCATGGCGACCCAGGTGGGCGCATGGCTCCTCCAACGACCGGCGGGTGGTCGGGGCGTCCTGCTCGGTGGCGTGCCGGGGACGCGGCCCGGCCGGGTCGTCGTGCTCGGGGGCGGCACCGCGGGGCGTCACGCCGCCGAGATCGCCGTGGGCACGCGGGCCGAGGTCACGGTCGTCGACCTCGCGCTCCCCGTGCTGCGCGCCGTCGACCAGGAGTTCTCGGGGCACGTGCGCACCGTCGTGTCGAGCGCGTACGCGATCGAGCGCGAGGTGCTCGAGGCCGACCTCGTCGTCGGCGCCGTGCTCGTCGCCGGGGCGCGCGCCCCGCGCCTCGTCACGGACGACCTCGTCGCGCGGATGCGGCCCGGCGCCGTGCTCGTGGACGTCGCCGTCGACCAGGGCGGGTGCTTCGAGGGATCACGGCCCACGACGCACGACGACCCGACGTTCGCCGTCCACGGCACGACGTTCTACTGCGTCGCCAACATGCCCGGTGCCGTCCCCGTGACGAGCACCCTCGCCCTGACCAGCGCGACGCTCCCGTACCTGGCGGCGCTCGCGGACGGCGGGGTCGACGCGGTGCGGGACGTCCCGCTCCTGCGGTCGGGGGCGTCCACCCACCGCGGTGCCCTCCTCAACGAGGCGGTGGCCGCCGCGCACGACCTGCCGTGGACGCCCGTGGAGGACGCCCTGCGCCCCTGACGTCACCCGGGCCACGAGGACGAGGGAGGGTGCGGTGGCGCCCCAGGACGGCGACGTCCCGGATTCCGGGTGACGTCGCGTCGCACGGCGTGCCAGGCTCGGGCGGGTGCACCCCTTCGCCCTCGACGACGGCCGCGTCCACCTGTCCACCCCGACCCTCGACGACGTCGACGCGATCACGGCCGCGTGCCAGGACCCGGAGGTCGCCGCGTGGACGGTCGTGCCGTCGCCGTACGCGCGCACGGACGCGGTGCAGTTCGTCGAGGAGCACGTCGGCCCCGGGTGGGAGCGCGGGGGCGTCCTGACGTGGGGCGTGCGCGAGAGCGCGGGCCGCTCGGGCATCCCCGGCCCGGACGGCGTCGGTCCTCTCCTCGGCATGATCGGCCTGAGCCTCGACGACGCGCCCGAGGGCCGACGGTCGGCCGAGATCGGCTACTGGACCGCTCCGGAGGCCCGGGGCCGCGGCCTCATGACGGCGGCGGGCCGCCTCGTCGTCGACTGGGCGTTCGACCCCGAGGGCGCGGGCCTCGCGCGGCTCTTCTGGCAGGCGTACGTCGGCAACTGGCCCTCGCGCCGGACGGCGTGGCGCCTCGGCTTCCGGGTCGAGGGAACGGTGCGCGGCTTCGCGCTGCAGCGCGGCGAGCGACGGGACGCCTGGGTCGGCACGCTCCTGCCCGACGACCCGCGCGAGCCGGTCGACCCGTGGCCGGCGGACGCGCCGCCGTCGGGCCGCGCGGCCTGACGACGCACCGCCGTCGTGCTCCCGGGCGGCGGGGTATCCGTTTCCGTCGCGCCCGCCCGCGGGGTCAAGATGGGCACCATGACCTCCGAGCCCACGACGCGCGCCGACGCGCCCGCGCCTACCACCGCGCCGGCCCTTCTCGACCTCGACCCCGCCAACCCGTTCGCGACGCCGTCCGTGCTGCCGTACGAGCTGCCCGACTACGACGCGATCCGCGAGGAGCACTACCTCTCGGCGCTGCGGGCCGCGACGGCGGCGCAGCGCGCGGCGATCGAGGAGATCGCGACCGACGACGCGCCGCCCACGGTCGCGAGCGTGCTCGAGGCGCTCGAGCGGTCGGGTCGTGACCTCGCGCGCGTGCTCAACGCGTTCTACAACCAGCTGTCGGCCGACGCGACGCCGGGCCTGGAGCAGATCGAGGAGGAGTTCGCGCCCGAGCTCGCGGCCCACCACGACGCGATCTACATGGACGCCCGCCTGTACGCGCGCGCCCGCGCGCTCCAGGACGCGGTGGACGCCGGCGAGCAGACCCTCGAGCCCGACGCCGCGTGGCTGCTCCGCACGCTGCTCGTCAGGTTCCGCCGCTCGGGCGTCGAGCTCGACGCCGAGCAGCAGGAGCGCCTGCGCGCGCTGAACGGCCGCCTGACCACGCTCGAGGCCGCGTTCGGGCGCAAGCTGCTCGCGGGCGCGAACGCCGCGAGCGTGCTCGTCACGGACCGCTCCGAGCTCGACGGGCTCGCCGAGGACGCCGTCGCGGGCGCGGCGGCGGCCGCCTCCGCGCGCGGGCACGAGGGCGCGTGGCTGCTGGAGATGCAGCTCCCCACCCAGCAGGGCGTCCTCGCCTCGCTCTCGCGCCGGGACGTGCGCGAGCGCGTGCAGCAGGCGTCGGAGTCGCGCGGTGCGACCGGTGACGACCACGACACGCGCGAGATCGTGCTCGAGACCGTGCGCCTGCGGGCCGAGCGCGCGCGCCTGCTCGGCTACGAGCACCACGCCGCGTACGTCGCGGAGGACGCGACCGCGAAGACGACCGAGGCCGTGAACGCGATGCTCGCGCGGCTCGCTCCCGCCGCCGTCGCGAACGCGCGCCGCGAGGCGGCCGACCTCGAGGCGGCGCTGCGGGCCGACGAGCCGGGCGCGACGCTGCGCGCGTCCGACTGGTCGTTCTACGCCGAGCGCGTGCGCAAGGACCGCTACGCGCTCGACGACGCCCTGCTGCGCCCGTACCTCGAGCTCGAGCGCGTCGTGCACGACGGCGTGTTCCTGGCCGCGAACCGCCTGTTCGGCATCTCCTTCGCCGAGCGCCACGACCTCGTCGGCTACCACCCGGACGTGCGCGTCTTCGAGGTCTTCGACGCCGAGACGCCGGGGGAGCCTGGCCAGGGGATGGGCCTGTTCCTCGCCGACTGGTACACGCGCGAGTCCAAGCGCGGCGGCGCCTGGATGAACAACCTCGTCGACCAGAACCACCTGCTCGGCCAGAAGCCGGTCGTCGTGAACAACCTCAACATCGTCAAGCCGCCGGCCGGCCAGCCCACGCTGCTCGGGTGGGACGAGGTCATCACGCTCTTCCACGAGTTCGGGCACGCGTTGCACGGCCTGTTCTCCGACGTGCGCTACCCGTCGCAGTCCGGCACGGAGGTGCCGCGCGACTTCGTCGAGTACCCGTCGCAGGTCAACGAGATGTGGGCGTGGGAGCCGTCGGTCCTGCGCTCCTACGCGGTGCACCACGTCACGGGCGAGCCGATGCCCGCCGAGTGGGTCGACACGATGCTCGCCTCGCGGCAGTTCAACGAGGGCTTCGGCACGACCGAGTACCTCGCGGCGGCGCTGCTCGACCAGGCCTGGCACCAGGTCGGGCCCGACGGCGTCCCGGCGTCGGAGGCGGACGTCGTGCCGTTCGAGGCCGCCGCGCTCGAGGCGGCGGGCGTCGCGTTCGCGCCCGTCCCGCCGCGCTACCGCACCACGTACTACAACCACGTGTTCGGGGGCGGGTACGCGGCCGGGTACTACTCGTACATCTGGTCCGAGGTCCTCGACGCCGACACGGTCGAGTGGTACCGCGAGAACGGCGGCCTGTCGCGCGAGAACGGCGAGCGCTTCCGCCGCGTGCTGCTCGCGCGCGGCGGCTCGCAGGACCCGCTGCGGTCGTTCCGCGAGCTGCGCGGACGCGACGCCGAGATCGCGCCGCTCCTCGCGCGCCGCGGCCTCGACGCCTGAGCCGGGGCCCGGGGAGGCCCCTGAGCCTCCCTGGGCCCCGCTCAGGGTCCACTCCGGGCGCGCGTACGCCGCACGGCCGACGCCCGGCGCCCTCCGCCTTCCTAGCGTCGAGGAGGCGGCCCTCGCCCGGGCCGCCTCCGGCCCCGGTCCACGGAGGCCGTCGTCCGCACCCTGGAGCGCAGCCACCATGCCGACCTCGCCGACCGTCCCGCCCGCCGTCGTCCCGGCCGCAGGCCCGCCGCACCGCGTGCGGCGGGTCGTGCTCGTGCTCGGCCTGGGCGCGCTCGTGCTCGTCGGGACGATCGTCGCCGTCCTCGGCGTCGCCTGGGCGCGCGCCGCGACGAGCACGGCCGGCGCGGTGGCGTTCACGCGGCCGCTCGCCGTCCCGCCCCTCGCGGAGTCGCGCGTGGAGGACGGCGTGCGCGTCTTCGCGCTCGAGGCGCGCGCGGGCGTCGCGGACCTCGGCGCGTCCGCGCCCACACCGACGATCGGGCTGAACGGCGACCACCTCGGGCCGACGCTGCGTGCCGCGCGCGGCGAGCGGGTGCGCGTCGACGTGACGAACGCGCTCGACGAGACGACGACGCTCCACTGGCACGGCATGCACCTGCCGCCCGCGATGGACGGCGGCCCCC
Organism: Cellulosimicrobium sp. 4261; assembly: GCF_040546915.1. Lineage (NCBI taxonomy): Bacteria > Bacillati > Actinomycetota > Actinomycetes > Micrococcales > Promicromonosporaceae > Cellulosimicrobium > Cellulosimicrobium sp. 4261. Next base: position 102,862 of record NZ_JBEPOQ010000002.1, read on the forward strand.
ACCAGATGGTCGAGCCCGGCGAGACGTGGTCGCCCACCTGGACGGTCGACCAGCCCGCCGCGACGCTCTGGTACCACCCGCACCTCCACGGGCAGACGGCGGACCAGGTGTACCGCGGGCTCGCGGGGATGTTCCTGCTCGACGACCCTGCCGCCGCCGACGGGCCGGCTGCGGACCTGCCGCACGAGTACGGCGTCGACGACGTCCCGGTGATCCTCCAGGACAAGCGCTTCCACGCCGACGGCCGGCTCGACGACGCGGTGTCGTTCCTGTCGCCGGTCGGCACGCTGGGCGACACGATCCTGGTCAACGGCACGCCCGGCCCGTACCTCGACGTCACGACCGAGCGCGTCCGGCTCCGGCTGCTCAACGGCTCCGACTCGCGCGTGTACGACGTCGGGCTCGCCGACGGCGGGACGGTCCGCCTCGTCGGGACCGACGGCGGCCTGCTCGCCGCACCGCAGACCGTCGAGCGGGTCCGGCTCTCGCCCGGCGACCGCGCCGAGGTCGTCGTGACCATGGCGCCCGGGCAGCGCGCGGTCCTGCGCAGCTTCCCGCCCGACCTCGGCGTCAACCCCGTGTTCGAGCGCTTCTCCGGCGGGGACGACACGTTCGACCTCCTCGAGCTGCGTGCGGCCGCCACGCTCGTGCCGAGCCCGGACGTCCCCGCCACCCTCGGGGCGACGGACCCCGCGGACGCGCTCGACGAGTCCGACGCCGTCCGCACCCGGCGCTTCGAGCTCTCCGGGAGCGCGATCAACGGCCGGTCCATGGACATGACCCGCGTCGACGAGGTCGTCACGGTCGGCGAGACCGAGGTCTGGGAGGTCACGGGCCTCGACGACACCCCGCACAACTTCCACGTCCACGACGTCCGGTTCCGCGTCCTCGACGTCGCGGGCGAACCGCCCGGGCCCGACCTCGCCGGATGGCAGGACACGGTCTACGTCCAGCCGGGGCGCGTGACGCGGCTCCTCGTGCGGTTCGACGCCGCCGAGGGGGCGACCGACCCGACGACCCCGTACATGTTCCACTGCCACCTGCTCACGCACGAGGACCGCGGGATGATGGGCCAGCTCGTCGTCGTCGCCCCGGGCGAGCAGGCGCCGTCCCGCATCGACGTCCCCGGGGGCACCCACCCCGACCACGACACCGACGCGCTCCCGGGCGACGGCACCGGCCCCCGCAGCCTCGCCGCGGACTCCCACGGCGGCCACTGACCGCCGGCTCCGGGGAAGCCGGCGGTCGGTCGGCTCGACGGCGGCGGGTAGCGTGTGGCCATGACCGCTCCGCACCCGGACTCCCTGGCCAGCGCCCCTGCGGCGACCGACGCGACCGCCGGCGCGGTGCCGCGCGCCGAGGACGAGGTCGTGCGGATCTGCCGCGAGCTGCTCCGGATCGACACGTCGAACTTCGGCGACGGGTCGGGCCCGGGGGAGCGCGCCGCCGCGGAGTACGTCATGGGGCTGCTGCACGAGGTCGGCCTCGACCCGGAGCTGTTCGAGTCGGAGCCCGGCAGAGCGAGCGTCGTCGTGCGGCTCGAGGGCGCGGATCCCACGCGCCCGGCGCTCGTGCTCCACGGTCACCTCGACGTCGTCCCCGCGCAGGCGGACGACTGGTCGGTGGACCCGTTCGCGGGCGAGGAGATCGACGGCCTGCTGTGGGGGCGCGGCGCCGTCGACATGAAGGACATGGACGCGATGATCCTCGCGGTCGTGCGCCAGATGGCGCGCGAGGGCCGCAAGCCCGCGCGCGACGTCGTCGTCGCGTTCTTCGCGGACGAGGAGGCGGGCGGCGCCTACGGGGCGCGCTACGCCGTCGACCACCGGCCCGAGCTGTTCGAGGGCGCGACCGAGGCGATCAGCGAGGTCGGCGGGTTCTCGGTGGAGGTCGGGGGCCGGCGCGCCTACCTGCTCCAGACGGCGGAGAAGGGCATCGCCTGGCTGCGCCTCGTCGCGGAGGGGCGCGCCGGGCACGGGTCGCAGGTGAACGACGACAACGCGGTGACGCGGCTCGCCGAGGCGGTCGCGCGCATCGGGACGCACCACTGGCCGAACACGCTCACGCCGACGGTCGACAAGCTGCTGCGCGGCGTCGCGGACCTCACGGGCCTGCGCTACGACCCCGAGGACTCCCGGTCGATCGAGGCCCTCGTGGCCGCGCTCGGCCCGGCGTCGCGGTTCGTCGGCGCCACGGTGCGGCACACGTCCAACCCGACGCAGCTCTCCGCGGGCTACAAGGCGAACGTCGTCCCCGGACGTGCCGAGGCGGCGATCGACGCGCGCCTCCTGCCGGGCCACGAGGACGACGGCTTCGCGACGCTCCGCGCGCTCGCGGGCGAGCACGTGCGGGTCGAGGAGATCCACCGCGACATCGCGCTCGAGGTGCCGTTCGAGGGCGACCTCGTGGACGCGATGGTCGACTCGCTGCTCGCGGAGGACCCGGAGGCGACGGTGCTGCCGTACACGCTGTCCGGCGGCACGGACAACAAGTCGCTGGCCCGGCTCGGGATCACGGGCTACGGCTTCGCCCCGCTGCGCCTGCCCGCGGACCTCGACTTCGCCGGCATGTTCCACGGCGTCGACGAGCGCGTGCCCGTGGACTCGCTGCGGTTCGGCGTGCGCGTCCTGGACCGGCTGCTGCGCACCTGCTGACCGGCGGGCGTCGCGCGGTCAGGTCTCGCCGAGCAGCGCCCGGACGGAGGAGCGCAGCTGCGCGCGGTAGCCGCCGCCGAACAGCACCGCGTGCACCGCGACCGGGTACACCTGGTGCAGCGCGACGCGGTGGCGCCACCCGCGCGCGAGCGGGTGCGCGGCGTCGTACCCGGCGAGGACCTCGTCGAGGAACGGCGCGCCGAACAGCGCGAGCATCGCGAGGTCGGCCTCGCGGTGCCCGCCGTGCGCGGCCGGGTCGATGAGCACCGCCTCGACGGCGCCGGACGTGCCGTGGTCGGGCCCACCCCCGGGACCGGGACGGCGGGGTGCCCACAGCACGTTGCCCGACCACAGGTCACCGTGCACGCGCGCGGGCGCGTCGTCGAGCGCGGGGCGGGCGAGGTCGGGCAGGCGCTCGGCGAGGCGCTCGAGCAGCCGCGCGTCCTCGGCGTCGAGCGCGCCCCGGTCGCGGCCCTGCCGCGCGACCGGCAGGAGGCGCGCCTCGGCGTAGAACGTCGGCCAGTCCGGCCACGCCCCCGTGGGCAGCGGCAGCGGGTCGTCGAGCGGGCCGAAGAACGCCTCGCCCGACCACCCGGGCGGGGCCGCGCCCCAGGTCGGCGCCCCGGCGTCGTGCACGACGGCGAGCGCCCGCCCGAACGACCGGGCCGCCTCGCGGGTCGGCGCCGTCGTCGGGACGCGCTCCAGGTCCAGGTGGTCGGGGCCGACGTCGAGCACCCGGGCGACGCGGGGGCCGCCGGGGACGTCGAGCCACGCCAGCCCGGCGGCCTCGCACCGGAAGAACCCCGCCGGGGCCTCGGCGCGCGACTTCGTGAAGACGTCCCGCGCCTCCTCGTTCTCGCCGCTCACCCGGCTGTGCCCACCGGATCGTGCTCACGGGATCCCGTGCTCACAGGGTGGAGCTGACCCGGATGATCTTGCGCCGCAGCCAGACGCGGCGCTCGCCCCCGACGTACAGCCGCGTGCGGGCCAGCTCCCAGCGCCCGTACTCCGCCTCGTCGGTGAGGAGCCTGCTCGCGTCCGACCGGCTCGTGGAGCGGTCGATCGTCAGGACGCGGTACTCGTACTGCCCGCCGTGCGCGGCCCATCCGGACCTCCGGCGTGACGTCGGCCTCTCCTCCACGTGCCACCGTCCTCTCTCGCCTGACTCGGTCGCGGGCCGGGTCGTGGGACCGACCCGGCCAACGAGTGCCATTGTGCCCCTCTCGGCGCTACGGTCAGGGTATGACCGCTGACCCGCGTGCCGCGCTCGACCGGTTCATCGCCGCGCTCGAAGCCCACTACAACGCCGTCGCCGCACGTCGCGGGGAGGACGACCCCGCGGTCGACGACGCCTACTACGTCCTCGGGGACGCCTTCGAGGTGTACGACGAGGCGCTGGGGCAGGTGCACGGGGAGGCGACGCCGTTCTACCTCGCGGAGGAGGACGACGACGAGGACGACGAGGACGACGACGCGGAGGAGGACGAGGACGCGCTCGACGACGACCTCGACGACACGCTCGAGGACGACGTCCTGTCCGGCGAGCTCGAGACCGACGGCGCGCGCTGAGCGGCCCTAGACCTTCGAGAGCCGGGCGGGGTCACCACCGCTCGGGGTAGCCGACGTCGAGCGCGCTCACGTCGTCGAGCGCCGCACGCACCGCGTCGGGCAGCACGAGGTCGGTCGCGGCGAGCGACGTGCGCAGCTGCGCCGGGGTGCGCGCACCGACCACCGCGCTCGCGACGGCGGGGCGCCCCAGGAGCCAGGACAGCGCGACGTCGAGCGGCGCTCGGCCCAGGCCCTCCGCGGCGGTGACGACGGCCTCGACGATCCCCGACGACGCCTGGTCGAGGTAGGGCTCGACGAACCCGGCGAGGTGCGGCGACGCGCCGCGCGAGTCGGCGGGGAGCGAGCGCCGGTACTTGCCGGTGAGGACGCCGCGCCCGAGCGGCGACCACGCGAGCAGGCCGAGGCCGAGCGACTCGGCGGCCGGGACGACCTCGCGCTCGGCGCCGCGCTGGAGCAGCGAGTACTCGAGCTGGACGGCGGCGAGGCCGACGTCGTCGGTCCCGCCGAGCAGGGTCGCGGCACGCGCGGTCGCCCACGCCGGGTGGTTCGACAGCCCGACGTAGCGCGCGCGCCCGGACGTCACCGCGTGGCGCAGCGCGGACAGCGTCTCGGTGAACGGCGTGCGCGGGTCGGGGGCGTGCACGAGGAACAGGTCGACGTGGTCGGTGCCCAGGCGCGCGAGCGAGTCGTCGAGCGAGTCGAGGAGCGCGCCGCGGGACGCGTCGACGACCGGGCCGGAGGGCGTGTGGCGCACCCCCGCCTTGGTGCACAGCAGGACGTCGCGCCGGTCGACCTTCGCGCCGAGGAGCGACCCGAGGAGCGACTCGGCGTCGCCGTCGGCGTAGGAGGCGGCCGTGTCGACGAGGGTGCCGCCGGCGTCGACGAAGTCCCGCAGCTGCTCGGCCGCGTCGAGCTCGTCCGTGTCCCGGGCCCACGTCATGGTGCCGAGCCCGAGCTCGGACACGCGCAGGCCGGTGCTGCCGAGGTGGCGGTTCTCCATGGTTGCCGAGGGTACCGGCGGGGGACTGCGGGCGACCGTCGGGGCGCGCGGTCGGGGACCGGGTCGGCCCAGGTTCACCCGCTCGGCGGCGGGGCGTCACGCGCGCGCCCCGCCGCGCGCCCGAGCGGGTATCGTGACCGCTCGTGAACGCGTGGGAAGCCGTCCTCCTCGGCCTCGTCCAGGGCCTGACCGAGTTCCTCCCGATCTCGTCGAGCGCCCACCTGCGCATCGTCGGCGAGCTGATCGGGTCGCAGGACCCGGGCGCCGCCTTCACGGCGATCACGCAGATCGGGACCGAGACGGCGGTGCTGCTCTACTTCCGTCGGGACATCGCGCGCATCTGCGCCGCCTGGTGGCGATCCGTGCGCGGCGACCACGGCACGGACTGGCGGGCGCGGCTCGGCCGGCACGACCACGACGCGGCGATGGCCTGGTACATCGCGCTCGGCTCCGTGCCCATCGTGCTGCTCGGCCTGCTGTTCCAGGACGCGATCGAGAACACGTTCCGCAACCTCTACCTCACGGCCCTCATGCTCGCCGTGTTCGCGCTGCTGCTCGGCTGGGCCGACCGGGTCGGCGCCAAGCGCCGCACGCTGCGCGAGCTCTCGGCCGGGCAGGCGGTCGCGTTCGGGTTCGCCCAGGCGCTCGCGCTCGTCCCGGGCGTCTCGCGCTCGGGCGGCACGATCACCGCGGGCCTGCTCATGGGCTTCACGCGCGAGGCGGCGGCACGCTACTCGTTCCTCCTCGCGATCCCCGCCGTCATGGGCTCGGGCTTCTACCAGCTCTTCAAGTCCGCGGACGAGCCGGCGCCCGGGGCCCCCGGCGCCGGGGCGACCCTCATCGCGACGCTCGTCGCGTTCGTCGTCGGGTACTTCGTCATCATCGCGTTCCTCAAGATCGTCTCGACCTTCAGCTACACGCCGTTCGTGGTCTACCGTCTCGCGCTCGCGGCGCTCGTCGTGCTGCTCCTGCTCGTCGGCGTGCTGGAGCCGGGCGGGACGACCGTCTCGACCCCGTGAGCCGCGCCGGCAGACGACCTGGCCGTCGCGGCGGCGCGCCCCGTGCCGCCGACCGGTTCAGAGCCAGCCGGCGCGCTTGAAGACGCGGTAGAGCACGACGCAGCCGCCCGCCATGAGGGCGAGCGCGAAGGGGTAGCCGAACGCCCAGTGCAGCTCCGGCATGGTGCGGAAGTTCATCCCGTACACGCCCGCGACGATCGTCGGGTACACGAGGATCGCCGCCCACGCCGAGATCTTGCGCATGTCCTCGTTCTGACGCACCGAGACCTGGGTCATGTGGACCTGGAGCATGTCCGAGAGCAGGTCGTCGTGCGCCTCGAGGTGCCGGTCGATCCGCTCCACCGTCGTCACGACGCGCTCGAGGATGCGCCGGTTCACCCCGAGGTGGTCGGGGACGTCGGGGTCGAGGAGCTCGGGCAGCTCCGCCGTGACGGGCATGAGGGCGCGCCTTGCCTCGGTGATCTCGCGCTTGAGGTCGTAGATGCGCTCGACCGGGTCCTCGCGCTGCTGGTCGAACACCACGCGCTCGGTGTCGGCGACGGCGTCGCCCAGGCCCAGCTCGACGTCCGAGGCGCCGCCGACGATCGCCAGCACGGCGGCCGAGACGATCCGCTGGACGGGCGAGCCGTGGGGGTCGCCGGGCGCGCCGAGCTTGTCGAGCATGAGCGCGTGCACGTCCGCGTCGCCCTCCTCGGCCGTGAGGACGAGCCCCGGACCGAGGAGCGCGGCGAACTGGCCCGTGTGCACCTGGCGGTCCGCCTCGGTGAACCACGCCGTCGGCGTCACCAGGAGGAGCCAGTCCGCCGCGACGCGGTGCACGTGAGCCAGGGGGTGACCGTCGCGCCGCGCGAGGCCCCGCCACGTCGGGCCGGACCCGGACGCGACCTGCGCGGCGGCGTCGAGCACCGCGTCGAGGTCCTCCAGGCGCGCCCACGTCACCGTGGCACTGGCCGCGCGCCGGTCGTCCTGGCCGCCCGCGGCGGTGTCGTCGCCCGGGCGGGCGTCCGTCGTGGGGGAGCCGGGGGCCGGGGCGCCGGCCGCCGCCAGGGCGGCAGGGTCGGCCGGGTGCACGCCGTCCGCCCCGGGCGCGACCGTCCACGCCGCGACGGCGCGCACGGTCGGTCGTCGGGACGCCGGTGCGGGTGCGCCGTCGGGCGGCGCGCTCGTCCGCGGCTCGGTGGGGTTCGTCACGTCCGCATTGTCCCGCGCCTCGCACGGACCTGCCCGGTCGCCGTCCGGCACGGCCTCGCGCGCGGCCCGCGTGCCGGACGGCGGTCCGACGCCCGCGCCCCGACGGCTAAGGTTGACGCGTGCACAGCTGGCCCGCCCCGCAGATCCCCGAGCTCCCCGGACGAGGCCTCCCGGTCCGGGTGCACGACTCGTCGACCCGTGAGCTCGTCGTCGCCGCCGCGGGCGAGGACGCCACCCTGTACGTGTGCGGCATCACGCCCTACGACGCGACGCACATCGGTCACGCCGCGACCTACGTCGCGTTCGACCTGCTCGTGCGCGCGTGGACGGACGCGGGGCACCGCGTGCGGTACGCGTCGAACGTCACCGACGTCGACGACCCCCTGCTGGAGCGCGCCGCCGCGACCGGCGTCGACTGGCGCGCGCTCGCCGTCGAGCAGACCGCGCTGTTCGCCGAGGACATGACGGCGCTCGGCGTCGTCCCGCCCGACGTCTACGAGGGCGCGGTGGAGACGATCCCCGCCGTCGTCGACGCGGTGACCCAGCTCCTCGACGCGGGCCTCGCGTACCGCGTCCCGGTCGAGCCCGGTGCGGGCGGTACCGACCCCGGCCTGGGCGACGTGTACGCCGACCTCTCGGCCGACCGCGCGTTCGGGTCGGTCTCGCGCCTCGCGCGCGACGTCATGGAGCACCTCTTCGCCGAGCGCGGCGGCGACCCCGACCGCGAGGGCAAGAAGGACGTGCTCGACCCGCTGCTGTGGCGCCGCGAGCGGCCGGGCGAGCCCGCGTGGGACGGCGGCGCGCTCGGCACCGGCCGGCCCGGCTGGCACGTGGAGTGCGCGGTCATCTCGCGCGACGGGCTCGGCCTGCCGTTCGACGTGCAGGGCGGGGGAGCGGACCTGCTGTTCCCGCACCACGAGATGTCGTCGTCGCACGACCGCATGCTCACCGGCGGCGGTGCGCCCCGCGCGCACGTGCACGCCGGCCTCGTCGCGTACGAGGGCGAGAAGATGAGCAAGTCGCGCGGCAACCTCGTGCTCGTGTCGAACCTGCGGGCCACGGGCGTCGACCCGATGGCGATCCGGCTCGCGCTGCTCGCCCACCACTACCGCGGTGAGTGGGAGTGGACCGACGACGACCTGCCCGCGGGCGCGCGACGTCTCGAGACGTGGCGCGACGCCGTGTCCGGCAACGGCGGCCCGGACGCGACCGCGACGCTCGCGGCCGTGCGCGCGGCGCTCGCCGACGACCTCGACGCCCCGACGGCGCTCGCCGCGGTGGACGCCTGGGCCGCGGAGTCGCTGCGCCCCGGACGTGACACGTCGCGCGACGAGGAGGGCGCCCCGGGCGTCGTCGCACGCGCGGTGAACGCGCTGCTGGGCGTCCGGCTCTGACGAGCCGCCCCGCGCGCTGACGCACCCGCCCCGCGGGCGGCGCGTGCGTCAGACCGTCGGGCCCTTGCCCGGGTTGCCCCGGTCGCGGCGGCGCAGGTAGCGCTCGAACTCGCGCGCGATGGCCTCGCCGCTCGCCTCGGGCAGCTCCGCCGTGTCCTTCGCCTCCTCGAGCTGCTGGACGTACTCCGCGATCTCCGCGTCCTCCGCCGCGAGCTCGTCGACGCCGTGCTGCCACGCCTCGGCGTCCTCCGGCAGGTCGCCCAGCGGGATCGGCTCGGACAGCAGCTCCTCGATGCGCGCGAGGATCGCGAGCGTCGCCTTGGGCGACGGCGGGTGCGCCACGTAGTGCGGCACGGCCGCCCAGAGCGACACCGACTGCATCCCTCGCTCCGCCGCGGCGTGCTGGAGCACGCCGACGATGCCCGTCGGGCCCTCGTACGTGCTCGGCTCGACGTCGAGCACGGCCTGCAGGCCCACGCTCTCCGACGTCGCCGTCATGGGGATCGGCCGCGTGTGCGGCACGTCGGCGAGCAGCGCCCCGAGGGTGACGACCGTGCGCACGCCGTGCTCCTCCGCGATGTCGAGCAGCTCGCGGCAGTACCGGCGCCAGCGCATGGACGGCTCGATGCCGTGCACGAGCACCACGCGCCGACCCGTCGGCGAGAGGACCGTCGACGCGATCGTCGTCGTGGGCCACGTGATCTCGCGGCGCCCGTCGTCGTCCGTCGTGACGACCGGGCGGTTCACCTGGAAGTCGTGGTACTCCTCCGGGTCCAGCTCGTCGACGTCCTCGGCGCCCCACACCTCGTGCAGGTGCTGCAGGGCGGCCGTGGCGGCGCTCCCGGCGTCGTTCCAGCCCTCGAACGCCGCGATCATCACGGTCTGGCGGGTGCCCTCGGTCGCGTTCTCGGTCATCACCCCAGCCTATGCGGCCGGGCCCGACGGCGTCGGGGCGGGTTCGCGCCCGGCGTAGCCGCCTCAGCCGCAGTCCAGCGCCGGGTAGGCGACGTCGTCCGACGACGAACGCCCGTCTCCCGTGGCCGTCACCCGCGCGCTGCCCGCGTCGAGCGCAGCCGAGCGCGCCGAGAACGACTGGTACGCGGACGCGCCGGGTGCGACGCCCGCCACGGTGCGCTCGCCGAACGGCGTGCTCAGCGTGACGTCGACGGGGGCCGTGCCGTCGTTCGTCGCGCGGACCGCGACGTAAGCCCGCCCGGCCAGGCACCGGGGGACGGCGGTCGCGGAGACGTCGGGGCCGTCGTGGGCGGCTGACAGCGCGAGGACGCCGAGCACGGCCGTGGTCGACCGCACGACGCTCGCCGCGGCGCCGGCGTCCTCGACCGCCGTGGAGCCGAGGGACAGCGCCTCCCGGACCTGGATCTGCGCCGCGTCCCAGTCACGCCGGTCCGCGGCCTCCAGCGCGTGCCGCATGCGGTCCTGGACCTGCGCCCCGACCTCCGGTGCGACCGTGCCCGCTGTGACGCGCTCGTCGACGAGGTCGACGACGTCGGTGTACCAGGAGGGGTCGGCCGCGACGTCGGTACCCACGAAGCCCGCCTCGACCGCGGCGCTGGTCGACGCGACGACGGCGTCGCGGTACTCCTCGGCGTCCGGGTACCAGGCCGCGAGGGTGGCGTCGTCCACCGGGCGGGAGCCGCCGTCGAGGAAGCAGAAGCCCGGGCCCGCGTTGGCGCCGGAGTTGATCCGCGTCGGGACGTCCTGCTGCGCGAGCCGGACGCCGCCCAGGCCCAGGCCGCGCTCGTCACGCACCACCTGGCGCGGCGTCTGGTCGGTCAGCGTGATGGGCGCCGCCGACGGCGGGGCCGTCCCGTCCGCGACCCACGCGGCCACGTGGTCGTACACCGACGCCTGGACGAGGTGCTGAGGTACCCGGGAGCCGGACGGCTCCTCGCAGGTCTGCGGCGTCCCGGGGTAACCACCGGGCGCGGAGCCGATGTCGCGGATCCGCAGCCGCCCGTAGTCGGTGATGAGCTTCCAGTCGCCGTGCGACGCGCCCGCGACCTCCCACGTGCGCCGCAGGTCGGTGTCCGGCTGGCGCTGCGCGGCCCCGAGGAGGTCGATCGCGACGTCCGTCTCGCTGTTGATCTTGAACACCGGCGTCTCGAGGTCGTCGCGCAGCAGGCCGCCCCCGCCGTGCAGCACGACGGCGTCGACCACCCCCGCGAGCGGGTCGACGGAGTTCACGTAGGACCACAGCCGCCCCGCCGACTGCGAGTGCCCGGTCGCGACGACGCGATCCGCCTCGAGCGGCCCGAGCGGCGCCGTGCCCGCGGGGTCCCGCACCGCGGCCACGGCCTGGCTGAAGACGTCCCACGAGAGGGTGTCGTCGGTCACGGTGCCGCCGTCGGTGAGGTCGAGCGTGCCGTAGCGCTCCGGGCTCCAGGCCCGCAGGCCGGTGGGGGAGTGCACGCCCGCGCGCTGCGCCGACACCCCGACCCATGCGTAGCCCTCGCGCACGAGGTGCTCGTGCGTCTGGAACCAGTCGACCTCCTGGTCCCACTGGTTCGAGACGTTGTACCACTCGGCGATCACCGTGCCGTTGAACGTCGCGGGGTCGACGGGCCGGCGCACCACGACGCGCGTGCGGAACGCGTGCCCGGTGCTGAGGACCGTCGCGTCCGTGACGCCGTCCGCCTGGTAGCGGGTCGCCTCGCCCTCGACGAAGAACTCCTCCTCGACGTAGCCGTGCGCGGCGAGGTCGTCGTCCGTCGCGAGGAAGGGGTACCCGTGCGCGGGGTCGCCGGGCGCCGTCGTCGCGGGCACCGGTCCGGTCACCACGGGGTCGGGGACGGCGGCGCTCGCGGGGAGCGCTGTCCCGGCGAGCAGGAGCACCCCGGTGAGGGTGAGCGCGAGCGGGCGGCGGACGGGGGGTGCGGACATGGCGACTCCTTCGTCGGGCCCGACGGCGGTGGCGGGCGCTCAGCAGCCTAGGGAAGCCTCACGCTTCTGTCGACCGGCGTATGAGTTCGGGAGCAGGGTCGCCAGAAGCCGGCGTCGCGCACCGGCACCCGCCCAGAGGCGGGAGAGCGAACCGCGTCGGGAGCCGTGGCGTTCCTGAGCGGGACGGACTGGCACGGGCCCCGACGGGCACGTCCTCCCCGACCTGCGGCGCGGCCCGGCGGCACCGCCGTGCGGTTAGGGTCGACGGTGCAGGGTTCGACGCACGACCAGTGATGGAGACCGCTTTGCCTTCTCGTTCCGACAGCACTTCCGCAGGTCAGCGCTCTGCTGACCGTCCCGAGGTCCCCGCGCTGCCCGAGGCGGTCCTGTGGGACATGGACGGGACGCTCGTCGACACCGAGCCCTACTGGATCGCGGCGGAGCACGAGCTCGTCGCCGCGCACGGCGGCACGTGGACGCACGACGACGCGATGTCGCTCGTCGGGAACCCGCTGCGCGAGTCGGCCCGCATCCTGCGCGAGCGCGGCGGCGTCGACCTGCCGGTCGACGAGATCGTCGCGTTCCTCATCGGGCGCGTGATCGAGCAGGTGCGCGTCGAGGTGCCGTGGCAGCCCGGTGCGCGCGAGCTCCTCACGGCGCTGCGCGAGGCGGGCGTGCCGTGCGCGCTCGTCACGATGTCCTACCGCGAGCTCGCCCAGCCGGTCGCCGAGATGGCGCCGCGCGACGCGTTCCAGGTGCTGGTCTGCGGCGACGAGGTCGAGCGCGGCAAGCCCGACCCGGAGCCCTACCTCCTCGCGGCGCAGCGCCTCGGGGTCGACGTCACGCGCTGCGTCGCGATCGAGGACTCGCCCGCGGGCATCGCCTCGGCCCGCGCCGCGGGGGCCGCGACGCTGGGCGTCGAGGCGGTCGTCCCGGTGCGCCCAGCGCCTGGCCTGAGCCGGACGCCGTCGCTCGAGCTCGTCGACGTCTCGCTCCTGTCGCGGCTCGTCGCGGGCGACGCCGTCGACCTCATGGAGGACGACGCCGCCTGAGGCGCCCCCTGTCCGTGCCGCCCGCCGCCCGACGGCGTCGGGCCGTGCCCGCCGAGCGCATAGGCTTCCAGGGTGGACGGACCCGAACCTCGAGCACCCCGCACGCCCGCACCGGCAGGCCCGCGCACGAAGGGCTGGGTGATCGGCCGGGTCGTCGGCGCACCGGTGATCCTCACACCGTCCTGGTTCCTCGCCGCGGCGATCCTCACGGTCCTGTTCGCGCCGACGGTGCAGCGGCTCGCCCCGCACCTCGGCCCCGAGATCTACCTCGTGTCGTTCGCGTTCGTGCTGCTGCTGTTCGCGTCCGTCTTCCTGCACGAGGTCGCGCACGCGCTCGTCGCGCGCGCCCGAGGCCAGCACGTGACCGAGCTCGCGGTGACGCTCTGGGGCGGCCACACGGCGTACTCCGGGACGTCGGCGCGCCCGCTCGACGGCTTCCTCATCTCGGTCGTCGGCCCGCTGACCAACCTGGCGCTCGCGGTCGTGTTCTGGGTGACGTTCCAGGCGCAGCCGACCTTCTCCGTGCCTGCCCTCCTGCTGTACGCGGGCGCGTTCTCCAACGCCTTCGTGGGGTTCTTCAATCTCCTCCCTGGCCTCCCGCTCGACGGCGGCCAGATCCTCGAGTCCGCCGTGTGGGCCGCGACCGGGTCGCGGACGAAGGGGACGGTCGCGGCCGGCTGGGTCGGGCGCGCTGTCGCCGTCGGGGTCGTCGCGTGGGCGCTCGTGTGGCCGCTGTCCTACGGCGGGCGGCCGGACCTGTGGACCGTCGCGTGGGCGGCGCTCATCGGGGCGTTCCTGTGGAGCGGCGCGGGGCAGGCCATCTCCGTCGGCCGCACCCGGGAGGCAGTGTCCGGGCTCACCGTCCGCACCCTGGCGCGGCCCGCGGTCGCGGTGCCGTCCACGGCGACGGTCGGCGCGGTCGGGCGCGCGGTGGCGCTCGCGGGCGGACCGCACGTGGTCGCCGTGCTCGTGGACGGGGCCGGTCGGCCCCTCGGGTACGTGGACCCGGCCGCGGCCGCGGCGGTGCCGCCCGACGCCGCCGAGACGACCCCGGTCGGCGCCGTCGCCGTGCCCCTGCCCGGTGACGCGACGATCGACGCTCACCGCGAGGGGCAGGACATGCTCGCCGAGCTCTCGCGCGTCGGGCGGGACGCGGCGGTCGTCGTCGTGACCGACGGCGGCCGCGTCGTCGGCGCGCTCGAGGTCGCCCAGGTCGTCGCCGCGCTGCGCGACGCCCGGCGCGGGCGGTGACCGCCGGGTCGTCCGCGCGCGCGACCGACCGGCGTCGGGCGCGGGGCGGACGGCCCGTAGGATGGTCGCCCGTGACCTCCGAGCCCGCCACCACGCCCGGCCACCCGACCCCGCAGCCCGGTGGGGACGGCGCAGCCGCCCCCGCGCGCGGCGCGTCCGACCGCCCCGGCGCGACGGGCGCGGACGAGCGCCGCGGCCCGCTGCGCGTGGGGGACAAGGTCCAGCTCACGGACCCGCGCGGGCGTCTGCACACCATCACGCTCGCGCCGGGTGCGACGTTCCACACGCACAAGGGCTACCTGCGGCACGACGACCTCATCGGCCGCCCCGAGGGCAGCGTCGTGCGCAACACCGCCGAGATCGAGTACCTCGCGATGCGCCCGCTCCTCGCGGACTACGTGCTCTCGATGCCCCGCGGCGCCGCGGTCGTCTACCCGAAGGACGCCGGCCAGATCGTCGCGATGGCGGACATCTTCCCGGGCGCACGCGTCGTCGAGGCGGGCGTGGGCTCCGGCGCGCTGACGATGTCGCTCCTGCGCGCCGTCGGCGACGCGGGCGAGCTGCACTCGATCGAGCGGCGCGAGGACTTCGCCGCCATCGCCCGGGGCAACGTCGAGACGTTCTTCGGCGGTGCGCACCCGGCCTGGACGCTGTCCGTCGGCGACCTCGCCGACGTGCTCCCGACGGTCGCCGAGGACGGCACGGTGGACCGCGTCGTGCTCGACATGCTCGCGCCCTGGGAGAACCTCGACGTCGTCGCCCGCGCGCTCGTGCCCGGCGGCGTCCTCGTCTGCTACGTCGCCACGACGACCCAGCTCTCGCGCCTCGCCGAGGACCTGCGGGCCGACGGCCGCTACGCGGAGCCCGTCGCGTGGGAGTCGATGGTGCGCGGCTGGCACCTCGAGGGCCTCGCCGTGCGGCCGCAGCACCGCATGATCGGGCACACCGGGTTCCTGCTCACCGCACGGCGCCTCGCGGACGGCGTCGCGCCGCCCGAGCGCAAGCGGCGCCCCGCCAAGGGCGCGTACCCGACCGACGCCGAGCAGTGGTCGCCCGAGGAGCTGGGCGAGCGACCGGTCTCCGAGAAGAAGATCCGGCGCGTGCGGCGCGACGTCGGCCAGGGCCCCGAGCAGGCGTCCGGCCCGGGCGCCGGGCCGGACGTGGACGGCGTCGCGGAGCACGGCGTGCAGCAGGTCGGGGACGAGGCCGGCGAGGCGCCCGACGTGTCGGGCGCGTGACGGTCCGGTAACGATCGGGACGCCGCCGTCTCACCCTGGGTGTCGTCCGTGTGCACGGGCCAGACTTGTGCCTAAGGTCTACACCCGACCGCCGGACGATGGTCGGCACGGGCGCCTCGCGTGGCCCGTCGTCCGCCGTCCACCCCCGTGGTCGGGCGAGCCGGCGGCGAGAGGGACACCCGATGAGCGAGACATTCGGCCGTAGCGACGAGGCCCCGCAGAGCGGCGCGCGCGAGCTCGCGCTGCTCTCCGCGAAGAACGAGCGGCTCGCGGAGGCGCTGCGCGCGGCCCGGGACCAGATCCTCGACCTCAAGCGGCAGATCGACGACCTCGCCAAGCCACCGGGGACGTACGCGGTGTTCCTCGCCGCGCACCCGGACGGGTCGGTCGACGTCTCCGCGGCGGGGCGCAAGATGCACGTCGGCGCGAGCCCCAGCCTCGACGTCCAGCGGCTGCGCCCGGGCCAGGAGGTCAAGCTCAACGAGGCGATGACCGTCGTCGCCGCGGGCGGCTACGAGCGCACGGGCGAGATCGTCACGGTCAAGGAGATCCTCGACGCCGAGCGCGTGCTCGTCGTCGGTCGCGCCGACGAGGAGCGGGTCGTGCGGCTCGCCGGCTCGGTCGCGCGCACGGCGCTCCGCGTCGGGGACTCGCTCACGATCGACACACGCAGCGGCTTCGTGTTCGAGGTCATCCCGAAGTCCGAGGTCGAGGAGCTCGTCCTCGAAGAGGTCCCGGACATCGAGTACGAGGACATCGGCGGCCTCGGCCCGCAGATCGAGCAGATCCGCGACGCCGTCGAGCTGCCCTTCACGCACCCCGACCTCTTCCGCGAGCACGGACTGCACCCGCCCAAGGGCGTGCTGCTGTACGGGCCGCCCGGGTGCGGCAAGACGCTCATCGCCAAGGCCGTCGCCAACTCGCTCGCGCACACCGTGGCGCGGGCGCGGGGCGAGCAGGTCGCGGACGGCTCGGGCGCCGCCCGCAGCTACTTCCTCAACGTCAAGGGCCCCGAGCTGCTCAACAAGTACGTGGGCGAGACGGAGCGGCACATCCGGCTGATCTTCGCCCGCGCGCGGGAGAAGGCCTCCCAGGGGACGCCCGTCGTCGTCTTCTTCGACGAGATGGAGTCGTTGTTCCGCACCCGCGGCACGGGTCTGTCGTCCGACGTCGAGACGACGATCGTCCCGCAGCTCCTCGCCGAGATCGACGGCGTCGAGCGGCTGGACAACGTCATCGTCATCGGGGCGTCGAACCGCGAGGACATGATCGACCCCGCGATCCTGCGGCCGGGGCGCCTCGACGTGAAGATCAAGATCGAGCGGCCCGACGCCGAGGGCGCGAAGGAGATCTTCGCCAAGTACCTCACGGAGGACCTGCCGATCCATGCGGCCGACCTCGCCGAGCACGGCGGGAACCAGCGTGCGGCCCTCGACGCGATGATCCGCTCGGTCGTGGAGCGCATGTACTCCGAGGAGGAGGAGAACCAGTTCCTCGAGGTCACCTACGCGAGCGGCGACAAGGAGATCCTGTACTTCAAGGACTTCAACTCGGGCGCGATGATCCAGAACGTCGTGGACCGGGCGAAGAAGTCCGCGATCAAGGACCTCCTCGCCACGGGGCAGCGCGGCATCCGCGTCGACCACCTCCTCGCCGCGTGCGTCGACGAGTTCAAGGAGAACGAGGACCTGCCGAACACCACCAACCCGGACGACTGGGCGCGGATCAGCGGGAAGAAGGGCGAGCGCATCGTCTTCATCCGCACGATCGTCCAGAAGAAGGGCGAGGGCGGCTCGCCGCGCACCATCGACACGGTCACGAACACCGGCCAGTACCTGTAGCAGGGCGCGGTCGGCACGCCCGTGGACAGCGCGGCGCGGCGTCGGGCGGCCGACATAGGGTGAGCGCGTGAGCGTACGACGGGTCATGGGGATCGAGACGGAGTACGGCGTCCTGCAGCCGGGCAAGCCGATGGCGAACCCGATGCTGATGTCGAGCCAGGTCGTCACCACCTACCGGGCGCTCGCCGCGCGCAGCGACGGCGCCCGGGGCCGGGCGCGCTGGGACTACGACGACGAGGACCCGCTGCAGGACGCACGAGGGTTCCACGTGCCGCGCGCGTCGGCGCACCCGTCCCTCCTCACGGACGACCCGTCGCGGCCCGCGCCGTCGGGGCCGGTCGGGCGGGCCGCAGAGGGCGGCGCCGCCGAGGCCTCGCTGCAGGAGGTCGCGCGCCCGACCACGGAGGAGTACGACGACCCGAGCGCGGCGAACGTCATCCTCACGAACGGCGCCCGGCTCTACGTCGACCACGCGCACCCCGAGTACTCCTCGCCCGAGGTCACGGTGCCGCACGACGTCGTGTGCTGGGACGTGGCGGGGGAGCGGGTCATGCTCGCCGCGTCGCGCGAGCTGGCCCAGGTGCCGGGCGGCGGCGTCGTGCTCTACAAGAACAACGTGGACGGCAAGGGCGCGAGCTACGGCACCCACGAGAACTTCCTCGTCGACCGCGAGGTGCCGTTCGGCGTCCTCGTCGAGATGCTCACGCCGTTCCTCGTGACCCGGCAGGTGTTCGCCGGCTCGGGGCGCGTGGGCCTCGGCCCGGCGGGCGAGGAGCACGGGTTCCAGATCTCCCAGCGCGCGGACTACGTCGAGGCGGAGGTCGGCCTGGAGACGACGCTGCGCCGGCCCATCGTCAACACGCGCGACGAGCCGCACGCGGACCGGCAGCGCTGGCGCCGCCTGCACCTCATCATCGGCGACGCGAACATGTTCGAGACGGCGACGTACCTCAAGACGGGCACGACGTCGCTCGTGCTCTTCGTCGTCGAGCACCTGGAGGAGCTCGGGCAGGACGTGCGCGCCCGCCTGTCCGGGCTGCGCCTCGCGGACCCGGTCGCGGACGTCCAGCGCGTGAGCCGCGACCTCGAGCTGACGCGGCGCCTCGCGCTCGCGGACGGGCGCGAGCTGACGGCGCTCGAGATCCAGCGCGAGTACCTGGAGGTGGCGGTCGACGCGGCCGAGCGCCTCGCCGGGCCGGACGGGGTCGACGCCCCGACGCGCGACGTGCTCGCGCGGTGGCGCTCGGTGCTCGACCGCCTCGCGACCGACCGCGACGCGTGCGTGCGCGACGTCGAGTGGGTCGCCAAGCTGCGGCTCCTCGACCGCCTGCGGGAGCGCGACGGTCTCGACTGGGGCCACTCGCGCCTCGCGGCGATGGACCTCCAGTGGTCGGACGTGCGGCCCGAGCGCGGCATCTACCACCGTCTGCTCGCCGCGGACGCCGTGGACCGGGTGGTCACCGAGCGCGAGGTCGGCGCGGCGGTGCACCACGCGCCCGAGGACACGCGCGCGTTCTTCCGCGGCGAGGTCATGGCGCGCTACGGCGACCAGGTCTCCGCGGCGAGCTGGGACTCCGTGATCTTCGACGTGCCGGGCGCGCCCTCGCTCCAGCGCGTCCCGATGATGGACCCGCTGCGCGGGACGCGCGCCCACATCGGCGCGCTCCTCGACGCGAGCCCGGACGCGGCCGCGCTGCTGGCGGGTCTCGCGGGCCCGTCGTGACCGGCGGCGACTAGGCTGGACGCACGACGGCGCCCGCCCTCCGTGGAACGGGCGCCGCGTGCGAGCAGGGCCGGGAAGGGCGCGAGCCCGGACGGGGTTGGAACGGACAGAGCGTCGGCGCGAGGCCGGCCGACGGACGAGGAGGCAGCCATGGCGGGTACCGAACGCACGCACGCGTCGCACGAGGACCGGCGTCCTGACGACGAGCCCGAGGCCCCGGCGACCCCGGTCGCCCCGCAGGCGCAGTCGCGCGACGCGGAGGTGGACGCGCTCCTCGAGGAGATCGACGAGGTCCTGGAGACGAACGCGGAGTCCTTCGTCCGGGGCTTCGTGCAGAAGGGCGGCGAGTAGGAAGGGTGACGGCAACCCGATGAGCACGGACCAGCCCGGGCGCCTGCCCGACGCGTTCACGACCCCCGGGTCGTCGTCCTTCCTGGACTTCCTGTCCGGGCACGCCCCCGACCTGCTGCCGTCGCACCGCACGGCCGGGCACGCGGCGTCCGGCACGATGCCCGACGCGCCGCACGCCACCACGATCGTGGCGCTGACGTTCGGCGCCGAGGGCGTGGGCGCGGGCGTCGTCATGGCGGGGGACCGTCGCGCGACGATGGGCTCGATGATCGCGAACCGCGAGATCGAGAAGGTCTTCCCGGCCGACGAGTACTCGGCCGTGGGCATCGCCGGGACGGCGGGCATCGCCGTCGAGCTCGTGCGGCTGTTCCAGCTCGAGCTCGAGCACTACGAGAAGATCGAGGGCGCGCTGCTCTCGCTCGACGGCAAGGCCAACCGCCTGTCGACGATGATCCGGCAGAACCTCGGCCTCGCCATGCAGGGCCTCGCGGTCGTGCCCCTCTTCGCGGGGTTCGACCTCGATCGCGGCGCCGGCCGGATCTTCTCGTACGACGTCACGGGCGGCCGGTACGAGGAGCGGGCGTACCACTCGGTGGGGTCGGGCTCGGTCTTCGCGCGCGGCTCCCTGAAGAAGCTGTGGCGGACGGGCCTCGACCGGGCGGCCTCCGTGCGCGTCGCGGTCGAGGCGCTCTACGACGCGGCGGACGACGACTCGGCCACGGGCGGCCCGGACCCGGTCCGCCGGATCTGGCCGGTGGTCGCCGTCGTGACGGCCGACGGTTACGAGCGCGTGCCCGACGACGAGCTCGCGGCGGTCGTCGAGCAGATCGTGGCGGAGCGCTCCGGGGCGGGCGTGGAGCGCGGCCGTCCCCCGGTGACGAACGCCGAGGCCGTCCCGCACGACCTCCCGCAGGACCACCCGACCGGAGGTGACGACGCGTGAACATGCCCTTCTACGTCTCGCCCGAGCAGCTGATGAAGGACCGGGCGGACTTCGCGCGCAAGGGCATCGCGCGCGGCCGGTCCGTCGTGGTCCTCGCGTACGAGGACGGCATCGCCTTCGCGACGGAGAACCCGTCGCGCGCGCTGCACAAGATCTCGGAGATCTACGACCGCATCGCGTTCGCCGCGGTGGGCAAGTACAACGAGTTCGAGAACCTGCGCGTCGCCGGGGTGCGGTACGCAGACCTGCGCGGCTACTCCTACGACCGGACGGACGTCAACGCGCGCGGCCTGGCGAACGCGTACGCCCAGACGCTCGGCACGGTGTTCACCACGGAGTCGAAGCCGCTCGAGGTCGAGCTCGTCGTCGCGGAGGTCGGTCGCACGGCGGAGCAGGACCAGCTCTACCGGATCTCCTACGACGGCTCGGTCGCCGACGAGCAGGGCGTGGTCGTCATGGGCGGCCAGGCCGACCAGCTCGGCCGGGTCCTCGAGGACGCGTGGCGGCCCGGTCTCGGCCTCGCCGAGGTGCTGCGCCTGGCGGTGCACGCGCTCGCGTCCGGCGGCGACGGGGACGAGACGCGCACCATCCCGGCCGCGCAGCTCGAGGTGGCCGTCCTCGACCGCACGCGACCCCGGCGTGCGTTCCGCCGGCTCACGGGCGCCGTCCTCGAGGGCCTCCTCGCTGATGCTGATGCTGATGCTGACGGAGACGACGCGGCGAGCGCCACGGACGGGCCCGCCGAGGGTGCGCCCGGCGACGCGACGGGCGCCGGCCCGACGGACGAGGGGTAGCGCCGCATGGACCGCAGGATCTTCGGGCTGGAGACCGAGTACGGCGTGACGTGCGCGTCCGACGACGGGCGCGGGCTCTCGGCGGACGAGGTCGCCCGGTACCTGTTCCGCAAGGTGGTCGCCTGGGGCCGCTCGTCGAACGTGTTCCTGCGCAACGGCTCCCGGCTGTACCTCGACGTCGGCTCGCACCCCGAGTACGCGACGGCCGAGTGCGACGACGTCCGCCAGCTCGTCGCGTACGACCGCGGCGGCGAGCGGATCCTCGAGGGCCTCGTCGCGGACGCGCAGCAGCGGCTCGAGCACGAGGGCCTGCCGGGCCGGATCCACCTGTTCAAGAACAACACCGACTCGGCGGGCAACTCGTACGGCTGCCACGAGAACTACCTCGTGCGACGACAGGGCGACTTCGCGCGCCTGTCGGACGTCCTCGTGCCGTTCCTCATCACGCGCCAGGTCCTCACGGGCGCCGGCAAGGTCCTCGCGACGCCTCGCGGCGCCGTGTACTGCCTGTCCCAGCGCGCCGACCACATCTGGGAGGCGGTGTCGAGCGCGACGACCAGGTCGCGCCCGATCATCAACACGCGCGACGAGCCGCACGCCGACGCCGAGAGCTACCGCCGCCTGCACGTGATCGTCGGCGACTCCTCGATGGCGGAGACGACGACCATGCTCAAGGTCGGCTCGACCGACCTCATCCTGCGGATGGTGGAGGCGGGGGTCCCGATGCGGGACCTGGCGCTCGAGAACCCCATCCGGTCGATCCGCGAGATCAGCCACGACATGACGGGCAAGCACCCTGTCCAGCTGGCGAGCGGCCGGACGGTCACCGCGATCGACCTCCAGGGGGAGTACCTCCAGCGGGTGCGCGAGTTCGTCGAGCAGGACGTCTCGCCGACGCCGGTCGTCAAGCAGGTGCTCGACCTGTGGGAGCGCGGGCTGCGCGCCCTCGAGACGGGCGACCTCTCGCTCGTCGACCGCGAGCTGGACTGGGTCATCAAGTACCGCCTGATCCAGCGCTACCAGGCGAAGCACGGTCTCGAGCTCGACGACCCGCGGATCGCGCGCCTCGACCTCGCCTACCACGACATCTCGCGCACCGAGGGGCTGTACAACCTGCTCGCGGCCCGCGGCATGGTCGAGCGGGTCACCACGGACCTCGAGGTGTTCGAGTCGACGGCCGTGCCGCCGCAGACCACGCGAGCCAAGCTGCGCGGCGACTTCGTGCGCGCCGCCCAGGAGGCCCGCCGCGACTACACGGTGGACTGGGTGCACCTCAAGCTCAACGACCAGGCGCAGCGCACCGTGCTGTGCAAGGACCCGTTCCGGAACGTCGACGAGCGCGTGGAGCGCCTCATCGAGTCGATGTGATGCAGGACGTGATGTGACGAACCTGGCCCTCGCGGCCGGGCGCCCTCCGGGCGTCCGGCGCGCTCGTCGTGCGCCCGCGTCCCGGGCAGTGCTCGTGCTGCTCGTGGCGTTCCTCGCCGCCGTCGTGCTCGGTGCGTGCACGGAGCCCGAGGACGCGACGGAGACGCCGCTCAACACCGACCTCACGGTCGCCGGATCGTCCGGCGCGCCCCCGGCGCTCGAGTACCGCGCCCCGCTCGACGTGCCGGACGCGTCGTCGGAGGTGGTGTGGCCGGGCGCCGGGGCCGAGCTCGTGGACGGCGGGCCACTGCTGCTCAACCTCTACGCGGAGGACCTGCGCGACGGCACCGTCCTGCAGAACACGTACACGGACGCGCCGCGCTGGCGCACGCTGACCGACGAGTCGGTCGGCCGCGAGCTGCGCGACCTCCTGCGTGGGCAGCGCGTGGGGGCGCGCCTCCTGCGCCTCGAGGTGGACGACGGCGTCCCCGTCGCCCTGGTCGTCGACGTCCTGCCGACGCGCGCGTCCGGGGAGGCGGTCGAGCCGATCGACGGGCTGCCCACCGTCACGCTCGACGCGCAGGGCGCGCCGAGCGTCGCCGTCCCGTCGGAGGCCGCGGCGCCCGCGGGCCTCGTCGTGCAGCCGCTCGTCCGCGGCGACGGCCGTCAGGTCGAGGTCGGTCAGGTGGTCACCGTCCGGTACACGGGCGTGCGCTGGTCCGACGGCGAGGTCTTCGACTCGACGTGGACGGAGGGGACCGCGCCCCTGTCGGTGATGATCGGCATCGGCGAGGTCATCGAGGGCTGGGAGCAGGGGCTCCTCGAGCAGTCGGTGGGGAGCCAGGTGCTCCTCGTCGTGCCGCCCGACCTCGCCTACGGCGCGACCGCCAACCCGCTGGCGGGCGAGACGCTCGTCTACGTCGTCGACATCCTCGACGCCCAGTTCCCCGTGACCGAGGAGAGCGCGCCCGAGAGCCCGGGCGGCACCGGCACGGCCGACGACACGACCGGCACCGACACGACCGGCACCGATACGACCGGCACCGACACGACCGGCACCGACACGACCGGCGCAGCGCCGGCCGACCGAGGAGAGTCCCCATGACCGTCGCGATCCGCGTGATCCCGTGCCTCGACGTCGACGCGGGACGCGTCGTCAAGGGCGTGAACTTCGAGAACCTGCGGGACGCGGGCGACCCCGTCGAGCTCGCCGCCCGCTACGACACGGAGGGTGCGGACGAGCTGACGTTCCTCGACGTCTCCGCGTCGTCCGGCAACCGGGAGACGACGTACGACGTCGTGCGCCGCACCGCCGAGCAGGTCTTCGTCCCGCTCACGGTCGGTGGCGGGGTCCGTTCGGCGGACGACGTGGACCGCCTCCTGCGCGCGGGCGCGGACAAGGTCGGCGTGAACACGGCGGCGCTCGCCCGCCCGGAGCTCATCGCGGAGATCGCCGACCGCTTCGGGAGCCAGGTGCTCGTGCTCTCGGTGGACGCGCGCCGCACGACCGGCGACGTGCGGACGGATTCCGGCTACGAGGTGACGACCCACGGCGGGCGGCGCGGCACGGGGATCGACGCCGTGGAGTGGGCGTCTCGCGCCGCGGGGCTGGGCGCGGGGGAGATCCTGCTCAACTCGATGGACGCGGACGGCACCACCGCGGGCTTCGACCTCGAGATGCTCGCCGCGGTGCGCTCGGAGGTGCGCGTGCCCCTCGTCGCGAGCGGCGGCGCGGGCACGCCCGAGCACTTCGTGGCAGCGGCGCGCGCCGGGGCGGACGCGGTGCTCGCCGCGAGCGTCTTCCACTTCGGCGCCCTCACCGTCGGCCAGGTGAAGGACGCGATGCGGGCGCAGGGCGTGCAGGTGCGCTGACCGGCGCGGACGCCCGGCGGCGGTGTCGGGAGCCCGTGAGAGGATCGGGCCACCCCCTGAACGAAAGACGAGGACCGTCCCGTGCCCGGCAGCAGGACGCGCCCCACCGGCGCCGACGCCCCGCCCGCCCCGACCGACCCGCCGGCCATCGCCGCCCGGCACGACCAGCCCCGCGACCGGCTCCCCGCCGAGCCGTCGGTCCGGCGCCCGCACGCCCTCACCGGCTCCCGCGTCCGCCGCTCGCTCGCGCTCATGGGGCGCGGCATCCGCGACGAGCCGCGCACCTACGTGCTGGCGATCGGGTCCTCCGCGCTGTTCGGCGCGCTGACCGTCGCCGTGAGCAGCGCGGTCGGCAGGGTCACCGACGAGGTCGTGGTGCCCGCGCTCGCGGGTGACGCGGCCGCACGGAGCCGCATCTGGGTCGCGGGCCTCGTGCTGGCCGGCATCGCGCTCTCGCTCGCGGTGAGCGTCGCCGCGCGGCGCATCTTCGCGGGCGACGGGTACGCCGCGCTGCAGGCGCGCCACCGCACCGCGGTGACCCGCCAGTACCTGCGCCTGCCGATGTCGTGGCACCGCTCGCACCCGGCCGGGCAGCTGCTGTCGAACGCGAACTCCGACGTCGAGGCGGCGACGGGCGTGTTCAACCCGCTGCCGTTCGCGCTGGGCGTCGTCGTCATGATCGGCGTCGCCGCGGTGATGCTCTTCCGGGTGGACGTCTGGCTCGCGTGCGCGGCGCTCGTCGTCATCCCCGTCGCCGTCGCCGTGAACATCGTGTTCCAGCGCTACATGTCGCCGGCCATCACGCGGGCGCAGCAGCTGCGCGCCGAGGTCTCGGACGTCGCGCACGAGAGCTTCGAAGCCGCGCTCCTCGTCACGTCGCTCGGCACCGCGGACCGCGAGGAGCGCCGCTTCGCCGAGCGCACCGACGAGCTGCGCGCCGCGAACGTGCGGGTCGGCGTCGTGCGGGCGTTCTTCGACCCCGTCATCGAGCTCCTGCCGTCGCTCGGCACGCTCCTCGTCCTCGGCGTGGGGACGGTGCGCCTCACCGCGGGCGACGTCGCGCCGGGCGACATCATCACCGCCGCGTACCTGCTGACCGTGATGGCCGTGCCGGTCCGCGCGTTCGGCTGGGTCCTCGGCGAGCTCCCGCGCGCGCTCGTCGGGTACGAGCGCATCAGCCGCGTCGTCGACGCGGGCGGCGTGCTGCGCCCCGGGACCACGGCCCTGACCGGGTCCGGTGCCGGGCTGGGCGTGCGGCTCGAGGGCGTCGGGGTCGACGTCCGGGCGGGCGGCCGCGAGCTCACGCTGCTCGACGGCGTGGACCTGACCGTCGCGCCGGGGACGACCGTCGCCGTCGTCGGCCCGACGGGTGCCGGCAAGACGACGCTCGTCTCGCTCCTCGCGCGGCTCTCGGACCCGACGCGCGGGCGCGTGCTCCTCGACGGCACCGACGTGCGCGACGTGCGCGAGGCGGACCTCACGACGCAGGTCGCCCTCGTCGCGCAGCAGGCCTTCGTGTTCGAGGACACGGTGCGCGCCAACGTCACGCTCGTCGACGAGGGCGACCCCGGCCCGGACGACGCGGAGGTCTGGGCGGCCCTGCGCCTCGCGCGCGTGGACGACGTCGTCGAGCGGCTCCCGGAGGGTCTCGACGCCCCGCTCGGGGAGCGGGGGGCCAACCTGTCCGGCGGCCAGCGCCAGCGTCTCGCGATCGCGCGGGCGCTCGTCCGGCGGCCGCGCCTGCTCGTCCTCGACGACGCGACCTCGGCCGTCGACCCGCGGGTCGAGCAGGAGATCCTCGCGGGCGTCGCGCGGGGCGGCGACGACCGCCCGACGGTCGTCATGGTCGCCTACCGCATGTCGAGCGTCGCGCTCGCGGACGTCGTCGTGCACGTGGAGTCCGGGCGGGTGGTGGACGTCGGGACGCACGACGAGCTGCTCGCTCGCGACCCCGGGTACCGCGAGCTCGCGACCGCGTACGCGCGCGAGGCGGAGCGCCGCGAGCACGAGCGCGCCGACGCGACGGACGACTCCGTCCGCGACGCGGGCGAGGACGAGCAGGTCCGTGACGGCCGCCGCGAGGACGACCTCGTGCGGCAGGAGGAGACGGAGGAGGACGACGTCGTGCGGCACGTCGAGACGGGGGCGCTGGAGGAATGACCCGGACCACCACCACCCGACCCGGGCGGCCGCCCCGCCGGGACTCGGGTGCCGCCGTCGACGGTGGTGCCGCGGACGTCCGCACCGGCGACGCGCGCATCGCCTCGGCGAGCTCCCTGGGCGTCCTCGCGACGCTGCGTCGCGGCGTGCAGGTGTCGCCGCAGATCCTCACCGGCATCTGGGTCACCCTCGGACTCGCCGTCGCCGCCGCGCTGGGCCGGGTCGTCGTGCCCGTGACCGTGCAGCAGACCATCGACACGGGCGTGCTCGCCGACGGCGGTCCGGACACCACGCGCGTCGCGGTGCTCGTCGGCGTCGCCGCCGGGATCCTCGTCCTCGCCGGGCTGTGCTCGGCCCTCGTCAACGTGCGCCTGTTCCGGTCGACCGAGGCCGGCCTCGCCGCGCTGCGCGTGCGCGCGTTCCGCCACGTGCACGACCTGTCGGTCCTCACGCAGAACTCCGAGCGACGGGGGTCGCTCGTCTCGCGCGTCACGAGCGACGTCGACACGATCTCGCTGTTCGTGCAGTGGGGCGGCATCATGCTGCTCGTCTCGGTGCTCCAGATCGGCGTCGCGACGGTGCTCATGGCGGTGTACTCGTGGCAGCTCACGCTCGTGGTGTGGGCGTGCTTCGTGCCGCTGTTCCTCGTCCTGCGCCCCGCGCAGGCGCGGGTCAACGACGCGTACACCCAGGTCCGCGCGCGGGTCGGCGCGATGCTCGGCGCCATCTCGGAGTCCGTCGTCGGTGCGGAGACCATCCGCGCGTACGGCGCCGGGGCACGGACGGCGCGTCGGGTCGACGCCGCGGTCGACGCGACCCGGCGCGCGATGGTCCGGGCGCAGAAGCTGGTCGCCGTCGTCTTCTCGAGCGGCGTGCTCGTCGCGAACCTCGTGCTCGCGGTCGTCGTGGTCGTCGGCTCGCTGCTCGGTGTGGCGGGCGACATCTCGGTGGGCCAGCTCCTCGCCTTCCTGTTCCTCGTCCAGCTCTTCACCGGGCCGGTCCAGATGGCGACGGAGATCCTCAACGAGCTGCAGAACGCGGTGGCGGGCTGGCGCCGCGTCCTCGCCGTCCTGGAGACGCCGGTCGAGGTCACCGACAAGGGCGCCGACGGCGTGCGCAGCCCGCGCGGCCCGGCCCACGTGCGTCTCGAGGACGTCCGGTTCGCCTACCCCGACGGGCCCGAGGTGCTGCACGGCGTCGACCTCGACCTGCCGGCGCGTGCGTCGGTCGCCGTCGTCGGCGCGACCGGCTCGGGCAAGACGACGATCGCGAAGCTCGTCACGCGGCTCATGGACCCGACGGGCGGACGCGTCCTCCTGGACGGCACCGACCTGCGAGACCTGTCGGTCGCGTCCCTGCGCGAGCGCGTCGTGCTCGTGCCGCAGGAGGGCTTCCTCTTCGACGGGACGCTCGCCGACAACGTCGCCTACGGGCTCCGCGGTGCGGCCGAGGAGGAGCCGGCGGCCGCGCGTCGCGCCCGGATCGAGGCGGCCGTCGAGCGGCTCGGCCTCACCGACTGGGTCGCGGACCTCCCGGACGGGCTCGACTCCTCGGTCGGGCAGCGAGGCGAGTCCCTCTCCGCGGGCGAGCGGCAGCTCGTCGCGCTCGTGCGGGCGTACCTGGCCGAGGCGGACCTGCTGGTCCTCGACGAGGCGACGTCCGCCGTCGACCCGGCGACGGAGGTCCGGATCGCGCGGGCGCTCGCGTCGCTCACCGCGGGCCGGTCGACCCTGACGATCGCGCACCGCCTCTCCACGGCCGAGGCGGCCGACCTCGTCGTCGTCGTCGACGCCGGCCACGTCGTCGAGGTGGGTCACCACGACGACCTCGCCCGCGCGGGCGGGGTCTACGCCCGCATGCACGACGCCTGGGTCTCCCAGACCCGCTGACCACCCGGGCCGGGCGACCGACGTCACGCCCGGTCGGGCGAGACGGGGGACCGGCGGCGGCCCGGCGTCTGGCAGGATTCTCGGGTGCCCGACTCCACGACCGGCCCGCAGACCACGACCCCGTCCGCGCTCGACCCCGAGGTCGCCGCGCGGCTCAAGCGCGACGACGCCGGACTGGTCGCCGCGATCGTCCAGCAGCACGACACCGGCGAGGTGCTCATGCTCGGCTGGATGGACGACGAGGCGCTCCACCGCACCCTGACGACCGGCCGGGTGACGTTCTGGAGCCGGTCGCGCCAGGAGTACTGGCGCAAGGGCGACACCTCGGGGCACGTCCAGGTGGTGCGCTCGGTCGCGCTCGACTGCGACGGCGACGCGCTCCTCGTGCGCGTGCACCAGGTCGGCGCCGCGTGCCACACGGGCACGCGCACGTGCTTCGAGGCCGGGGGAGACCTGGGCGCCGTCGTCGGCGAGCTGCCGTCCGCGCCCGGTGCCCCGGGCGCTGCCCCCGGACCGGACCCCGAGGAGGAGAACCAGTGAGCACGACCGTCGACCCGGCCGGCACCACCACCGTCCCCGCGGGCGGGCCCGCCTGGGGCACGACGTGGCCCGTGCTCGACGGCTTCCGCGCCCTCGCCCGCTCCCGCCGGGTCGTCCCGGTCGTGCGGCGCCTCCTGGCCGACGACGTCACGCCCGTCGGGCTCTACCGCACGCTCGCGCAGGGGCGCCCGGGCACGTTCGTGCTCGAGTCCGCGGAGTCGGACGGGCGCTGGGCCCGGTACTCGTTCGTCGGCGTCGCGTCCCGCGCGACCCTCACGGCACGTGACGGCCGCGCGGTGTGGTCGGGCGACGTGCCCGCCGGGGTACCGCGCCAGGGCGACGTGGTCGACGTGCTGGAGGCGACGCTCGACGTGCTGCGCACGCCCGCGGTCGACGGTCTCCCGCCGCTCACGGGCGGGCTCGCCGGGGCGATCGGGTGGGACGTCATCCGGCACTGGGAGCCGACGCTGCCGTCGCACGCGCCCGACGAGCTGGGCGTCCCGGAGCTCACGCTGTGCCTCGCGACGGACCTCGCGGTCGTCGACCATGCGGAGGGCAGCGTGTGGCTCGTGGCGAACGCGATCAACTTCGACGACACGGACGAGCGGGTCGACGAGGCGTACGCCGACGCGGTGCGGCGCCTCGACGCGATGCAGGCGCGCCTCGTCGCGGGCGGTGCGCACGTCGCGTCGGTCGTGGCCGCCGACGCCGTCGAGCCCGAGCTCGAGTTCCGCTCGACGCGCGACGAGTTCGAGGCGTCCGTCGTGGCGGGCAAGGACGCGATCCGCGAGGGCGAGGTCTTCCAGGTCGTCCTCTCCCAGCGCCTGGACCTCGACTGCCCGGCGGACCCGCTCGACGTGTATCGGGCGCTGCGCACGATCAACCCGAGCCCGTACATGTACTACTTCCAGCTCACGGACGCCGACGGGCGCGACTTCGCGGTCGTCGGGTCGAGCCCGGAGACGCTGGTCAAGGTCGAGGACGGGCGGGTCACGACGTTCCCCATCGCGGGCTCGCGGCCGCGCGGCGCGACGCCCGAGGAGGACGTCGCGCTCGGGGAGGAGCTGCGCGAGGACCCCAAGGAGCTCGCGGAGCACATCATGCTCGTCGACCTCTCGCGCAACGACCTCGTCAAGGTCTGCGAACCGACGTCGGTCGAGGTCGTGGAGTTCCTGGCGACGAAGCGGTTCAGCCACATCATGCACCTGTGCTCGACGGTCGTCGGCACGCTGCGCGACGGCGCGACGGCACTCGACGCCTTCCGGGCCACGTTCCCCGCGGGGACGCTCTCGGGCGCGCCCAAGCCGCGCGCGATCGCCCTCATCGACGAGCTCGAGCCCGCCTCGCGCGGGATCTACGGTGGGACGGCCGGGTACTTCGACTTCGACGGGAACATGGACATGGCGATCGCCATCCGCACGGCGCTGATCCGCGACGGGCGCGCGAGCGTCCAGGCCGGGGGCGGGATCGTCGCCGACTCCGTGCCCGCGCTCGAGTACGCGGAGTCGCGCAACAAGGCGGCCGCGGCAGTCCGCGCCGTGCAGGTCGCGGCGCGGCTGCGGGAGCTCGCGTGAGCCGCCCGGGCGGTCCGGCCCGCCGCACGGCCATCTGGGTCCTGCTGCTCCTCGGTGGCGCGACCCTCGCCGCGGCCGTGCCCACGTGGCTGCGCACGACGGGTGCCACCGCGCTGGACCCGCAGGTCGACGTCGCGGTGGCCGGCACGTCGGCCGCCCCCGGCGTGAGCGCGGCCGCGCTCGTGCTCGTCGCAGCCGCGCTCGCGCTCGGTCTCGTGGGGCGGGTCGGCCGGTGGGTCGTCCTGGCGGTCGCGGCGGCCAGCGGCGTCGTCGCCACGGTCTCCGCGCTGAGCGTCGCGATCGACCCGGAGCCGACCGCCCGGTCGGCGGTCGCCGAGGCGACGGGCGTGACGGAGCTGACCGCACCGGTCGAGCTCACCGCGGCGCCCTGGGCGGCAGCGGTGCTCGGTGTGCTCACGGTGCTCGTCGTGGTGTGGGTCGCCCTCGGTGCACGGTCGTGGGCGGGCGCCTCGACCCGGCACGAGCGGGCCGGGGCGGCACCCGCGACGGGAGCCGGCACACCGGCGGGCGAGACGTCCGAGGCCGCGGGTGCGACGGGCCCCAGCGACGTCGACGACGTCTCCGACCACGACGCGTGGGACGCGCTCTCCCGCGGCGAGGACCCGACGGACCGCTGAGCAGCGCGGACGTGTCCGACGCGACGTGCGCCCCGCGACGGGACGGGCCCCGGCCCGGTCCGATAGGCTCTGACCACATCTTGACGAAAGGCACGACCCTCATGGCCGAGAACCAGCAGACCACCGAGATCGCCTACCTGCCGCCCGCGGCACCGCCCACGAACCACGGCCACACCGTCGCCGCGTGGTTCACCATGATCGGCATCATGGTCGGCGCGTTCGTGGCCGCGATCGGTGTCCTCCTCCCGGCCATCGCTCAGGTGTCCGGCGTCTGGCTCTTCTGGGTCGGCATGGGCGTCGTGGCCGTGGCGCTCGTCGGCGGCCTCGTGCTCCGGAACATGGGGTACGGGCAGAAGAAGCAGGGCGCGCGGTGACGCAGCCGCCGGGACCGGGCGCTCACGACGGCACGCCCCCGCAGGACGGGTCGCAGGCGCCGTACGGCTCGTCGGTGCCCGGCGGCCCGCAGCACCCCGGCCCGCAGGGGCCTGACCAGGGCTACCCCGGGCAGCAGCAGCCCGGCCAGCCGTACCCGGGCCAGTCGCAGCAGGCGTACCCGGGCCAGCAGTACCCCGGACAGCAGTACCCCGGACAGCAGTACCCCGGACAGCAGTACCCGGCGGGCGCCTACGCGCCGCCGCCGTACTACCCGAAGAACAACCTCGCGATCTGGTCGCTCGTCCTGAGCATCGCCGCGTTCGTGCTCAGCTGCGGCTTCTTCACGGGCATCCCCGCGGTGATCGTGGGCAACGCGGCGAAGCGTGCCGTCGCGGAGGGCCAGGCGGACAACGACGGCATGGCGACGGCGGGGATCATCCTCGGCTGGGTCGCGATCGGCCTGTCCGCGCTCGGCCTGGTGCTCCTGCTGGCGTTCTTCCCCGCCGTCCTGGCCTGGGTCGGCACGATCCCCGACCAGTACTGACGGGGACGGTCACGTGACGTCCGAGGCGGTGGGCCGACGGCGGGTGCCGCGCGAAGCCATGGCGCCGCTCGCCGTGGGCGCGCTCGTCGCCGCCGCGACCGCTTACGTGGGGGCTGTCGACCCGAACCGCCCCGGCCACTACGTCACGTGCCCGCTGCTCGCCCTGACGGGCCTCGCGTGCCCCGGGTGCGGAGGCCTGCGCGCCACCCACGAGCTGGTGCACCTCGACCTGGCCGCGGCGTGGTCCATGAACCCGATCTGGGTCGTCGTCGCCCCGCTGCTCGTCGTGCTGTGGGGCCTGTGGCTCGTGCGCGCCTGGCGCGGGCGTCCCGGACCGCGCGTGCCGGCGTGGGTGGCGTGGACGTCGCTCGCCGTGCTCGTGCTCTTCGGGGTGCTGCGCAACGTGCCCGCCCTGGTCCCGTGGCTCGGTCCGCTGGCCGCCTGAGCAGACGGCCGCGACCACGAGCTGCCGCGCTGCGCGCGTCTCGGGGGCTGGGCCGTGGTCATCGTCACTCGGGGGCGGCTCTACGATGGCAGGTACCTCCCTGTCAACGGGTCGGCCCGAACCTGTGGGTGCACGCCGGCCGACCGGCCCGGCAGGGAGCGGACGACACGGGGAGTGGTGGGACGATGACGGTGCTGGACGACATCGTCGCGGGCGTGCGCGAGGACCTCGCGGCACGCCAGGCGACGACCTCGCTCGACGAGCTCAAGGAACGAGCCGCCCGCGTCCCCGGTGCGCTCGAGTGCGTGAGCCGGCTCAAGGCGGACGACGCGGTGGCCGTCATCGCCGAGGTGAAGCGGTCGAGCCCCAGCAAGGGTGCGCTCGCGTCCATCTCCGACCCGGCCGAGCTCGCGGGAGAGTACGAGAAGGGCGGCGCCGCCGCGATCTCGGTGCTCACCGAGCAGCGGCGTTTCAACGGGAGCCTCGCGGACCTGGACGCCGTCCGGGCGCGGGTCGACGTCCCCGTGCTCCGCAAGGACTTCGTCGTGACGCCGTACCAGGTGTGGGAGGCACGCGCGCACGGCGCGGACATCGTGCTCCTCATCGTCGCCGCGCTCGAGCAGACGGTGCTGACGTCGCTCGTCGAGCGCGTGCACTCGCTCGGCATGACCGCGCTCGTCGAGGTCCACACGCTCGACGAGGTGACGCGCGCGCTCGACGCCGGGGCCCGGGTCGTCGGCGTGAACTCGCGCGACCTCAAGACGCTCGACGTCGACCGCACGACCTTCGCGCGACTCGCGCCCGCGATCCCCGACGAGGTCGTCCGTGTGGCCGAGTCCGGCGTGCGCGGCCCCCACGACGTCATGGACTACGCCCGTTCCGGCGCGCACGCGGTGCTCGTCGGCGAGGCGCTCGTGACCGACGACGCGCCGCGCGCCTCCGTCGCCGACCTCGTCGCGGCCGGGTCGCACCCGTCGCTGTGGTCCGTGCGGCCCTGAGGCACGACGGCACCGTCCGTCACGTCACAGGCGCCGCGCCCCGGCCCAGCACACCCCACCATCCAGGAGGACCGGCCCCGTGCCCGACTCGACACCATCGACCACCCCGCGGAGCGACGCGCACTCCGTCCGTGCGGACCTGACGCGCTCCCTCGCGACCCAGGAGGGTCCCTACTTCGGCGAGTTCGGCGGGCGCTTCGTGCCCGAGGCGCTCGTCGCCGCGCTCGACGAGCTCGAGACCGAGTACCGCAAGGCGCTCGACGACCCGGCGTTCGTCACGGAGCTCGCGCGCCTGCAGCGCGAGTACACGGGCCGCCCGAGCCCGCTCACGGAGGTGCCGCGCTTCGCGGAGCACGCCGGGGGCTCGCGCGTGTTCCTCAAGCGCGAGGACCTCAACCACACGGGCTCGCACAAGATCAACAACGTCCTCGGCCAGGCGCTGCTCGTGAAGCGCATGGGCAAGAAGCGCGTGATCGCCGAGACGGGCGCGGGCCAGCACGGCGTCGCGACGGCGACGGCCGCGGCCCTGCTCGACCTCGAGTGCGTCGTCTACATGGGCGAGGAGGACACGCGGCGCCAGGCGCTGAACGTCGCGCGCATGCGCCTGCTCGGCGCCGAGGTCGTCCCCGTGACGATCGGCCAGCGCACCCTCAAGGACGCGATCAACGAGGCGCTGCGCGACTGGGTCGCCAACGTCGACACGACGCACTACCTGCTGGGCACCGTGACCGGGCCGCACCCGTTCCCCGAGATGGTGCGCGAGTTCCACCGCGTCATCGGCGAGGAGGCGCGCACGCAGATCCTCGACCGGATCGGGCGCCTGCCCGACGCGCTCGCGGCGTGCGTGGGCGGCGGCTCGAACGCGCTCGGGCTCTTCAACGCCTTCCTCGACGACGAGGGCGTGGAGCTCTTCGGCTTCGAGGCGGGCGGCGAGGGCATCGAGACGGGCCGGCACGCGGCACGCTTCAGCGGCGGCGCACCGGGCGTCCTGCACGGCGCGCGCTCGTACCTCCTCCAGGACGAGGACGGACAGACGCTGCCGAGCCACTCGGTGTCCGCGGGCCTCGACTACCCGAGCGTCGGCCCCGCCCACTCGTGGCTCCACGACCTCGGGCGCGCGACGTACCTGCCCGTGACCGACTCCGAGGCGATGGACGCCTTCCGCCTGCTGTGCCGCACGGAGGGGATCATCCCCGCGATCGAGTCGGCCCACGCCCTCGCGGGCGCGCTGCGGATCGGGCGCGAGGCCGCGGCCGCAGGCCGCACGGACCACGTGATCCTGGTGAACCTCTCGGGGCGCGGGGACAAGGACGTGGCGACCGCCGCCCGGTGGTTCGACCTCGTGGACGACGACGCGATCGCCGAGACGGCGACGGGCACGGAGGGACAGCTGTGAGCGCCGCCCAGACCCAGGACGCACCCGGGGCGCCGGCGACCGCGTCGGCCACCGCGCGACGCCTGCTCGAGCTGCGCGCGGAGGGACGCGCGGGGCTCGTCGGCTACCTGCCCGTCGGCTTCCCGACGGTCGAGCGCTCCGTCGAGGCGGCGCTCGCGCTCGTCGAGTCGGGCGTGGACGTGCTCGAGCTCGGCATCCCCTACACGGACCCCGTCATGGACGGCCCGGTCATCCAGGCCGCGGCCCAGGCGGCGCTCGACGGCGGCGCGCGCGTCGCGGACGTCTTCCGCGTCGTCGCGGCCGTCACGGAGCGCACGGGCGGGCGCGTGCCGGTGCTCGTCATGACGTACTGGAACCCCGTGCTGCGCTACGGCGTCGACGCGTTCGCGCGCGACCTCGCCGCGGCCGGGGGAGCCGGTCTCATCACGGCCGACCTCGTCCCCGACGAGGGCCGCGACTGGCTGGACGCCGCCGAGGCGCACGGCCTGGACCGCGTGTTCCTCGTCGCGCCGAGCTCGACGCCGGAGCGCCTGCAGCTCACGGCGCGCGCGTCGCGCGGCTTCGTCTACGCCGCCTCCACGATGGGCGTCACGGGCGTGCGCGCCGCCGTCGGGCCCCAGGCCGCACGGCTCGTCGCGGACACGCGGGCTGCGGGCGCCGACCTCGTGTGCGTCGGCCTCGGCGTCTCCACGGCAGAGCAGGCCGCGGAGGTCGCGCGCTACGCCGACGGCGTCATCGTCGGGTCGGCGTTCGTCCGTCCCCTGCTGGGCGACGCGCCGTGGGACGAGCGGCTCGCCGCGCTCCGCACGGTCGCCGCCTCGCTGGCCGCCGGGGTGCGCTCCGCCCGCCCCGCGGAACCCGGGACGACGACGCCCGGCGGGGTGGTCGCATGAGCGCCGCGCTCGCCGTCGGGCAGCTCGTGGAGGCGGCGGGTGCCCTGCCCGCCGCGATCCCGAGCCCGAGCCAGCACACCTGGTACCTCGGGCCGTTCCCGATCCGCGCCTACGCGCTCGCGATCCTCGCCGGGATCGGCGTCGCCCTGTGGCTCACGCGCCGCCGCTGGGTCGAGCGCGGGGGAGAGGCCGACGACGTCCTGGAGATCGCCTTCTGGGCGGTCCCGTTCGGGATCGTCGGCGGGCGGCTCTACCACGTGTTCTCGACGCCCGACCCGTACTGGGGCCCGAACGGCGACCCCGTCCGCGCGCTGTACGTGTGGGAGGGCGGCCTCGGCATCTGGGGCGCGGTCGCGCTCGGTGCCGTCGGCGCGTACATCGGGTGCCGGCGCCAGCGCGTGAGCTTCCCGGCGTTCGCGGACGCGCTCGCCCCCGGCCTGCTGCTCGCGCAGGCCGTCGGTCGCCTCGGCAACTGGTTCAACCAGGAGCTGTTCGGCTCGCCCACGACGCTGCCGTGGGGCCTGCGGGTCGACGACTCGGTCGCCGCG
The DNA here is from genome assembly GCF_040546915.1 of Cellulosimicrobium sp. 4261. Lineage (NCBI taxonomy): Bacteria > Bacillati > Actinomycetota > Actinomycetes > Micrococcales > Promicromonosporaceae > Cellulosimicrobium > Cellulosimicrobium sp. 4261. The sequence goes on from NZ_JBEPOQ010000002.1 coordinate 139,023, forward strand.
GCGGCCGGCTACCCGCCGGGCACGCTGTTCCACCCGACCTTCCTCTACGAGATGGTCTGGAACATCGCCGCTGCCCTGCTCCTGATCTACCTGGACCGTCGGTTCCGGCTCGGTCATGGTCGGGTATTCTGGCTCTACGTCTTCGTCTACACGCTCGGTCGGGTGTGGATCGAGATGCTGCGCATCGACGAGGCCGAGCTCGTCCTCGGTCTCCGGCTGAACGTCTGGACCTCGATCCTGGTCGGTGTCGGTGCGTTGGTAGCGTTTATCGTTGTCGGGCGTCGCCACCCCGGGCGCGAGGAGACGGTGTCCCTCGACGCGCCGGGCGAAGCGCCCGCCACGGAGACCACGGAGCCGGTCGAGGAGTCGACCGACGCCGCGGACCCCGAGAAGACCGCGGACTCCGACGACTCGGAGGAGTCCGAGCAGGCAGATGCCGCGCGACCAGACCCCGGTCGCTGAGCCTCCGTCACTCAACGGCGAATCCGCCGGGCGACCGCCCGGTGGTTCCGTCATGTCCACCAGGGCCGACGACGTCCCGAACCCCCCAGCTGGAACCAGCCCGGCCGTCTCGGTCGGGCGCCTGTGAGGACGGTGTTGATGACCACGCCGCAGTATCGGGACGCGCACCGGGCACCCGCCCTGTCCGCCCCTCCCACGGCATCCGGTCTGTACGACCCCGCCGCCGAGCACGACGCGTGCGGCGTCGCCTTCGTGGCGACGCTCCGCGGCACGCCCGGACGCGACATCGTGGACGCGGGGCTCACGGCCCTGCTCAACCTGGACCACCGCGGCGCGGTCGGCGCCGAGGAGAACAGCGGTGACGGCGCGGGGATCCTCACGCAGATCCCCGACGCCTTCGTCCGCGACGTGGTCGACGCCGAGCTCCCGCCCGCCGGGCACTACGCCATCGGCATGGCGTTCCTCCCGCAGGACCCCGAGGCGGCCGCGACCACCGCCCGCGCGGTCGAGGCGATCGCCGCCGAGGAGAAGCTCGAGGTCCTCGCCTGGCGCGACGTGCCCGTGACGGCCGACCTCGTCGGCCCGAGCGCCCGAGCGTCGATGCCCCTGTTCCGTCAGGTCGTCGTGGCCGACCCGTCGCGCGAGCTCGCCGGGGTCGACCTCGACCGCCGGACCTACCGCCTGCGCAAGCGGGCGGAGAACGAGCTCGGTCTCTTCTTCGCGTCGCTGTCGGCCCGCACGCTCACCTACAAGGGCATGCTCACGACGGCGCAGCTCGAGCCGTTCTTCCCGGACCTGTCCGACCCGCGGTACGCGAGCGAGATCGCGCTCGTGCACTCGCGGTTCTCGACGAACACGTTCCCGTCCTGGCCGCTCGCGCAGCCGTTCCGGATGATCGCGCACAACGGCGAGATCAACACGGTGCGCGGCAACCGGAACTGGATGGCCGCGCGCGAGGGCACCCTCGCGAGCGACGCCCTCGGCGACCTCGCGCCGCTCCTGCCGGTGTGCTCCGACGGCTCCAGCGACTCGGCGAGCTTCGACGAGGTGCTGGAGCTGCTGCACCTGTCGGGCCGCTCGCTGCCGCACGCCGTGCTCATGATGGTCCCGGAGGCGTGGGAGAACCACGCCGAGATGGACCCGGACCTGCGCGCGTTCTACGAGTACCACTCGACGCTCATGGAGCCGTGGGACGGCCCCGCGTGCCTCAACTTCACCGACGGAACCCTCATCGGCGCGGTCCTCGACCGCAACGGCCTGCGCCCCGGGCGCTACTGGGTCACGGAGGACGGCCTCGTCGTGCTCGCGAGCGAGGCGGGCGTGCTCGACCTCGACCCGGCGACGATCGTCCGCAAGGGCCGCCTCGAGCCGGGCCGCATGTTCCTCGTCGACACCGGCCAGGGCCGGATCATCGAGGACGAGGAGATCAAGTCCCAGCTCGCCGCGCAGCGCCCGTACGCGCGGTGGGTCGCGGAGAACGCGGTCTACCTCGACCAGCTGCCCGAGCGCGAGCACGTCGCGCACAGCCCCGCGTCGGTCGAGCGCCGCCAGCGTGCCTTCGGGTACACGCAGGAGGAGCTCAAGGTCATCCTCACGCCGATGGCCAACACGGGCGCCGAGCCGCTGGGCGCCATGGGCACCGACACGCCCATCGCGGTCCTCGCGAAGCGGCCGCGCCTGCTCTTCGACTACTTCACGCAGATGTTCGCGCAGGTGACGAACCCGCCGCTGGACGCGATCCGCGAGGAGCTCGTCACGTCGATCGGCGGCGCGATCGGCCCCGAGCCGAACCTGCTCGTCGACACCCCGGAGCACGCGCGCAAGCTCATGCTGCCGTTCCCGGTGCTCGACAACGACCAGCTCGCGAAGATCATCCGCGTCGACAAGGACCCGAACCTCGCGGGCGTCTTCCGCGCCGTGACGATCAAGGGCCTGTACCGCGTCGCGGGCGGCGGCGAGTCGCTGCTCGCCCGGCTCGAGGAGATCTTCGCCGAGGTCGACGCGCACGTCGCCGCCGGCGCGAGCTTCATCGTGCTGTCGGACCGCGACTCGGACGCCGAGCACGCGCCGATCCCGTCGCTCCTGCTGTCGAGCGCGGTGCACCACCACCTCCTGCGGCGCCACACGCGCACGCAGGTGTCGCTCGTCGTCGAGGCGGGCGACGTGCGCGAGGTGCACCACGTCGCGCTCCTCATCGGCTACGGCGCGGCCGCGGTGAACCCCTACCTCGCCATGGAGACCGTCGAGGACCTCGCGCGCCGCGGCTACCTCGCGGTCGACCCGGCCAAGGCCGTCGCGAACCTCATCAAGGGCCTCGGCAAGGGCGTCCTCAAGGTCATGAGCAAGATGGGCATCTCGACCATCTCCTCGTACCGCGGCGCCCAGGTCTTCGAGGCCGTGGGCCTGTCGCACGACCTCGTGCAGGCGTTCTTCACGGGCACGACGTCGCGTCTCAGCGGCATCGGCCTCGACGTCGTCGCGGCCGAGGTCGCGGCGCGCCACGTGGACGCCTACCCGCGCTCCGGCAACCACCGGCCGCACGTCCGCCTCACCACGGGCGGCGAGTACCAGTGGCGCCGCGACAGCGAGGAGCACCTGTTCGACCCGGAGACGGTGTTCCGGCTCCAGCACTCGACGCGCGAGCGCCGGTTCGACATCTTCCGCGAGTACACGCACCGCGTGGACGAGCAGTCCTCGCGGCTCATGACCCTGCGCGGCCTCCTCGAGCTCCGCGAGGGCGAGCGCCCCGCGGTCCCGCTCGACGAGGTCGAGCCGGTGAGCGAGATCGTCAAGCGCTTCAACACCGGCGCGATGTCCTACGGCTCCATCTCGGCCGAGGCGCACGAGACCCTCGCGATCGCGATGAACCGCCTCGGCGGCCGGTCGAACACGGGCGAGGGCGGCGAGGACCCGGAGCGCCTGTACGACCCGGAGCGTCGCTCGAAGGTCAAGCAGATCGCGTCGGGGCGCTTCGGCGTCACGAGCGAGTACCTGACGAACGCGGACGACATCCAGATCAAGCTCGCCCAGGGCGCCAAGCCCGGCGAGGGCGGTCAGCTCCCGGGCCACAAGGTGTACCCGTGGGTGGCGAAGACCCGGCACTCGACGCCGGGCGTGGGCCTCATCTCGCCGCCGCCGCACCACGACATCTACTCGATCGAGGACCTCGCGCAGCTCATCCACGACGCGAAGAACGCGAACCCGGCCGCGCGCGTCCACGTCAAGCTCGTCTCCGAGTTCGGCGTCGGCACGGTCGCGACGGGCGTGTCCAAGGCGCACGCGGACGTCGTCCTCATCTCGGGTCACGACGGCGGCACGGGCGCGAGCCCGCTCACGTCGCTCAAGCACGCGGGCACGCCGTGGGAGATCGGCCTCGCCGAGACGCAGCAGACCCTCGTGCTGAACAACCTGCGCGACCGCATCGTCGTGCAGGTCGACGGGCAGATGAAGACCGGGCGCGACGTCGTCGTGGCCGCGCTGCTCGGGGCCGAGGAGTTCGGCTTCGCGACCGCGCCGATGGTCGTCTCGGGCTGCGTCATGATGCGCGTGTGCCACCTGGACACGTGCCCGGTGGGTGTCGCGACGCAGAACCCGGAGCTGCGGGCTCGGTTCACGGGCAAGCCGGAGTTCGTCGTGAACTTCTTCGAGTTCATCGCGGAGGAGGTGCGCGAGTACCTGGCGCGCCTCGGGTTCCGGAGCATCGAGGAGGCGATCGGCCACGTCGAGTACCTCGACACGCGCCAGGCGATCGACCACTGGAAGGCGCAGGGTCTCGACCTCGCGCCCATCCTCGAGAAGCCCGTCCCCGTCGAGGGCGCGTCGCTGCGGAACACCACGACGCAGGACCACGGCCTGGAGAAGGCGCTCGACAACCAGCTCGTCGCGCTGGCCGAGGACGCGCTGGAGCGGCGCGAGCCGGTCCGGATCTCGCTGCCGGTGCGCAACGTCAACCGCACGGTCGGGACGATGCTCGGCCACGAGGTGACCAAGCGCTTCCGCGGCGAGGGCCTGCCGGACGACACGATCGACGTCACCCTCACCGGGTCCGCCGGCCAGTCCCTCGGCGCGTTCCTCCCGCGCGGCGTCACGCTGCGCCTGTTCGGCGACGCGAACGACTACGTCGGCAAGGGCCTGTCGGGCGGCCGGATCGTCGTGCGGCCGGACCGCAACGCGGTCCTCACCGGGTCGAGCAACGTCGTCGCCGGGAACGTCATCGGCTACGGCGCGACGTCGGGCGAGATCTTCCTGCGTGGCCGGGTCGGCGAGCGCTTCGGCGTCCGCAACTCCGGTGCGACGCTCGTCGTCGAGGGCGTGGGCGACCACGGGTGCGAGTACATGACGGGCGGCACGGTCGTCGTGCTCGGCCCGACCGGGCGCAACTTCGGCGCCGGCATGTCCGGTGGCACCGCCTACGTGCTCGACCTGCGCGAGAGCGCCGTGAACACGAGCGCGCTCGCGACCGGCGAGCTCGGGCTGAGCCCGCTCGAGGACGCCGAGGTCGCGCTCGTCGAGCAGCTCGTCCGCCGTCACCACGAGGAGACCGGCTCGCCGCTCGCGGCCGAGCTGCTCGAGGACTTCACCACGGCGGTGCAGCGCTTCACGCGCGTGCTGCCGACCGACTTCGCCCGCATGCGGTCGGCGCTCGAGAAGGCCGAGTCGGCCGGTCTCGACCCGGCCGCGCCGGGCGTGTGGGACCAGATCTTGGAGGTGGCCCGTGGCTGACCCCCGCGGATTCCTGAAGGTGCGGGAGCGCGAGCTCCCGCCCAACCGCCCGGTGGCCGTGCGCCTGCGGGACTGGAAGGACGTGCACGCGCACCTCGAGGAGGGGCAGCCGTTCCTCAAGGAGCAGGCGGGCCGCTGCATGGACTGCGGCATCCCGTTCTGCCACCAGGGCTGCCCGCTCGGGAACCTCATCCCCGAGTGGAACGACCTCGTCTACCGCGAGCAGTGGGCCGACGCGATCGACCGCCTCCACGAGACGAACAACTTCCCGGAGTTCACCGGTCGCGTGTGCCCGGCGCCGTGCGAGTCGAGCTGCGTGCTCGGCATCAACCAGCCGCCGGTGACGATCAAGAACGTCGAGGTCTCGATCATCGACGAGGCGTTCGAGCGCGGGTACGTCACGCCGCAGGTGCCCCAGCGGCTCACGGGCTTCACGGTCGCGGTCGTCGGGTCCGGTCCCGCCGGGCTCGCCGCCGCGCAGCAGCTCACGCGCGCCGGGCACACCGTCGCGGTCTACGAGCGCGACGACGCCGTCGGAGGTCTGCTGCGCTACGGCATCCCCGACTTCAAGCTCGAGAAGCACCACATCGACCGTCGCGTCGCGCAGATGGAGGCCGAGGGCACGCGGTTCCGCCCCGGCGTCGAGATCGGCGTCGACATCACGTGGGACGACCTGCGGGCGCGGTACGACGCCGTCGTGGTCGCGACCGGCGCGACCGTGCCGCGCGACCTGTCGGTGCCGGGGCGCGAGCTGGGCGGCATCCACTACGCGATGGACTTCCTGCACCAGGCGAACGCCGTCGTGGCCGGGCGCGAGGTGCCCGACCAGATCACGGCCACCGGCAAGCACGTCATCGTCATCGGTGGTGGCGACACGGGTTCGGACTGCCTCGGCACCTCGCTGCGCCAGGGCGCGGCGAGCGTCACGACGCTCGCGATCGGCAAGCAGCCGCCGCTCGAGCGGTCCGCGACCCAGCCGTGGCCCACGGACCCGATCGTGTTCGAGGTGTCCTCGTCCCACGAGGAGGGCGGCGAGCGCGAGTTCCTCGCGTCGACCGTCGCGTTCCTCGGCGACGAGAACGGGGCCGTGCGCGCGCTGCGCGTCGCGGAGACCGAGTACCTGCCCGACGGCCGTCGCGTGCCCAAGGAGGGCACCGAGCGCGAGATCCCCGCGGACCTCGTGCTCGTCGCGATGGGCTTCACCGGGCCGGAGACGGCTGCCCTCACGGCCCAGACGGGCGCGGACCTCACGGGACGCGGCCTCGTGGCGCGCGGCGACGACTTCGCGTCGTCGCTGCCCGGGGTCTTCGTGGCCGGCGACGCCGGTCGTGGGCAGTCGTTGATCGTGTGGGCGATCGCCGAGGGGCGGGCGGCGGCGGCATCCGTCGACGCCTACCTTCAGGGAGGGACCGAGCTGCCCGCGCCCGTGCGCGCGAACACCGTGTCCTTGCGCGCTTGACGTGCACCCCGACGTCGGATGTCCGGCGCCGGGACGATGAGCGGGGCATCCTAGGGAGGGGCACCCCGCGACGACCGGCTCCTGGCCGGTCGGAAGACTAGAGGCTGGAGATATGCGCAGAGCAAAGATCGTCTGCACCATCGGACCCGCGACCGAGTCGAAGGAGCAGCTCCGCGCGCTCGTCGACGCGGGCATGGACGTGGCGCGGATCAACCGCAGCCACGGCAGCGCCGAGGAGCACGCGGCCGTCTACCACGGCGTGCGCGAGGCCGCCGCCGAGTCGGGCCGCTCCGTGGCGGTCCTCGTCGACCTCCAGGGGCCGAAGATCCGTCTGGGCCGCTTCGCGGGAGACGAGAAGCACTGGCTCGAGGAGGGTGACACCTTCACGATCACGACCGAGGACGTCGTCGGCACCAAGGAGCTCGTCTCCACGACGCACAAGGGCCTGCCGGGCGACGCCCGCGTCGGTGACCCGATCCTCATCGACGACGGCAAGGTGCTCGTCCGCGTCACCGCCGTCGAGGGCCCGCGCGTCGTCACGCGCGTCGAGGTCGCCGGCCCGGTGTCGAACAACAAGGGCCTGAACCTCCCGGGTGTCGCGGTCTCCGTGCCGGCGCTCTCCGAGAAGGACCAGGACGACCTGCGCTGGGCCCTCAAGCTCGGCGCCGACATCATCGCGCTGTCGTTCGTGCGGTCCGCGAAGGACTTCGAGGACGTCAAGCGGATCATGGACGAGGAGGGCCGCACGGTCCCCGTCGTCGCGAAGATCGAGAAGCCGCAGGCCGTCGAGAACCTCGCCGAGATCGTCGACGCGTTCGACGGCGTCATGGTCGCCCGTGGTGACCTCGCGGTCGAGCTCCCGCTGGAGCAGGTGCCGCTCGTCCAGAAGCGCATCGTCGAGCTCGCGCGTCGCAACGCGAAGCCCGTCATCGTCGCCACCCAGGTGCTCGAGTCCATGACGAACTCGCCGCGCCCGACGCGCGCCGAGGCGTCCGACTGCGCCAACGCCGTCCTCGACGGCGCCGACGCGGTCATGCTCTCGGGCGAGACGAGCGTGGGCGAGTACCCGATCCTCACGGTCCAGACGATGGCCCGGATCATCGAGGCGACGGAGGAGGCGGGCCGCGAGCGCATCGCGCCGCTCGGCTCGACCCCGCACACCCGCGGTGGCGCCATCACGCGCGCTGCGGCCGAGATCGGCGAGATCCTCGGTGCGAAGTACCTCGCGACGTTCACGCAGTCGGGCGACTCGGCGCGCCGCATGTCGCGCCTGCGCTCGTCCATCCCGCTGCTCGCGTTCACGCCGCGCGAGCACGTGCGCAACGTCCTGTCGCTCACGTGGGGCACCCAGACCTACCAGGTGCCCGAGGTGGAGAACACCGACGCGATGGTCGGCCAGGTCGACACGACCCTGCAGGCCAACGGCCTCGCCGAGGTCGGCGACCTCGTGGTCGTCGTCTCCGGCGCCCCCGTGGGCCAGCCGGGCACGACGAACTCGATCCTCGTGCACAAGATCGGCGACCACTCCGACACCCGGAACTGACGTCCGGAGCTCGCACCGGAGCTGACGCCGCGCGCCCGACCCGGGCGCTCGTGCTGCCCGACGGCGGCGCCCCCTGCGCGGGGGCGCCGCCGTCGGTCGTCCTGCGCCTCCGGGAAAGCCCGCGACACGGCCCGCGGCGCACCCCTACCCTCGCGGGATGCGTGCCGTGCCTGCGTCCCTGGACCCCGCGGTCGTGCGTCGGGTCGACGCGCGGCTCGACGCCGTCGTGCGCGACGAGGGCGTGACGGTGCCGCTCGCGGTGGAGAGCGGCAGCCGGGCGTGGGGGTTCCCGTCGCCGGACTCGGACTACGACTGCCGCTTCGTGTACGTGCGGTCCGAGGCCGACTACCTCGACCCCTGGCCGCGGCACGACGTCGTCGAGACGCCGCTCGACGCGGTGCTGGACGTCAACGGGTGGGACCTCGTCAAGGCGGTGCGGCTGCTCGTGCGCGGGAACGCGACGCTGCTGGAGTGGCTGCGCTCGCCGATCGTGTACCGCGGCGACGTCGCGTTCCGGGCGGACCTGCTCGCGCTCGCCGAGCGGGTGGTCCACCGCGACGCCCTGCGGCGGCACTACCTGCACGTCGCGCTCGGCCAGCGGGAGCGCTGGTGGACGGCGCAGGAGGTGCCGCTCAAGAAGCTCTTCTACGTCCTGCGTCCGGCGGCGACGCTGCGCTGGCTGCGCGTGCGACCCGACGCCGTCCCGCCCATGCGCCTCGCGACGCTGCTCGACGAGGGCGAGGCACCGAGCGCGGTGGTGCGGGAGGCGTCCGGGCTCGTCGCGCTCAAGGCGGTCTCGCGCGAGATGGGTGCGGGCCCCGTCCCGGCGGTACTCGGCCGGTTCGTCGACGACGAGCTCGCCGCCGCCTCGGCGGCCACGACGGCGCCGGGGGCCGAGCCTCTGACGGCTCGGTCGGTGGCGGGGGAGCTCTTCCGGTCGGCGGTCGCCCGGTACGGCCCCGGCGGGTCGCGGTCGGCGCCGACGAACGGGCACGGCGTCCGGTCGGCCTCGGTGCCGTCCGACGAGCGGGGGCCTCGCTCGAGCGAGCACGGCAGGTCGGCCCTACCCTCACGTGGGTGACCAGCGAGCAGATCGAGGACGTCGACCAGGACCTGTACGCGGCGGCGAGCGACCCCGACGCCGACGGCGCGGCGGCAGCCGCGCGCGAGGCGACCTTCCGCGCGCTCGTCGCGCGCCGGGACGCGCGCGAGACCGCGGAGGCGGCCGCGAGCGTGTGCGAGCAGGTGCAGCAGGTGGCGGAGGCCGCAGAACGGAGCGCGCAGGACGCGCTGACGTCCGCGACCGTCGCGCGCTCCGCCGCTCTCCTCGGCGACGAGGCGATCGCCCGGCAGGCGGCGCGCGACGCGAGCGCCGCCGCCCGGGAGGCCGCGCGCGAGGCGGTCGTGCTGGACTCGGCACGGCCCGAGCTCTAGACGCCCGTGCTTCCCGCAGGCGGGGCCCGCCGTCCGTCCGTGCCGTCCGGAGTCCCGCGGTGGCGCGCGTCCGCGCCCTCTACAGTGGTGGCCCAGCGCTCGGCGACCGCTCGGTGCTGACCACCCAGCCACCGGTCGACGGTGGGAGAGCGAGGTCTGCCGTGCCCCGAGCGCGTCGGCGTGAGCGCTCGTCGGCGGGCACGTTCCTCCCGGCCCTCCAGGAGCGGTACGACCTGATCGACGGGGTGCGGGTGTACTCCGTCGTGGCGAAGCCGGGCCGGGCGGACCGCCCGGAGGGCCGCCACGTACCCGCCGACGTGGTCCTCGTGCACGGGCTCGCGCTGTCGACGCGATACCTGGAGCCGGGTGTTCGGCGGCTCGGTACGGACCGTCGCACCGCCGCCCTGGACCTGCCGGGCGTCGGCCGCAGCGGCCGCCCGCCGCACCTGCCGTCGATGGCCGAGATGGCGGACGTCGTGGCCCGCTGGATGGACGGGCTCGGCATGACGGGCGCGGACGTCGTCGGGCACTCGTTGGGCTGCCAGATCGTCAGTCATCTCGCGGCGGAGCGGCCCGACCTGGTCCGGCGGGTCGTCCTCGTCGGTCCCTCCCGGGACCCGGAGCACCCCCGGTGGTGGCAGAGCGCGTGGCGCCTGCTCCTCGACGGCCCGCGCGAGAGGTGGTCGCTGCTGCCGATCGCCGTCGTGGACTACCTGCGGGCCGGTCCGGTCGCGGCGGTGCGGGCCCTGAAGCAGGCGCGCCGCGCCGAGGTCAGCCACCTGGTGCAGAGCATCACGCAGCCCGTCCTCGTGCTCGTCGGGGACCGCGACCCGCTCGTCTCGGGGACGTGGGCCCGCCGCCTCGTCGACGCGCTGCCCGACGGGCGGCTCGTCACGGTCCCGGGGGCTCCGCACGGGCTGCCGTACTCCAGCGTCGAGTCGTTCGTCGCGACCACGCGGGACTTCCTCGACCGCGAGGAGCCGTGACGTCGAGCACCGCACGTCCACCGAGATGAGGGGTGCCCCGGGTGGGATTCGAACCCACACTGGATCGGGTTTGAGCCGAACGCCTCTGCCGGTTGGGCTACCGGGGCCGTGCGCGGAGCGGACCTGTCGGTCTCCGCCGCGCGGGCACCATCGAACCACACACGCGTGCCTTCACGAGAATCACACTCCCCGGAGGGTGAAACGCGGGGGCGGCACCCGGTGCGGCGCACTACGATGAGTCCCGTGAGTGACCAGACAGCGCAGCCCGAGGACAAGCAGCCGCTCGACCTGCCCCCGATGATCGAGCCCGAGCCCGCCGCCACCCCCGCCCCGTCGGGTCGTGCCGCGCGCCGCGCCGTCGTCGCGGAGGACGAGGCCCTGATCCGTCTCGACGTCGTCGAGACGCTGCGGGACGCCGGGTTCGACGTCGTCGGCGAGGCCGGCGACGGCGCGACGGCGGTGAAGCTGGCGCTCGAGCTCAAGCCCGACGTCGTGGTCATGGACGTGAAGATGCCCGAGCTCGACGGCATCTCCGCGGCGGAGCAGATCGGCAAGGCGCACGCCGCCCCGGTCGTCCTGCTGACGGCGTTCTCGCAGGCGGAGCTCGTCGAGCGGGCGCGCGACGCGGGCGCCATGGCGTACGTCGTCAAGCCGTTCACGCCGGCGGACCTGCTGCCCGCGGTCGAGATCGCGATCTCGCGCTACTCGCAGATCACGGCCCTCGAGTCCGAGGTGGCCGACCTCGCGGAGCGCTTCGAGACGCGCAAGCGCGTCGACCGCGCGAAGGGCCTGCTCATGACCAAGATGGGCCTGTCGGAGCCGGAGTCGTTCCGCTGGATCCAGAAGACGTCGATGGACCGCCGCCTCACGATGCGCGAGGTCGCGGACGCCGTCATCGAGCAGGTCGGCGGCGCCTGAGCCGCCGGCCGCGCCCGGTGCGCCGCGCGGGGTCCTGATCAGGACCTTTGTCACGGGGCTCCGGGCGGGCTATCGTCTTGGACTGGCGTCCAGCAGTTCCGGGGCGGTGAACACGGTCGCCACGTAGTGCTCAGTCGACGGCCGACGGTGCTGTCCGAGCGACGTGGACCTTTTCACGCCCCACGTCCCTCGGTGCCGCCGGTCCACGGTGCGAACGAGGAGGAGCGCAGTGCGCCCAGCAGTGGAGGTCAGGCCCGCGGTCGGCGACGACCTGCCGGGGATCGCTGTGCTGTGCTCGGAGGCACGCCGCGAGTCGGCGTCCGGGGCGCAGATCTGCGCACCCGACGAGGACCGCCTGGTCCGGCACCTGTCGGTGCTGCTCACCCTGCCCGGCGGCAACGTGCTCGTCGCCCTGCACGACGGCCGCCCCGTCGGGTTCGTCCTGGCCCGCGTGCTCGACCCGCACCTGTTCGCGGACGAACCGAGCCTGTACGTCGAGGCGGTGTACGTGGGGGAGGACGCCCGGCGCCGCGGGGTGGGCCACGCGCTCCTCAGCGCGACGGCCGAGCTCGCCGCGTCGTCCGGCGCGACGCACGTCTACTCCGTGCCGATCCCCGGTTCCCGTGGGGTGCAGCGCTTCCTCGCGCGGCTGGGCTTCGGCCCGGTGGCCGGGCACCGCGTCGTCTCGACGGCGGTCCTGCAGCGCCGGCTCGCGGCCGACCTCACCCCCGCCCGCCGGGGCACGCGCTCGCTCGAGGACCTCATCGCGCGCCGTCGGCGCGCCCGCACCGAGACCATGTCCGGGCCGGTCGACCTGCGCGAGTTCCAGGCCGAGTACAACCGCCGCGCGGGCGTGGTGACGCCGGCCGACACGCGCGAGACCCTGCCCGGCTGAGCCTGGCGCCCGCGTCCTGCGGCCGGCGTCGCCCGGTCAGCCCTGCGCGAGGATCAGGCACGTGAGGCGCGCCGTGCACACGCGGCGACCCTCGTCGTCGGACACGACGATCTCGTAGCTTGCCGTCGTGCGTCCGCGGTGCACCGCCACCGCCTCGCCGTGCACCCAGCCGTCGCGCACCCCCCGGTGGTGCGTCGCGTTCACCTCGATGCCCACGGCCGCGCGGCCGGGCCCCCCGTGCAGCTGCGCGGCGATGGACCCCAGCGTCTCGGCGAGGACGACGGACGCACCCCCGTGCAGCAGCCCCGCGGGCTGCGTGTTGCCCGCCACGGGCATGCGGGCCGTGACACGGTCGGCCCCCACCTCGCCCAGCTCGATGCCCATGCGCTCGATGAGCGTCCCCTCGGTGCGCAGGCCCATCGCCTCGTAGGCGTGGCGCGGGGTGTCGGGTGTCGACGGGGTGGCGGGGGACGGCGTCCCGGTCGGGGCGGCGTTCTGGTCGGAGCCGTGCGTGTGGGTCATGGGCGATAGGTTGGCACCCGTGACGACCTCCGCGCGACCTCGCCTCCTGCTCATCGACGGACACTCCATGGCCTACCGCGCGTTCTTCGCGCTCCCGGCGGAGAACTTCTCGACGACCACGGGGCAGCACACGAACGCGGTCTACGGGTTCACCTCGATGCTCATCAACCTCCTGCGGGACGAGGAGCCCACGCACGTCGCCGTCGCGTTCGACGCCGGGCGCCAGTCCTTCCGCACCGAGATCCTGCCCAGCTACAAGGGCACACGGGAGTCCACGCCCGAGCCGTTCCGGGGCCAGGTGCCGCTCATCAAGGAGATCCTGGAGACGCTGCACATCCCCACGCTCGAGCGCGAGGGCTACGAGGCCGACGACATCTTCGCCACCCTGGCGACGCAGGGCGCCGCCGCCGGGATGGAGGTGCTCGTCTGCTCGGGGGACCGGGACTCGTTCCAGCTCGTCGGCCCGGACGTCACGGTGCTCTACCCGAAGAAGGGCGTCTCGGAGCTCGCGCGCATGGACAGCGCCGCCGTCGTCGAGAAGTACGGCGTGCCGCCCGAGCGCTACCCGGACCTCGCCGCCCTCGTCGGCGAGACGTCCGACAACCTGCCGGGCATCCCCGGCGTCGGCCCCAAGACGGCCGCCAAGTGGATCACGGCGTACGGCGACCTGGACGGCCTGCTGGACCACGCGGACGAGATCAAGGGCAAGGCGGGGGAGAACCTCCGGGCGCACCTCGACCAGGTCCGCCTCAACCGACAGCTCAACGCGCTCCTGCTCGACCTCGAGCTGCCCGTCGGCCCCGACGACCTCGCGACCCGTCCCTGGGACCGCGAGGCCGCCCACCGCGTGCTCGACGCCCTCGAGTTCCGCGCCCTGCGCGACCGGCTCTTCGCGATCGCCCCCGAGGGCGAGGTCGAGGCCGAGGCGGGGTTCGACGTCGCGCTCGCCACCGTCCTGCCGGGGGGCCTGGGCGCCTGGCTGACCGAGCACGGCGCGCGCCCGCTCGGCGTCGAGGTGGCCGGCAAGGCCGTTCCGGGCGGCGGGGACGCCTGGGGCCTCGCGGTGTCCGACGACGCGGGGGCGGCCGTCGCGCTCGAGCTCGCCGACGTGGCGGGCGCCGACGACGAGGCGCTCGCCGCGTGGCTCGCCGACCCGGAGCGGCCCAAGGTCGTGCACGGTGCGAAGTCGGCCTGGCACGAGCTCGCGGCGCGGGGCTACGACCTCGCCGGCGTCACGTTCGACACGGAGCTCGCCGCGTACCTGTGCCACCCCGACCAGCGCGGCTACGACCTGGGCGACCTCGTCGTGCGGCACCTGCACCGTGAGCTGCGCCCGGACACCGAGGCCGGCAACGACGCCCAGGGCGCGCTCGACCTCTCGCTCGACGGCAGCGGCGAGCAGGAGCGGGACGCGGTGCGTGCCCTCGCCGTCGCCCAGCTCGGCGAGGTCCTCGCGGGGGAGCTCGAGGACCGGGGGGCCACGACGCTCCTCGCCGACCTCGAGCTGCCGCTGTCCCAGGTGCTCGTGCGCATGGAGCAGCGTGGGATCGCGGCGGACGTCACGTACCTGCGCGAGCTCGAGCAGCACTTCGGCGACCTCGTCGCGACGGCCGCGTCGGAGGCGTACGCCGTCATCGGGCGCGAGGTGAACCTGGGCTCTCCCAAGCAGCTCCAGGAGGTGCTGTTCGACCAGCTGGGGATGCCCAAGACGAAGAAGATCAAGACGGGCTACACGACCGACGCGTCAGCGCTCGCGGACCTCTTCGTCAAGACGCAGCACCCGTTCCTCGAGCACCTGCTCGCGCACCGCGACGCCTCGCGGCTGCGCCAGACGGTCGAGGGGCTGCTGAAGTCCGTCGCCGACGACGGCCGCATCCACACGACGTTCCAGCAGACGATCGCGGCGACGGGCCGGCTCAGCTCGACCGACCCCAACCTGCAGAACATCCCGATCCGCACCGAGGCAGGCCGGCGCATCCGGCGTGCGTTCGTCGTCGGCGAGGGCTACGAGACCCTCATGACGGCTGACTACAGCCAGATCGAGATGCGCATCATGGCGCACCTCTCGGGCGACGAGGGCCTCATCGAGGCGTTCCGGTCCGGGGAGGACCTGCACTCCTACGTCGGGTCGCGCGTGTTCGAGGTCCCGGCGGCCGAGGTCACGCCCGCGATGCGCTCGAAGATCAAGGCGATGTCGTACGGCCTCGCGTACGGGCTGTCGGCGTTCGGGCTCTCGCAGCAGCTCACCATCGAGGTGGGCGAGGCCCAGAAGCTCATGGACGACTACTTCGAGCGCTTCGGCGGCGTGCGCGACTACCTCACGGGCGTCGTCGACGAGGCGCGGGCCACGGGCTACACGGCGACCATCCTCGGGCGCCGCCGGTACCTGCCCGACCTCACGAGCGACAACCGGCAGCGCCGCCAGATGGCGGAGCGCATGGCCCTCAACGCGCCCATCCAGGGCAGCGCGGCCGACATCATCAAGGTCGCGATGCTCAACGTGCAGCGCGCGATCGACGAGCGCGGGCTCCGGTCGCGGCTGCTCCTCCAGGTGCACGACGAGCTCGTGGTCGAGGTGGCTCCGGGCGAGCGCGACGCGGTCGAGGAGGTGCTGCGCACGCAGATGGGCGCGGCCGCCGAGCTGGACGTGCCGCTCGACGTCTCGGTCGGCGTCGGGGCCACGTGGCACGAGGCGGGCCACTGATCCAGGCGACTCAGCCCGGGAGGCGCGTGCGGAAGATCGCCGTCCCGGGCAGGTAGGCGCCGCGCACCGGGCCCCAGCCGCCCCACACCTCGGAGTTTTCGGCGGGCCACTCGGGCTCGACGACGTCGCGCAGCTCCAGCCCGGCGGCGACGACCTCGCGCACGTGGTCGCCCAGGGTGCGGTGGTACTCGGCGTAGACGACCCGGCCGGCGGCGTCGGTCTCGACGTAGGGCCTGCGGTCGAAGTAGGAGCGGTTCGCGGTCAGCCCGTGCTCGCTCGGGTCGTCGGGGAACGCCCACCGGGTCGGGTGTGTCACCGAGAACGTCCACGTGCCGCCGGGCCGCAGCACGCGCGCGACCTCGCGGTGGACGGCCGCCGCGTCGGGCACGAACGGGATCGCGCCGAACGACGTGAACGCCGCGTCGAACGTGGCGTCGGCGAACGGGAGCCGGCGCGCGTCGGCCTGGACGACCGGGACGCGCACGCCCGTCGCCCGGTCCAGGGCCGCCCCCGCGGCGAGCATGCCGGCGGACACGTCCGTCGCGACGACCTTCGCCCCCTGCGTCACGAGCCAGCGCGAGCACTGCGCCGCGCCCGCGCCGACCTCGAGAACGCGGCGCCCGGCGACGTCGCCGAGCAGCCGCGCGTCGCGCTCCCGCAGGCCCTCCGGGCACCAGCAGAAGTCCGCCGCGCCGAGGAAGGACCCGTGCTCGTCGAGGTACTCCTGCGCGTTCGCGTCCCACCACTCTCGGCCGGCACGTCCGCCCTCGGACGCGGGCACGTCGCGGTAGCCGGCGTCGGCGGTCGGCCCGGGCGGGATGGCCGCGGAGGGCGGCACGGACGAGGAGGACGCGCTCATGCGCCCATTCTCCCGGTCCACCGCGATGCCGCCCGGCACCTCGACGACCACGTCGCCCACCGACGCCGCTGACCGCCGTCGCCCACCGACGCTGCCGACCGCCGTCGCCCACCGACGCTGCCGACCGCCGTCGGCCACCGCCGCCACCGCCCACCGCAGCCGCCCACCGCCGTCGGCCTCACGTCGGCGTCCTTGCGGGCGGGAACGGGCCGGCGACCGAACACGGGGCGCCCGCCGCACGGCCCGTCCGGTCGGGACCTTGGTCGTCGGCGTGCCCGCGGACCGGGACGGGCGGTGACCTGTCGCGCGGGGGTGGCTAGGGTTGAGGGTGACGCGGTGCCGCGGAGGTCGGCACCTCCGTCGACGCCCGGCATGCGCGCGAGGACGCGCGACGCGACGACGAGACGGAGGAACAGGTGCGCATCGGACTTCTCACCGGCGGGGGCGACTGCCCCGGCCTGAACGCGGCGATCCGGGCCGTGGTCAAGCAGGGGACGGGGGAGTACGGGCACACCATCATCGGCTTCCGCAACGGCTGGCGCGGCGTCGTCGACGGCGACGTGCACCCGCTCGGCCGCCAGGACATCCGGAACGTCCTACCCGTGGGCGGCACGCTGCTCGGCACGGCGCGGTTCCACCCGCGCGAGGAGGACGGCAGCATGGACGCCGTGCTCGCGACCGTCGAGGCAGAGCACCTCGACGCGCTGATCTGCATCGGCGGCGACGGCACGCTGCACGCGGCGAGCCGCGTCGCGGAGGCGGGCGTGAAGATCGTCGCCATCCCCAAGACGATCGACAACGACGTCGAGGGCACGGACCTGTCGATCGGGTTCCACACCGCCGTGAACATCGCGACGGAGGCGCTGGACCGCGTGCACACGACGGCGGAGAGCCACAACCGCGTCATGGTGGTCGAGGTCATGGGGCGCCACGCCGGCTGGATCGCGGTCAACGCGGGCATCGCCGGCGGCGCGGAGGTCGTGCTCGCGCCGGAGCAGCCGTTCGACATCGACCAGGTCGTGAAGTTCCTCCGGCACCGGCACCGCGCCCACGCGAACTTCTCGATCGTCGTCGTGGCCGAGGGCGCCGTGCCGCGCGAGGGGTCGTCGATGGAGTTCACGCAGCAGCTCGGCCGGTTCGGCGAGATCGTCGCCGGGTCCATCGGGGAGCGCGTGAGCGCCGAGATCGCGGAGCGCACCGGGTTCGACACCCGGCTCACGGTGCTCGGGCACGTGCAGCGCGGCGGAGAGCCGACGCCGACCGACCGGATCCTCGGCAGCCGCTTCGGCGTCGCGGCCGTGGACGCCGTGAGCGCGGGGACGTCGGGCGTCATGACGGCGCTGCGGGGCGAGCGCGTCGAGCTCGTGCCGCTGGCGGAGGTCGCGGGCCGCCCCAAGCGGGTCCCGGAAGAGCTGCTGCGCGTCGCGCGCGTGCTCGCGTGACGCGGAACCGGTAGCCGGGACGCCCCGGCGGGGGGCGCGAGACCGCGTTGACCGCCGGGGTGACACCCGGATAAGGTGGACGGCGGTGCGCTGCGCCCGCCTTCATCCCGAGCCACGACGTCGACCACGGCGTCGGAGCGTCCGGGGGCGTCGGTGGGAGACGCGCCGAGAAACCCTACCCGCTCGACTACACCTGTCCGCATCGGAGCATCGAACTCAATGACCATCTCTACCCCCGCGAAGTCCGCACCCCAGGTTGCCGTCAACGACATCGGCACCGAGGAGGACTTCCTCGCCGCCGTTGACGCGACCATCAAGTACTTCAACGACGGCGACATCGTCGAAGGCACGATCGTCAAGGTGGACCGCGACGAGGTCCTCCTCGACATCGGCTACAAGACCGAGGGCGTCATCCCCTCCCGCGAGCTGTCCATCAAGCACGACGTGGACCCCGGTGAGGTCGTCAACGTCGGCGACGCGGTCGAGGCCCTCGTCCTCCAGAAGGAGGACAAGGAAGGCCGTCTGATCCTGTCCAAGAAGCGCGCCCAGTACGAGCGCGCCTGGGGCACGATCGAGAAGATCAAGGAGGAGGACGGCGTCGTCACCGGCACCGTCATCGAGGTCGTCAAGGGTGGTCTCATCCTCGACATCGGCCTCCGTGGCTTCCTCCCGGCCTCCCTGGTGGAGATGCGTCGCGTCCGCGACCTCCAGCCGTACGTCGGCAAGGAGATCGAGGCGAAGATCATCGAGCTCGACAAGAACCGCAACAACGTCGTCCTCTCGCGCCGTGCCTGGCTCGAGCAGACGCAGTCCGAGGTCCGCTCCACCTTCCTGCAGACGCTGCAGAAGGGTCAGGTGCGCCCCGGTGTCGTCTCCTCGATCGTCAACTTCGGTGCGTTCGTGGACCTCGGCGGTGTCGACGGTCTCGTGCACGTCTCCGAGCTGTCCTGGAAGCACATCGACCACCCGTCCGAGGTCGTCGAGGTCGGCCAGGAGGTCACGGTCGAGGTCCTGGACGTCGACTTCGACCGCGAGCGCGTCTCGCTGTCGCTGAAGGCGACGCAGGAGGACCCGTGGCAGACGTTCGCTCGGACCCACGCGATCGGTCAGGTCGTGCCGGGCAAGGTCACCAAGCTCGTCCCGTTCGGTGCGTTCGTGCGCGTCGAGGACGGCATCGAGGGCCTCGTGCACATCTCGGAGCTGGCCGTGCGCCACGTCGAGCTGCCGGAGCAGGTCGTCAACGTCGGTGACGAGGTCTTCGTCAAGGTCATCGACATCGACCTCGAGCGCCGCCGCATCTCGCTGTCGCTCAAGCAGGCCAACGAGGGCGTGGACCCGGAGTCGGACGACTTCGACCCCGCGCTCTACGGCATGGCCGCCGAGTACGACGAGCAGGGGAACTACAAGTACCCCGAGGGCTTCGACCCGGAGACCAACGAGTGGCTCGAGGGCTTCGAGGCGCAGCGCGAGGCGTGGGAGGCGGAGTACGCCAAGGCGCACGAGCGCTGGGAGGCGCACCGCAAGCAGGTCGCGGAGGCCGTCAAGGCCGACTACGACGCCGCGTCGGGCGAGAGCACGAGCTCCTCGAGCTCGTCGTCGTCCTCCAGCACGTCCTACTCGTCGGCCCCGGCCGCCGAGGCGACGGGCACGCTCGCGTCGGACGAGGCGCTCGCCGCGCTCCGCGAGAAGCTCACGGGCAACTGACCCGGCCGGCGGCCCCGCGCGGGACGCCACGCTGAGCAGACGAAGGCCCGCCACCCCTCGGGGTGGCGGGCCTTCGCCATGTCCGCACGCACGCACCCTGGCACCCACGGCGCCGACCAGGTGGTTCCGGTCCGTCAGCGGCCGCGGACGAGCCGGGACCGCCTGGTCGACGAGCTGGGACCGCCTGGTCGGCGGTGGGCGGTCAGGCTGTTGCCGTCGCCGGCTCGGGGGCCGGGACGGTGGCCGGGTCGGTGCCCGACGGCGCGGGCGAGTCGGCGAACTGCGTCCGGTAGAGCGTGGCGTAGCGTCCGCCACGCGCCAGGAGCTCGGTGTGCGTGCCCGTCTCGACGACGCGGCCGGCGTCGAGCACGACGATGAGGTCGGCCTCGCGGACGGTCGAGAGCCGGTGGGCGATGACGAGCGAGGTCCGCCCGCGCAGCGCCTCGGCGAGCGCGGCCTGGACCGCCGCCTCGGAGTCCGAGTCGAGGTGCGCCGTCGCCTCGTCGAGGACGACGAGCTGCGGGGCCTTGAGGAACACCCGCGCGATCGCGAGGCGCTGCCGCTCGCCGCCGGACATCCGGTAGCCGCGGTCGCCCACGACGGTGTCCATGCCGGACGGCAGCGCGGCGACGACGTCCCACACGTGCGCACGGCGCAGCGCGGACTCGAGCTCGGCGTCCGTCGCGTCGGGCTTGGCGTACCGCAGGTTCTCCGCGATCGAGTCGTGGAAGAGGTGCGCCTCCTGCGTGACGACGCCGACGGCGTCGTGCAGGCTCTCCTGCGTGACGTCGCGCAGGTCGCGACCGGCGATCCGCACGTGGCCGGCGCTCGGGTCGTACATGCGCGTCACGAGCTGCGACACGGTGGTCTTGCCCGCGCCGGACGACCCGACGAGCGCGACCATCGCGCCCGCGGGCACGGAGAACGAGACGTCGTGGAGCGTGTCGGTCGTCGGGTCGGTGCCCTCCACCGCCACGGACTCGAGCGAGGCGAGGGAGACCTCGGCCGCGCTCGGGTAGCGGAAGGTCACGCCGTCGAGCTCGAGGCTCGCGCCCTCGCGTGCGACGTCCGCGGCGAGGTCGTCGGCGTCGGGGGCGTCCGTCACGGTGGGCTCGAGGTCGAGCACCTCGAGCACGCGCTCGAAGCTGACGAGCGCAGTCATGACGTCGACCTGGACGTTCGACATGGCCGTGAGGGGGCCGTAGAGACGGCCCAGGTAGGCGGTCAGCGCGACGACGGTGCCGACGGTGAGCGAGCCCGAGATGGCCATGACGCCACCGAGGCCGTAGACGATCGCGACGGCGACGGACGCGACGACGGTCAGCCCGACGCGGAACACGGTCCCGTACATGGCCTGGCGCACCCCGATGTCGCGGACCCGGCGCGCCTGGGCGGCGAACCGGGACGACTCGCGGTCCGGGTCGCCGAACACCTTGACGAGGTGGGCGCCCGCCACGTTGAAGCGCTCGTTCATCGTCTGCGCCGCCTCGGCGTTGAGCTCGTAGCTCTCGCGCGTGATCGCGGCGAGGCGCTTGCCGACCCAGCGGGCGGGCAGGACGAAGGCGGGCAGGAGGGTGAGCGCGAGGAGCGTGAGCTGCCACGACATCGAGAGCATCGCGGCGAGCACGAACACGACGGTGAGCAGGTTGGAGAACACGTTCGACAGGGTCGACGTGAACGCCTGCTGCGCGCCGAGGACGTCGCCGTTGAGACGCTGGACGAGCGCACCGGTGCGCGTCCGGCTGAAGAAGGCGAGCGGCATGCGCTGGACGTGGTCGAAGACGGCGGTGCGCAGGTCGACGATGAGCCCTTCGCCGATGCGCGAGGAGAACCAGCGCTGCGCGACGCCGAGCGCGCCGGAGAGCACGGCGAGACCGGCCGCGACGGCCGAGAGGGCGACGACGAGGCCGACGTCCCCGGCGGTGATGCCGTCGTCGATGATGCGCCGGAAGAGCAGCGGGGTGACCGCTCCCGCGGCGGCGTCGACGGAGATGAGCACGAGGAACGCGGCGAGCTGGCGCCGGTAGGGCCGGGCGAACGCGAGCACCCGGCGGATCGTGCCGCGGTGCAGCCGCCGGGAGGTGACGGAGGAGTCCTGGCGGAAGGAGCGCATGCCGCGCGGGCCGCCGTGGCCGGGGAGGGGTGAGGGGAAGGACATGAGGCCTCCTGGGTGGGGGAGGGGCGCGTCGTCCGCGGCGGCGGTGGCCGTCCGGCGGGCGCGGTCCGAGGATCGCTCGCGCGATTCGATAGTGAGTCTAACTCACAATGAGCCGATACCACAAGTGAGCCCGGTTTCGGTACGCTCGCCTCGTGACGACCGACCCGAGCCAGCCTGCCACGCCGGGCGTACCTCCGGGCGGCCAGGCCGCCTCCACCGACGAGGCGGGGGAGTTCCTCGCGCTCCTGCACGCCGCGCTGCGCAGCGTGCGCCGCGAGGCGAGCGAGCGGCTCGAGCCCGCGGGGACGACGCCCGGCCAGTTCCGGATGCTGCGCTTCCTCTCCCGCTGCGACGGACCGTGCCGGCTCGGCGCGGTGGCGTCGGCCCTCGACGTCGCGCCGCGCTCGGTCACCTCGAAGGTCGACGACGCCGAGCGGGCCGGTCTCGTGCGTCGCACCCCCGACCCGCAGGACCGGCGCGCGACGCTCGTCGAGCTCACACCGCGTGGGCGTGAGGTCGTCGAGCAGGTCGGGGCGGAGCGCTCCTCGAGCGCGGGCACCCTGCTGGCCCGCCTGGACGCGCACGAGCGTGCCGAGCTGCTCCGGCTCCTGCGCGCCGTCGCGGGCGAGCGGCCCGGCGGCGACGCCAGCCCCGAGCAGTCCACGGGAGCCAGGTCCCGCGGCTGAGCGTCCCGCGGTGACCGGCGCGTGCCCCGGCGCGGTGCCGTGCGCCGGCTGGCAGGATGGACGCATGTTTCGCATCGGCCTGACCGGAGGAATAGCAGCGGGGAAGTCCGTCGCGCTCGCCCGCTTCGCCGAGCTGGGCGCGGTGGTCGTCGACTACGACGCCCTCGCGCGCGACGCCGTCGCGCCCGGCACCGTCGGGCTCGACGAGGTCGTCGAGGCGTTCGGCCCCGAGGTGCTCGACGAGGACGGCGCGCTCGACCGGCCCGCGCTCGGGCGCGTGGTGTTCGGGGACGACGCCGCGCGCGAGCGGCTCAACGCGATCGTCCACCCCGAGGTGCGCCGGCTCGCCGCCGAGCGCGAGGCCGCCGCCGGCGCGGCCGACCCGCGGGCCGTCGTCGTGCACGACATCCCGCTCCTCGTCGAGACGGGCGACCCGGCGCGGTTCCACTGCGTCGTGGTCGTGCACACGCCCGAGGACGTCCGGGTGGACCGCCTCGTCTCGTCGCGCGGGCTGAGCGAGGACGAGGCGCGTGCGCGGCTCGCCGCGCAGGCCGACGACGCCGCCCGGCTCGCGGCCGCGGACGTCACCCTCGACGGGTCGGGCGAGCCCGACGCGCTGCGCGCGCAGGTCGACGCGCTCTGGGCGCGTGTGCGCGCGGAGGTCGACGCGGAGGCGCGGGCGGAGATCGAGGAGCGCGAGGCGTGACGGTCGTGGTGAGCGGCTTCGAGCCCTTCGGCGGCGACGCGACGAACCCCTCCTGGGAGACGGCCGAGCGGCTCGCCGCGCGCGGCGAGGACCTCGTGGGGGACCGCGTGGTCGCCGTGCGGCTCCCCGTGACGTTCGCCGGTGCCTGGCCCGCGCTCGAGGCTGCCGTCCGCGAGCACGACCCCCAGGTCGTCGTCGCGCTGGGGCTCGCGGGCGGTTCCGGGCGCGTGCGCCTCGAACGCGTGGCCGTGAACGTGCGCGACGCCCGGATCCCCGACAACGCCGGAGCGCAGCCGGTCGACGTCCCCGTCGTGCCGGGGGCGCCCGTGGGGCGCTGGTCCACGCTCCCGCTCAAGGCGTCGCTCCTCGCGGTCCGGGAGGTCGGCGTCCCCGTGGAGGTGTCCGGGACGGCGGGCACGTACGTGTGCAACGACGTGTTCTACGCCCTCATGCACCACTGGGGCTCCGTACCGGGTCGCCGTGCGGGCTTCCTCCACGTGCCGGAGGCCCGTGTGCTGCCGGTCGAGGACCAGGTGACGGCCGTCGCCGCCGTCGTCCGCCAGGCTCTGCGCGGCGCGCCCGAGCCGCGTGTCGCCGCAGGCACCGTGAGCTGAGCGGGCGCCGGGGCCGACAGGTCTTCCTGCCGGCCCCGGCGCCGCGGACGTCAGCTCGCCGCGCGGCGTCGGGCGACGACGACGAGCAGCGTCGCGCCCCCCGCGAGCAGCAGCGCCGCCACCACGGCGAGCACGACGACGGACGCGCCGGTCGAGGCCAGCCCGCTCCCCGGCGCCGCCTCCCCGGTGGGCGCGGCCGACGGCGTCGGGTCCGCGCTCGCGACGGGCGTCGCCTCCGGGGAGGGCGTGCTCTCCGCCGCAGGCTCGCCCGGCGCCTCGGCACCGGGGGTCTCGGCGGCGGTGGGGGGCGTCGTCGTCGCGGTGTCGCCCGGGGTCGGCACCTCGGGCGACGGCTCCGGCTCGGGCTCCGTGACGACCGGGACCGGCTCGCACGGGCCCGCGAACGGGTAGTTGTGGTGCTCGATGCCGGCCCCGCCGGTGTACGCGACCGCCCCGTTCGCGAGGACGCGACCGTTGGTCGACGTGGAGACCGTGAGCGTCGCGTCGGTGCGCGGGACGACGATCGTGCCGGGGAACTGGTCGTTCGTGCCGAGCGCGACCTGCGTCGCGTCCGGGAACGCCCAGAGGAAGTGCGACGACAGGTACTGGGTCGCCTGGTAGAGGCGCACGCCGTCGTACGCGACGTATGCGAGGGACGGGATGCGCACCGTGGAGCCGCTCACGCTGAGCAGCACCGGGCCGGTGCCCGTGACGTGCAGCTCGCGCAGCGACGCGGCACCCTCCGCCGTGAGCGCGTACCGCGCGCCCGCCTCGAGGGTCAGGACGCCGTTCTCGGGGGCGACCGCCTCGGCGCCGTCGACGGCGTCGGCCGCGATGCCGTCGACGAGCGCGGGGAGCTCGTCGTAGGGCGCGAGCGCCGCGTCCCGGCCCACGCCCTGCCGCACGGACCCGTGCGTGCCGAGCGCGTTCGCGCTCTCCGTGCTCGGCGCGGCGCCCGTGATCGTGCCGCCCACGACGACGTTCCCGCCGCGCGACGCGTGGAACCCGACCTGCGTGTTCCGCGCGGTGGCGAGGTCGCCGCCGACGACGAGCATGTCGGTCCCGCCCGCGGGGGTGATCCCCGAGCCGCCGCCGCCCGCTGTCCCGACGTTGAGGGAGCCCGCCCCGGCGAGGTCGGCGTTCCCGCCGACGACGACGCGGCCCTCGAGCTCGGTCGCGGTCGTGACGGTGAGCCCGCCGCCGGCCCAGATGCCGACCCCCGTGTCCTCCACGGCCGTGAGCTCGTACACGCCGACGGGGCGGGTCGTGGCGTCCGCGGAGCAGACGTCGTCCGCGTCCACGGCAGGGGTGGCGCTCGCGGGCGCGGCGAGGCCGGCCGTGAGGGCCAGGGTCGTGAGGGCGAGCAGGGGGATTCCGCGGGGGCGCGCGGGGTGCAGGCGCATGAGGGCTCCAGGTCGAGGGGTCGGTGGCCGTGCTGACGAGAGCTGCGCGCGGGTCGCGACGCCCACGGCCGGCCGGTCACCGGGGCTCCACGGGCGTCGGGGAGCGGGCAGGTCGAGGGAACACTAGGGGTTCGGCACCACGCCTTCCAAATTGCGCGCGGGTGAAGTCGGGTGTAGGTGGCGCGCGGTCGGTCGAGGCGCTCCCGCGAACGATGTGGGTGGCTGGACGTACCGTGGACCCATGCGTCCCGTGACCGATCTCCAGCGCGCCACCGCTCCGTTCGAGGTCATCTCCGAGTACCAGCCGTCGGGCGACCAGCCCACGGCCATCGCGGACCTCTCGCAGCGTGTCCGCGCGGGCGAGAAGGACGTCGTGCTGCTCGGCGCCACCGGTACGGGGAAGTCCGCCACGACGGCCTGGCTGATCGAGGAGCTGCAGCGCCCCACGCTCGTCATGGCCCCCAACAAGACGCTCGCCGCCCAGCTCGCCACGGAGTTCCGTGAGCTGCTGCCGAACAACGCGGTCGAGTACTTCGTCTCGTACTACGACTACTACCAGCCCGAGGCGTACATCGCGCAGACGGACACTTACATCGAGAAGGACTCGTCGATCAACGACGAGGTGGAGCGGCTGCGACACTCCGCGACGAGCTCGCTGCTCACGCGCCGGGACGTCGTCGTCGTGGCGTCGGTGTCGTGCATCTACGGTCTTGGCACCCCGCAGGAGTACGTCGACCGGATGGTGCGCCTCGACGTCGGCATGCAGGTGGAGCGCGACGACCTGCTGCGGCAGTTCGTCACCATGCAGTACACGCGCAACGACATGGCGTTCACGCGCGGTACGTTCCGCGTGCGCGGCGACACGGTCGAGATCATCCCGGTCTACGAGGAGCTCGCGGTCCGCATCGAGTTCTTCGGCGACGAGATCGAGAGCATCCAGACGCTGCACCCCCTCACGGGCGAGGTCATCCGCTCCGAACCGAGCATCCACGTGTTTCCCGCGACGCACTACGTCGCGGGTCCGGAGCGCATGGAGCGCGCGATCTCCTCGATCGAGGCCGAGCTCGCGGAGCGGCTCGACGAGCTCGAGCGGCAGAACAAGCTGCTCGAGGCACAGCGCCTGCGCATGCGCACCACCTACGACATCGAGATGATGCGCCAGATCGGCACGTGCTCCGGGATCGAGAACTACTCCCGGCACATCGACGGCCGGGAGGCGGGTTCGCCTCCGAACACGCTGCTCGACTACTTCCCGGAGGACTTCCTCCTCGTCATCGACGAGTCGCACGTGACCGTGCCGCAGATCGGGGCGATGTTCGAGGGCGACATGTCGCGCAAGCGCAGCCTGGTGGACCACGGGTTCCGCCTGCCGAGCGCGATGGACAACCGCCCGCTGCGGTGGGAGGAGTTCGTCGAGCGCATCGGCCAGACGGTGTACCTGTCGGCCACGCCGGGTGACTACGAGCTCTCGATGGCGGACGGCGTGGTCGAGCAGATCATCCGCCCGACGGGCCTCGTCGACCCGGAGGTGATCGTCAAACCGACCACCGGCCAGATCGACGACCTCCTGCA
Organism: Cellulosimicrobium sp. 4261; assembly: GCF_040546915.1. NCBI lineage: Bacteria > Bacillati > Actinomycetota > Actinomycetes > Micrococcales > Promicromonosporaceae > Cellulosimicrobium > Cellulosimicrobium sp. 4261. The sequence continues at coordinate 165,812 of NZ_JBEPOQ010000002.1, forward strand.
CGAGATCCGCGAGCGGGTCGACCGCGACGAGCGCGTGCTGGTCACGACGCTCACCAAGAAGATGGCCGAGGACCTCACGGACTACCTGCTCGAGAAGGACGTCCGGGTCCGCTACCTCCACTCCGAGGTCGACACGCTGCGCCGCGTCGAGCTGCTGCGCGAGCTGCGCCTCGGCGAGTACGACGTGCTCGTCGGCATCAACCTGCTGCGCGAGGGTCTCGACCTGCCGGAGGTCTCGCTCGTCGCGATCCTGGACGCCGACAAGGAGGGCTTCCTGCGCTCGCCCAAGTCGCTCATCCAGACGATCGGCCGCGCGGCCCGTAACGTGTCCGGCCAGGTGCACATGTACGCGGACCGGATCACGCCGGCGATGGCCGCGGCGATCGAGGAGACCGAGCGCCGCCGCGAGAAGCAGATCGCGTACAACACCGAGCACGGGGTCGACCCGACGCCGCTGCGCAAGCGCATCTCCGACGTGACGGACATGCTCGCGCGCGAGGACGTGGACACCGCCGAGCTCCTGGCCGGCGGCTACCGCCAGCCGGGCAAGGGCGCGAAGGGCAAGGCTCCGGTGCCGGGCGGGCCGAAGGAGGGGGCGTCGTCGGGCAACCGGCTCGCGGGCGCCGCGGCGAGCGACCTCGCGGAGCTTATCCAGGAGCTGAGCGACCAGATGCACGCGGCCGCGGGCGAGCTCCAGTTCGAGCTCGCGGCGCGGCTGCGTGACGAGATCTCGGGGCTCAAGAAGGAGCTGCGCCAGATGCACGCGGCGACGGCCTGATCGGTTCTGGGGACCGGCCCGGCGTCGTCGTGGGCGCGCCCGCGGAACAGTCCGCGGTGGCGTGGTGTTGTCACACGAGCAGGAGCGATGGCCTATGCTGGCTCCTCGTTGAAGGGGAGTATTCCTCCGCGGTGATGTCGTCATCACGGTCGGCGCAGTCGTCGGCCCGGTGTCACCGGTCCCGCAACTACCAGCCCGCGTCACGGACGCGCGCGTGGCGGTGCGTGGCGGAAGAGACCTTCGGTACTCAGTGCTACGTACCGGAGGTTTCTGCATGGACGTCCCCGTCTGGGCCTGGCTCGTCACCATCGGCGTGATCCTCGCGATGCTCGCCGTCGACTACGTCGGGCACGTGCGCACGCCGCACGCCCCGAGCCTGCGCGAGGCCAGCTGGTGGTCCGCGGGCTACGTCGCCGTCGCGGTGCTGTTCGGCGGCATCGTCTGGGCCGTCTGGGGCTCGACGTACGGCGGCGAGTACTTCGCCGGCTACATCACCGAGAAGAGCCTGTCGGTCGACAACCTCTTCGTCTTCGTGCTCATCATGACGAGCTTCCGCGTCCCGCGGCTGTACCAGCAGAAGGTCCTGCTGATCGGCATCACGATCGCGCTCGTCCTGCGCACGATCTTCATCCTCCTGGGCGCGGCGCTCATCGAGAACTTCAGCTGGATCTTCTACGTCTTCGGCGCGTTCCTGCTGTACACGGCGTGGACGCAGGTGAAGGCGGGCTCCGGCCACGACGAGGAGTTCCACGAGAACGGCGCGCTCAAGCTGACCCGCCGCCTGTTCCCGACGACGGAGACGTACGTCGAGGACAAGATGACGACCAAGATCGACGGGAAGCGCTTCATCACCCCGATGCTCATCGTGATGATCGCGATCGGCAGCGCGGACCTGCTCTTCGCCGTCGACTCGATCCCCGCGATCTTCGGCCTCACGCAGGAGACGTACCTCGTGTTCGCGGCCAACGCGTTCTCGCTGCTGGGCCTGCGCCAGCTCTACTTCCTCATCGACGGCCTGCTCGACCGCCTCGTCTACCTCGCCTACGGCCTCGCGGCGATCCTCGGCTTCATCGGCGTGAAGCTGCTCATCCACGCGCTGCACAAGAACGAGGTGCCGTTCATCAACGGCGGTGAGCACATCACCGTCATCCCGGAGATCCCGACCGCCCTGTCCCTCGGGTTCATCGTCGTCGTGCTCGCGATCACCACGATCGCGAGCCTGGCCAAGGACCGCGCCGACCGTCGGCGCGAGGCCGAGATCTCGGAGGGCTAGCCACCGATGGTTCACGAACTCCCCGTCTGGTTCGAGTGGGCGTCGCTCTCGGCGCTCGCCGTCCTGCTCCTCGTCGACCTGTTCGTCGTCGGGCGCCGGCCGCACGTCCCGTCCATGCGCGAGAGCGCGCTGTGGGTCGGGTTCTACGTCGCGCTCGCGCTCGTCTTCGGGGCGGTCGTCGGAGCGGTGGGGGGCGCGGCCCCGGCCGGGGAGTTCTACGCGGGGTGGCTCACGGAGTACAGCCTCTCCGTGGACAACCTGTTCGTGTTCGTCATCATCATGGCGCGCTTCGCGGTCCCGCGAGAGCAGCAGCAGCGCGTCCTCATGGTCGGGATCATCGTCGCGCTCGTCCTGCGGGGGGCGTTCATCCTGGCGGGCGCGGCGATCATCTCGCAGTTCGTGTGGGTGTTCTACCTGTTCGGCGCGTTCCTCGTGTACACGGCGATCAAGCTCGTGGCGGGGGGCGACGAACCCGAGGAGTACCACGAGAACCGGGCCGTGCGGGCGCTGCGCCGGGTCCTGCCGCTCGGCACCCGGTACGACGGCGGCCGGCTGCGCACGGTCGAGGACGGCAAGCGAGTCTTCACGCCGCTCGTCGTCGTGTTCCTCGCGATCGGCAGCACCGACCTGCTGTTCGCGTTCGACTCCATCCCTGCCATCTTCGGGCTCACGCAGGACCCGTTCATCGTCTTCACGACGAACGTGTTCGCCCTGATGGGCCTGCGCCAGCTCTACTTCCTGCTGGGGGGCCTGCTCGAGCGGCTCGTCTACCTGCCGATCGGGCTGGCCGTCATCCTCGGCTTCATCGGCGTCAAGCTCATCCTCGAGGCGCTGCACGAGAACACGCTGCCGTTCATCAACGGCGGCGAGCACCTCGAGGCGGTGCCGACGGTCCCCATCTGGCTCTCGCTCGTGGTGATCGTCGGGGCGCTCGCGGTGACGACCGTCGCGAGCCTGCTGCGCACCCGTGCGCTGCACGCGCAGGGCGCGTCGTCGGGCGTCGTGGAGCCCGGCACCGCGGCGCCGTCCGCGGAGGACGCCACGGAGACCGTGACCGACGAGGCGCCCGCGGCGGGGGAGACCCCGCCGCAGGGCGGCGCGGGCCCCCGCGGGAGCGCCGCGCGCTAGCGGCGGTACCCGGCCAGGGGCGAGGGCAGCGAGCGCACGCCTGGCTCAGACGCGGTCCGCCCAGTCGCCGATCACCGGCGACCACGGGCGGACAGTGCGCTCGGCGACCAGCCCCGCGCGTGCGAAGGGGTCCTCGTCGAGGAACGTGGCGACGTCGTCGGGCGTCTCGCCGTCGAGGACGAGCAGCGCTCCGGCGGGTGCGTCCTCGTGGGCGGGGAGGGGGCCGGAGGCGAGGAGCGTGCGGCGCTCGTGCAGGGCGCGGAGGAACGCGCGGTGCTCGGGTCGCAGGGCGTCGAGCTCGGCGGGGCGGTCGGCGTACACGTAGGTGACGGCGTGGATCGGCATGGAGCCAGTGAACCAGGCCGTCCCGACGCCGCGCGGTCGGGTCCGCGCCTCGGCCGCGCCCGCTCCCTGCCGCCCGCTACGAGCCCCGCGCTACCAGCCCCGCTCGCGCCACTCGGCGAGGTGCGGCCGCTCGGCACCGAGCGTCGTGTCGGCGCCGTGACCGGGGTAGACCCACGTGGCGTCGTCGAACCGGTCGAAGACGCGCGCGACGACGTCCGACAGCAGGCTCGCGAACCGCGCCGGGTCCCGGTCGGTGTTCCCCACGCCGCCGGGGAACAGCGAGTCCCCGGTGAACAGGTGCACCCGGCCGGCCACGGCCTCGGGCCCGGTGGCGTCGTCCGGCTCGCGGTAGGCGAGCGCGACGGAGCCCGGCGTGTGCCCGCGCAGCGCGACGACCTCGAGGTCGAGCGCGCCGACCCGCAGGACGTCCCCGTGCCGCAGGACCCGGGCGACCGGGACGCCGGACGCCGCGGCGACCGCGTCCGCGTCGGCCTGACCGGCGGCCGACCACGCGCCCGTGGCGGCGACGACCTCCGCCAGCGCCCGGAGGTGGTCGGCGTGCCGGTGCGTCGTGACGACGCCGTCGAGCCGCCCCGACGGCGAGCCGTCCCGCACGAGGGCGAGCACGTCGTCGGCCGCGTCGGCGGCGTCCACGAGCAGCTGGGCCCCGGTGCGCCGGCACGTGAGGAGATAGACGTCGTTGGCGAGCGGCCCGACGGCGAGCTTGCGGATCTCGACCTCGTCCAGGCGTCGCAGGTCGTGCGGGCCGCCCACGGCGACCTGTCCGGTGTACGTCATGCGCCCAGTGTGCCGCCCGCCGCCACGGACAGGGTGCCGAGACCCGGCACCGCGGTGACGCGGGTCACGGCGAGGAGCCCGTGCGTGCCCTGCTCGTGAGCATTCGCCGCGTGCGGTGCGAAGGTGACGTCGAACACCTGTGCGAGTGTCGGTGGTCGGCCGTACGATGCTGCGGTGAGCAATCGCCTCGTCATCTCCGGTGCCCGCGAGCACAACCTGCGCAACGTCGACCTCGACCTCCCGCGCGACAAGCTCATCGTCTTCACGGGGCTCTCCGGCTCGGGCAAGTCGTCGCTCGCCTTCGACACCATCTTCGCGGAGGGGCAGCGCCGGTACGTCGAGTCGCTGTCCGCGTACGCGCGCCAGTTCCTCGGCCAGATGGACAAGCCGGACGTCGACTTCATCGAGGGCCTGTCGCCCGCGGTCTCGATCGACCAGAAGTCCACGAACCGCAACCCGCGCTCGACCGTCGGCACCATCACCGAGGTCTACGACTACCTGCGCCTGCTGTTCTCGCGCGCCGGGACGCAGCACTGCCCGGTGTGCGGCGAGCGCGTCACCGCGCAGACCCCGCAGCAGATCGTCGACCGTCTCCTCGAGCTGCCCGAGGGCACGCGCTACCAGGTCCTCGCCCCGGTCGTGCGCGGCCGCAAGGGCGAGTACTCCGAGCTCTTCAAGGAGCTCCAGACCAAGGGCTTCGCCCGCGCCCGCGTCGACGGCGAGGTGCGCACCCTCACGGACGTCCCGGCGCTCGAGAAGAAGCTCAAGCACGACATCGAGGTGGTCGTCGACCGTCTCGTCGCGCGCGAGGGCGTCCAGCGCCGGCTCACCGACTCCGTCGAGACGGCCCTCGGGCTCGCGGGCGGGCTCGTCGTCGTCGAGCTCGTCGACGCGGACGCGGACGACCCGGCCCGGGAGCGCCGTTTCTCGGAGAAGCGCGCGTGCCCGAACGACCACGAGCTCGCGCTCGACGAGATCGAGCCGCGCACGTTCTCCTTCAACGCGCCGTACGGCGCGTGCCCGGAGTGCACGGGCATCGGGTTCCGTCTCGAGGTGGACCCGGACCTCGTCGTCCCGGACGTCGAGAAGTCGCTGCGGGAGGGCGCGGTCGCGCCGTGGGCGCAGATCTCGTCGGAGTACTTCGAGCGGGTGCTCACGGCGCTCGCGGACGACCTCGGGTTCTCCATGGACACGCCCTGGCGCGCGCTGCCGGAGCGGGCGAAGAAGGCCGTGCTCCACGGCCAGAACCACCAGGTCCACGTGCGGTACAAGAACCGCTGGGGCCGTGAGCGGCAGTACTCGACGGGGTTCGAGGGCGTCATCACGTTCCTCGAGCGTCGGCACACCGAGACCGAGTCGGACTGGTCGAAGGAGAAGTACGAGGCCTTCATGCGTGAGGTCCCGTGCCCCGTGTGCGAGGGGGCCCGCCTCAAGCCGGAGGTGCTCGCGGTCAAGGTCGGTGGCAGGTCCATCTGGGACGTGTGCCGGCTCCCCCTGCGCGAGGCCGCGGCGTTCCTCGGGTCGCTCGAGCTCGGCTCGCGCGAGCGTGCCATCGCGACCGAGGTTCTCAAGGAGATCGACGCGCGGCTCGGCTTCCTGCTCGACGTCGGCCTCGACTACCTCTCGCTCGAGCGGCCGGCCGCGACGCTCTCCGGCGGCGAGGCGCAGCGTATCCGGCTCGCGACGCAGATCGGCTCCGGCCTGGTCGGCGTGCTCTACGTGCTCGACGAGCCGAGCATCGGTCTGCACCAGCGCGACAACCGGCGGCTCATCGAGACGCTCACGCGCCTGCGCGACCTCGGGAACACGCTCATCGTCGTCGAGCACGACGAGGACACGATCCGCACCGCGGACTGGGTCGTCGACATCGGCCCGGGTGCGGGGGAGCACGGCGGGCGCGTCGTGCACTCGGGCGACTACGCGGGCCTGCTCGAGGCGCCGGAGTCCGTCACGGGCGCGTACCTGTCGGGGCGCCGCAGCATCCCGCTGCCGGCGCAGCGGCGCCCGACCGACCCGGGTCGCCAGATCAAGGTGGTCGGCGCGCGCGAGCACAACCTCACGGGCATCGACGTGAGCTTCCCGCTCGGGACGTTCACCGCGGTCACGGGCGTCTCGGGCTCCGGCAAGTCGACGCTCGTGAACTCGATCCTCTACACCGTGCTGGCCAACGAGCTCAACGGGGCCCGCCAGGTCGCGGGCCGGCACACGCGTGTCACCGGTCTCGAGCACCTCGACAAGGTCGTGCACGTGGACCAGGGCCCCATCGGGCGCACGCCCCGGTCCAACCCCGCGACGTACACCGGCGTGTGGGACCACGTGCGCAAGCTGTTCGCGGAGACGACCGAGGCCAAGGTGCGGGGGTACACGCCGGGCCGGTTCTCGTTCAACGTCAAGGGTGGCCGCTGCGAGGCGTGCTCGGGCGACGGCACGCTGAAGATCGAGATGAACTTCCTCCCGGACGTCTACGTGCCGTGCGAGGTGTGCCACGGCGCGCGCTACAACCGCGAGACGCTCGAGGTCCACTTCAAGGGGAAGACCGTCGCGGACGTCCTCGACATGCCGATCGAGGAGGCAGCCGAGTTCTTCGCCGCCGTGCCCGCGATCTCGCGGCACCTCAAGACGCTCGTCGAGGTCGGCTTGGGCTACGTCCGGCTCGGGCAGCCCGCCCCGACGCTGTCGGGCGGCGAGGCGCAGCGCGTCAAGCTCGCGAGCGAGCTGCAGAAGCGCTCGACGGGTCGCACGATCTACGTGCTCGACGAGCCGACGACGGGCCTGCACTTCGAGGACATCCGCAAGCTGCTCGGCGTGCTCCAGTCGCTGGTCGACAAGGGCAACAGCGTCCTCGTCATCGAGCACAACCTCGACGTCATCAAGAGCGCGGACTGGGTCGTCGACATGGGCCCCGAGGGCGGCTCCGGCGGCGGCAAGGTCGTCGCGCAGGGCACTCCCGAGCAGGTCGCGCGCGTCGAGGCGAGCCACACCGGGCGCTTCCTCGCGGAGATCCTCGACGGGAACGACCCCGTGCCGGTCGGGCCCGCGCCGACGACCTCCGAGGCGTCGGCCCCGGCGGCGAAGGCGGGCAAGGGGACGAAGGGCCGGTCCGCGGCGGCGCGTCGGGCGACCGAGGAGAAGCCGAAGGCAGGGCGCCGCAAGGCGTCCGCGGCCTAACGAGGAAGCGGCGGCGCGGGTGCGGGACCGAGCAGGCCCGCACCCGCGCGGCGTGCTCGGAGCGTCCCCGAGTTTCCTCGGTGCTCCTCGCGGGCTCGGTGCTGTGCTCTCCGTGTCAGGCGACGGCGCGCCGGGCGGGTGCCGGCTCGACGAGCACCCGGAAGTTCACCGAGCGCGCGATGAAGCAGTGGTCGTGCGCGCGCTGGTGGAGGGTCGCCATCGCCGCCTCGTCCGTGCCCGGTCCGTCGTCGACCACCACGCGGGGGTGCAGCGTGACGTCCGTGAACTGGCCCTCGCCGCCGGACTCCACGCGCATGGTGCCGGTCGCGTCGTCGACGTACTCGCGCACGACGACGCCCGCCGCGGCCGCGAGGTGGAGGAACCACAGCATGTGGCACTGCGACAGGCTCGCCAGGAACAGCTCCTCGGGGCTGTACCGGGTCGGGTCGCCGCGGAACGCCGGGTCCGCGGAGCCGGGCAGCGACGGGCGCCCGTCCAGGAGCACCTCGTGGTCGCGGCTGTAGGCGGTGTAGGACGCGGTCCCGCGGTCGCCCGCGCCGGTCCAGCGGGTCGTCGCGGCGTATCCGTGCTGTGCGCTCATGGCCGCCACCCTAACGGCCGGTGACGCGCGTCACACGGTGTCGTCGCGGCGTCGCCGCGTCGCCGCGTCGCCGTGTCGCCGTGTCGCCGCGTCCCCGAGCATCCCCACCCCCGAGCCACCGGCGTCGGTGGCCTGACCTAGGCTGGAGAACATGGCAGATCCCGCGACGTACCGCCCTGCGCCGGGGGAGATCCCCACCTCGCCGGGCGTCTACCGGTTCCGCGACGAGCACGGTCGCGTGATCTACGTCGGCAAGGCCAAGAACCTGCGCGCGCGTCTGTCGAACTACTTCCAGGACGTCGCGAACCTGCACCACCGCACCCAGACGATGGTCACGACGGCGGCGTCGGTCGAGTGGACGGTCGTCGGGACCGAGGTCGAGGCGCTCGCCCTCGAGTACACGTGGATCAAGGAGTTCGACCCGCGGTTCAACGTCAAGTACCGCGACGACAAGTCCTACCCGTACCTCGCGGTGACGATGGGCGAGGAGTTCCCGCGCGCGCAGGTGATGCGCGGCGCGAAGCGGCCCGGCACGCGGTACTTCGGGCCGTACGGGCACGCGTGGGCGATCCGCGAGACGCTCGACCTCCTGCTGCGGGTGTTCCCGGTGCGCACGTGCTCGGCGGGCGTCTTCAAGCGCGCCCACCAGACGGGCCGCCCGTGCCTGCTCGGGTACATCGACAAGTGCTCGGCGCCGTGCGTCGGGCGCATCACGCCCGAGGACCACAAGGCGCTGGCCGAGGACTTCTGCGACTTCATGGCGGGTGACACCCAGCGGTTCGTGCGCCGGCTGGAGCGCAAGATGAACGAGGCCGCCGCCGCCATGGAGTACGAGGCCGCGGCGCGGCTGCGCGACGACATCGCCGCTCTCCAGCGGGCCACGGAGAAGAACGCGGTCGTGCTCGGCGACGGTACCGACGCCGACGTGTTCGCGCTCGTGGGCGACGAGCTCGAGGCGGCCGTCCAGGTGTTCCACGTGCGCGGTGGTCGCATCCGCGGCCAGCGCGGCTGGATCGTCGAGAAGGTCGAGGACGTCACGGACGCCGAGCTCGTCGAGCACCTGCTGCAGCAGGTGTACGGCGCGGCGGAGGAGGCCGTCGCGGCGGACGTCGGCACGCGCGCCGGGCGCGACCTCGCGCGCGACGCCGTCCCGCGCGAGGTCCTCGTGCCCGTCCTGCCGCCGGACACGGACCAGGTCACCACGTGGCTCTCCGGGCTGCGGGGCGCGCGGGTCGACGTCCGCGTGCCGCAGCGCGGGGACAAGAAGGAGCTCGCCGCGACGGTGCGCGCCAACGCGGAGCACGCGCTCGCGCTGCACCGCACGCGGCGTGCGGGCGACCTGACGACCCGCAGCCAGGCGCTGCGCGAGATCCAGGAGGCGCTCGAGCTCGAGACGGCGCCGCTGCGGATCGAGTGCTACGACGTCTCGCACAACCAGGGCACGTACCAGGTCGCGTCGATGGTGGTCTTCGAGGACGGGCTCGCGCGCAAGAGCGAGTACCGGCACTTCACGGTCCGCGGGCCGGACGGCGACGGCGCCGCCGACGACACGGCCGCGATGTACGAGGTGATCTCGCGCCGCTTCAAGCGCTACCTGTCCGACCGCTCCCGCTCGGGCGAGGTCGAGCTGGACCTCGAGGCGGACGACGTCGCCGACGGCTCCGACGCCGCGGCCGGGCGGGCGGAGCGCGCCGCGGAGGCGGCGGGCTACGTGCCGCGCAGCGGCGAGGTGGACCCGGACGCGCCCGTGGACCGGCGCGCGCGCTTCGCGTACCCGCCGAACCTCGTCGTCGTCGACGGCGGGCCGCCGCAGGTCGCGGCCGCGGCGCGGGCCCTCGCGGACCTCGGCATCGACGACGTCGCGCTGTGCGGCCTCGCCAAGCGGCTCGAGGAGGTCTGGGTGCCGGGGGAGGAGTACCCCGTGATCCTGCAGCGCTCCTCCGAGGGCCTGTACCTGCTCCAGCGCGTCCGCGACGAGGCGCACCGCTTCGCGATCGCCCAGCACCGCAGGCAGCGCAGCAAGGGCATGACGGCCTCGGCGCTCGACGACGTCCCCGGCCTCGGCCCGGCGCGGCGCACCGCGCTCCTCAAGCACTTCGGCTCCCTCAAGCGGCTGCGCGGGGCGAGCGTCGAGGAGATCGCGAGCGTCCGCGGCATGGGCGAGCGGACCGCGCAGGCGGTCGTCGCGGCGCTCGGGGGAGGCGCCCCGGACGGCGGCGCCCCGACGCCGTCGCCCGACGACGCCCCGTCCGTGCTGCCCCAGGACCCCGACCGGACCTCGCGGGACACTCCGGCGCAGGACGAGGCCGCGGCCCACGCGTGACGGCTGGCATGCTGGGGGCATGACCTCGGAGCCGACCCCGGACCTCAGCCCGCAGGGCCAGCCCGCCCGCCTGCCGGAGCCCTCCCCGACCACCGTCCCCAGCGGTATCCCCGCGATCGAGGCCGCGACCCACGCGCCCGAGCCGAGCGAGGCGGAGGTGCTCATCATCACGGGCATGTCGGGCGCCGGCCGCACCCGGGCCGCCGCCGTGCTGGAGGACCTGGACTGGTACGTCGTCGACAACCTGCCGCCGCGCATGATCGTCCCGCTCGTGGACCTCATGACCCGGTCCGGCTCGACGCTCGAGCGCATCGCGGCGGTCGTCGACGTGCGCGGGCGCGAGTTCTTCACCGACCTCGTCGAGGTGCTCGACCACCTCCGCCAGAGCGGCGTCTTCTACCGCATCCTGTTCCTCGACGCGTCGGACGAGGTGCTCGTGCGCCGCTACGAGCAGGTGCGCCGCCCGCACCCGCTGCAGGGCGAGGGGCGCATCCTCGACGGTCTCGCCGAGGAGCGGCGTCTCCTCGCGAGCCTCGAGGAGCGGTCCGACGTCGTCATCGACACGTCCGAGCTCACCGTGCACGACCTCGCGCGCGAGGTGCGCGCCGCCGTCGCCGACGGCACCCCCGAGACGCTGCGCATCAACGTGGTCTCCTTCGGGTTCAAGTACGGGCTGCCGCTCGACGCGGACCACGTGGTCGACGTGCGGTTCCTCGCGAACCCCTACTGGATCACCGAGCTGCGCCACCTCACGGGCCGCGACGCGCCCGTGCGCGACTACGTGCTCGGACGGCCCGGCGCCCTCGAGTTCGTCGACCGGTACGTGAACGCCCTCGAGCCTGTGCTGGCCGGCTACCTGGGGGAGGAGAAGCGCTACGTGACCATCGCCGTCGGCTGCACGGGCGGCAAGCACCGGTCCGTCGCGATCAGCGAGGCGATCGCCGCGCGCCTGCGCGCGCAGGGGCAGCGCGTCATCGTCACGGCCCGCGACCTCGGCAAGGAGTGACGGGCACCGTGGTCAGCCTGCGCAACCCCGCCGTCGTCGCCCTGGGCGGCGGCCACGGGCTCTCCGCGAGCCTGTCGGCGCTGCGGCTCATGTCCGACCGCCTCACCGCGGTCGTCACCGTCGCCGACGACGGCGGCTCCTCGGGGCGCCTGCGCGAGGAGCTCGGCGTCCTGCCGCCGGGAGACCTGCGCATGGCGCTCGCGGCCCTGTGCGACGACTCGGAGTGGGGTCGCACCTGGAGCGCGCTCCTGCAGCACCGCTTCACGTCCGAGGGGGACCTCGACAACCACGCGGTGGGCAACCTGCTCATCGTCGCGCTGTGGGAGCTGCTCGACGACCCGGTGGCCGGTCTCGACTGGGTGGGCAAGCTCCTCGGGGCCCGGGGCCGGGTGCTGCCCATGGCGGCGGTGCCGCTCCGGATCGAGGCGGACGTCTGGTCGGAAGGCCGGCTCGAGACGGTCGTCGGGCAGAGCCGCGTCGCGGTCACCCACGACCGCATCGAGCAGCTCCGGCTCGTGCCCGCGGACCCGCCGGCGTGCCCGGAGGCGGTGCGGGCCGTGGAGGAGGCGGACTGGGTCGTGCTCGGGCCCGGGTCGTGGTTCTCGTCGGTGATGCCGCACCTGCTCGTGCCCGAGCTCGCGCGCGCCCTGCACGAGACCCCGGCACGGCGGTGCGTCACGCTCAACCTGTCGAGCGAGACGGGGGAGACGTTCGGGCTCACCGCGACGGAGCACCTGGAGGTGCTGCACAAGCACGCGCCGGGGCTGCGCATCGACGCCGTCGTGGCCGACCCGTCCGCGGTCGAGGACACCGAGCAGCTCGCGGAGGCCGCGGCGCGCATGGGTGCCCGGCTCCTGCTGCGGCAGGTCCGCCGCGGCGACGGCACGCCGCGGCACGACGCGCTGCGCCTCGCGGCCGCCTACCGGGACGTGTTCGACGACGTCCTCGGCGACGTCGGCTCGCCCGCCCGCTGAGCCGTCGAAGCCTCCTGCGCCCCTCGCGGGCGCGTGCGCGAGGGGCCTGGTCCGGCTGCTCGCCGGACACCGCGGGGTACGCCCCCGCGCTCCGGGACGCCGCCGCGACACGCTCCCATCGGTGGCAGGATGTCCCGCATGGCGCTCACGGCACAGGTGAAGGACGAGCTGGCACGACTGCGGGTGGACAAGACCTCGTGCCGCAAGGCGGAGGTGTCCGCGATGCTCCGCTTCTCCGGCGGCCTGCACCTCATCTCGGGTCGTGTGGTCATCGAGGCCGAGCTCGACACCGCCATCGCCGCTCGTCGTCTCCGGGAGACCATCGCGGACGTCTACGGCCACACGAGCGAGCTGATCGTGGTGTCCGCCGGGGGCCTGCGCAAGAGCAGCCGGTACGTCGTGCGGGTCGTGCGCGACGGCGAGTCCCTGGCCCGTCAGACCGGCCTCCTCGACCAGCGCGGCCGGCCCGTGCGCGGGCTGCCCCCGCAGGTCGTCTCCGGCGGCGTGGAGGAGGCCGAGGCCGCGTGGCGCGGCGCCTTCCTCGCCCACGGGTCCCTCACGGAGCCCGGGCGCTCGTCGGCGCTCGAGATCACGTGCCCGGGCCCGGAGGCCGCCCTCGCGCTCGTCGGCGCCGCCCGCCGCCTCGGGGTGTCGGCGAAGTCGCGGGAGGTCCGCGGTATCGACCGCGTGGTGATCCGCGACGGGGACGCGATCAGCGCGCTGCTCACGCGCCTCGGCGCGCACGAGGCGGTCCTCGTGTGGGAGGAGCGTCGTGCGCGTCGTGAGGTGCGCGGCACGGCGAACCGGCTCGCCAACTTCGACGACGCCAACCTGCGCCGCTCGGCGCGCGCCGCCGTCGCCGCGGGCGCCCGGGTCGAGCGGGCTTTCGAGATCCTGGGCCCCGACCTGCCGGAGCACCTCCGCGAGGCGGGCGAGCTGCGTCTCGCGCACAAGCAGGCTTCGCTCGAGGAGCTGGGCCAGCTCGCCGACCCGCCGCTCACCAAGGACGCGGTCGCGGGGCGCATCCGCCGCCTGCTGTCCACGGCCGACAAGCGCGCGGCCGAGCTCGGCATCCCGGACACCGAGGCGGGGCTGAGCCCCGAGCTGCTCGACCTCTGACGAGCGCGGGCGGTCGTCCGAACCCCGTGCGCCCGTGAGCCGGGCGCGGCGGCGCCCGCCCCCTGGACGTCACGCACCGGCGGGACGATGGTCCCGAAGCATGGGATTCAGGTCACATGACGGAGTGGTGTTGGTATAGGCTCGTCAGTGTCAGGTGACAACGACGTGCTCCTTCGCTGACACCCCTCGTGGGCGTGGGTGGTCCCGGCTGTCGCCGTGACGGTCCACGGGCACGGAGGGTGCTGTGCCGGGATCCGGGCAGCGGGGCACGGGCGCGATCACCACCTGCGTACGACGGCGTACGTGATCGTTCGGCATCAACCGTGTGCGTCGGGACAACCGGCGCGCCCTGAGGAGGGCATTGTGACCATCCGCGTCGGTATCAACGGCTTCGGTCGTATCGGACGGAACTTCTACCGCGCCATCGTCGAGTCGGGCGCCGACATCGAGATCGTCGGCGTGAACGACCTCACGGACAACAAGACGCTCGCGCACCTGCTCAAGTACGACACGGTCCTCGGCCGTTTCCCGCTGAGCGTGGACTTCGACGACGACAACATCATCGTCGACGGCAAGAAGATCCGTGCGCTCGCGGAGCGCGACCCGGCGAACCTCCCCTGGGGCGAGCTCGGCGCCGACATCGTCATCGAGTCGACCGGCTTCTTCACCGACGCGACCAAGGCGAAGGCGCACATCGACGCCGGCGCCAAGAAGGTCATCATCTCGGCCCCGGCCAAGAACGAGGACGCCACGTTCGTCATGGGCGTGAACTCGGACCAGTACGACCCGGCCGCGCACCACATCATCTCGAACGCGTCGTGCACCACGAACTGCCTCGCCCCGCTGGCCAAGGCGCTCAACGACTCGATCGGCATCGAGCGTGGTCTCATGACCACGATCCACGCCTACACGGGTGACCAGAACCTGCAGGACGGCCCGCACCGCGACCTGCGTCGTGCCCGCGCCGCCGCGCAGAACATCGTCCCGACCTCGACGGGTGCGGCCAAGGCCGTGTCGCTCGTCCTGCCCGAGCTCAAGGGCAAGCTGGACGGCTACGCGCTGCGCGTCCCGGTCATCACCGGCTCGGCGACGGACCTCACCTTCACCGCCTCGCGCGAGGTCACGGTGGACGAGGTCAACGCCGCGCTCAAGGCGGCGGCGGACGGCCCGCTCAAGGGCATCCTCGAGTACGTCGACGACGAGATCGTGTCGAGCGACATCGTCACCAACCCGCACCAGAGCATCTTCGACTCGAAGCTCACGAAGGTGATCGGCGACCAGGTCAAGGTCGTCTCCTGGTACGACAACGAGTGGGGCTACTCGAACAGCCTCGTCGCGCTGACCGCCCTGGTCGGCGAGAAGCTCTGAGCCACCTGCTGACGCAGCACAGCCCTGCGTAGCACCATGCGTCCGCGTGCGCGTCCCGGCACCGCCCGGTGACGCGCACGCGGACGTCCTCATGTGCGGGCCGGGCCGGTTGCCGGCCGGCGTCCCGCACGACGGCGACAGAACCGTAGGAGACCGCATGAAGACCATCGACTCCCTGGGCGACCTGCGCGGCAAGCGCGTCCTCGTCCGCTCCGACTTCAACGTCCCGCTCGACGGGACGACCATCACGGACGACGGGCGCATCCGCGCCGCGCTCCCGACGCTGAAGAAGCTGACGGACGCGGGCGCGAAGGTGATCGTCACCGCGCACCTCGGCCGCCCCAAGGGCGAGCCGGACCCGAAGTACTCCCTCGCGCCCGTCGCGGCCCGCCTGGGCGAGCTGCTCGGCGTGCCGGTGCACCTGGCGCAGGACGTCGTCGGCGACTCGGCGCGCGAGACGGTCGCCGCGCTCGGCGACGGCGAGGTCGCGCTGCTCGAGAACATCCGGTTCGACCCGCGCGAGACGTCGAAGGACGACGCGGAGCGCCAGGCGCTCGCTCGCGACCTCGCGCAGCTCGCGGACGTCTTCGTCTCCGACGGCTTCGGCGTCGTGCACCGCAAGCAGGCGTCGGTCTACGACGTGGCGCAGGTTCTCCCCTCCGCGGTGGGCGAGCTCGTCCTCAAGGAGGTCGACTCCCTGCGCAAGGCGACCGAGGACCCGCAGCGCCCCTACGCGGTCGTGCTCGGCGGCTCGAAGGTCTCCGACAAGCTGGGCGTCATCGCGAACCTGCTCACCAAGGCGGACCGCCTGCTCATCGGCGGCGGCATGGTGTTCACCTTCCTCGCGGCGAAGGGCTACGGCGTCGGCAAGTCCCTCCTCGAGGAGGACCAGATCGACACGGTCAAGGGCTACCTCGCGGACGCGGAGAAGAACGGCGTCGAGATCGTCCTGCCGACGGACATCGTCGTGGCGGACGCGTTCGCCGCGGACTCGCCGCACGAGGTCGTCGCCGCGGACGCGATCCCGGCCGACAAGATCGGCCTCGACATCGGCCCCGACTCGGCGAAGCTCTTCGCGAGCAAGATCGTCGACGCGAAGACCGTCGTCTGGAACGGCCCCGCGGGCGTGTTCGAGTTCGAGGCGTTCTCGGGCGGCACGCGCGCCGTGGCCCAGGCCCTGGTCGACGCGACGGCGAACGGTGCGTTCACCATCGTCGGCGGCGGCGACTCGGCCGCCGCGGTCCGCATCCTCGGCTTCGACGAGGCGGGCTTCAGCCACATCTCGACCGGTGGCGGCGCGAGCCTCGAGTTCCTCGAGGGCAAGGACCTCCCAGGGATCTCCGTCCTCGAGGGCTGACCGCCCCCCGTACCCCTCCGCGCCGCCCGCTCCCCGTGGGCGGCGCGGGCCCCACAGAGAGAAGAAGGACCCGTGGCGAACACCCGCACCCCGCTCATGGCGGGCAACTGGAAGATGAACCTGGACCACCACCAGGCGACCCACACCGTGCAGAAGCTCGCGTGGACCCTGAAGGACGCGAAGCACGACTACGCGGCCGTCGAGGTCGCCGTGCTGCCGCCCTTCACCGACCTCCGGTCGGTGCAGACGCTCGTGGACGCGGACAAGCTCGAGCTCAAGTACGGCGCGCAGGACGTCTCGGCGCACGCCGAGGGCGCGTACACGGGCGAGATCTCGGCGTCGATGCTGGCCAAGCTCGGCGTGAGCTACGTCGCCATCGGGCACTCGGAGCGCCGCCAGTACCACGGCGAGACCGACGCCCTGGTGAACGAGAAGATCGTCGCCGCCGTGGGTCAGGGCATCGCCCCGATCCTGTGCGTGGGCGAGGGCCTGGACGTGCGCAAGGCCGGCGAGCAGATCGCCTACACGCTCGCGCAGGTCGAGGGCGCGCTCGCGGGCATCCCGGCCCCTCAGCTGGCGACGCTCGTCATCGCGTACGAGCCCGTGTGGGCCATCGGGACGGGCGAGGTCGCGACGCCCGAGGACGCCCAGGAGGTCTGCGGTGCGATCCGCGGCGCCCTCGGCGACCTCTACGACGCGGACCTCGCGAACGCGACGCGCATCCTGTACGGCGGCTCGGTCAAGTCGTCGAACGTCGCCGCGATCATGGCGCAGCCGGATGTGGACGGCGCGCTCGTGGGTGGCGCGAGCCTCGACCCCGAGGAGTTCGCGAAGATCGCGCGCTACCAGTCGCACGCGACCGGCGCCTGACCTCCGCGCCGCACCTCGCACCGACGGCCCCGGGACCGCGTCCCGGGGCCGTCGGCCGCCGTCCCGGGACGACGGCGGACGGGGTTGGCCGCAGCGGCCCCGCGTCGCCTACTCTTGTCCCCTGTGCCGCGGGTCACGCCCGTGCACGACAACCGTGCGGTCGGTCCCGACATCGGTCGGGCCGGCCCTGAGCCTCAAGGACGTACTCGTGGACGTGCTGCGCATCATCCTCCAGATCCTGCTGGTGCTGACCAGCGCCTTCCTCACCCTGCTCGTGCTCATGCACAAGGGGAAGGGCGGCGGCCTCTCCGACATGTTCGGCGGCGGGATCTCGAGCTCCGTGGGCAGCTCCGGCGTCGCCGAGCGCAACCTCAACCGCATCACCGTGGCGTTCGCCCTCGTCTGGGCCGTCGTCATCGTGCTCCTGGGTCTCCTCCAGAAGGTCGTCTGACCGCACGCGCCCACCAGGGCGTCGTCGGGACGGCAGGAGAGTCCGCAGTCGGCAGGGGGCAAGCCGCGCACGGTCGCGCGGTCCGGGCAGGAACGAGTGCCGACGGCGGCACGGACGGGGGAGAGAGCACGTGGCAGGTGGTAACGCGATCCGAGGGTCGCGCGTCGGGGCGGGACCGCTCGGGGAGTCCGAGCGCGGCGAGATCGCGCCGCGGTTCTGGGTGTCGTACTGGTGCGCCAACGGCCACGAGACGCGACCCAGCTTCTCCTCGGAGGCGGGCATCGAGGCCCCGGAGACCTGGGACTGCCCGCGGTGCGGGTTCCCGGCCGGTCAGGACCAGGAGCACCCGCCGACGCCGTCGCGCAACGAGCCCTACAAGACGCACCTCGCGTACGTGAAGGAGCGGCGCAGCGACGAGGACGGCGTCGCGATCCTCGACGAGGCGCTCGCCGCGCTGCGCGCCCGTCGCGGCCGCTGACCCCGGTCGGGCCGGTACGGAGAGCGGCTCAGGCGCGCACGCGCGCCAGCACGAAGCCGTCGTACCCCTTGGACCCGACGGTCTGCACGGCGGTGGCGTCGAGGCGCGGGTCCGCGACGACGCGGTCCGCCATCTCCCGCACGCCGAGCACGTTCGGGTCGGTGCTCGTCGCGTCCGCGACGGCCCCGCCGCGGACGGTGTTGTCCACGACGACGAGCGTGCCGGGGCGCGAGAGCTGCAGTGCCAGGTCGAGGTAGACCGGGTTCGACGGCTTGTCCGCGTCGACGAACACGAGGTCGAACGGCGCGGCGCCGCCCGCGACGAGCCCTCGCAGCGTGTCCGCGGCCGGGCCGACGACGACGTCGACGACGTCCGACAGCCCGGCCGCCGACACCGACTCGCGTGCGACGGCGGCGTGGGCCGGGTCGATCTCGCACGTGACGAGCGTGCCGTCGGACGGCAGGGCGCGGGCGAGCCAGATCGTCGAGTAGCCGCCCAGGGTGCCGATCTCGAGGATGCGTCGCGCGCCCGACGTGAGCGCGAGGAGCTGCAGCAGCCGGCCCTGCGCGGGGGAGACCTGGATCTCCGGGAGCCCGGCGTCCCGGGCGCGCGCCGACGCGGCGGCGAGCACGTCGTCCTCGGCCACGAGGGGCGCGAAGTACGTGTCGACGGCGTCCCACGTGACCGCGGGGTCCGTCATGCGCTTGCCGCCCGTCGTCATGCGCGGCTCGCGTCCGAGGCCGTCGGGGTCCCGGTACCGGCCGCGGCGACGTCGACGAGCCACAGCGTCGCCTCCGTGCCCGCGACCGCGGCGGCTGGGGTCTCGTGCGCCGACGCGCCTGACAGGGCCGACGCCACCGCCGGGGCCTTCTCGGCGCCCGCCGCCACGACCCACACCTGACGGGCCTGGGCGATCGCCTCGAACGTCAGCGTGACCCGCTCGGGCGGCGGCTTGGGGGAGCCGTGGACGCCCGCCGTCGGGGTGCCCGTGACGTCGAGCCCGGGGTGGCCGGGGAAGAGCGACGCGACGTGGCCGTCGGGACCCATGCCGAGCAGCAGGACGTCGAAGGCCGGGACGTGCCGGCCGTCCGGCGCGTGCTCCGCGAGCGTCGCCGCGTACGCGGTCGCCGACTCCTCGGGGGTCGCCGCCGCGTCGGCCGCCGGCATCGGGTGCACGTTCTCGGGCGGGAGGTGCGGCAGGTGGTCGAGGAGCGCCTCGCGCGCCTGCGTCTCGTTGCGCTCGCCGTCGCCGGACGCGAGGAAGCGCTCGTCGCCCCACCAGACGTGCACGCCCGACCAGTCGACGGCGTCGCGCGCGGGGTGGCGCGCGAGCGCCGCCAGGCTCGCGATCCCGACGGTCCCGCCCGTCAGCACGACGTGCACGGGGCGGCGGACCGACTGCACGTCGAGCAGCCGCGTCACGAGGCGCGACGCCACGGCCTCGGCGAGCACGGCGGCGTCGGGGTGCACGACGACGAGGCGCGCCGGGGCGTCCGGCCGGGCGGCGGTCACGCGCCCACCTTCTGCAGCCCCTTGGTGAGCACCTCGCCGTAGATCTCGTCGGGGTCGAGGCGGCGCAGCTCCTCGATGAGGGCCTCGCTGAGCGTCCGGATGGGCAGCGCGACGCGGCGGTCGGGCTTGCCCGGCTGGCTGATCGTCACCGTCCGGCCGTCGGGGCGGTCGAGGACGATCGGCCCGCTCTTGCGCTCGAGCGTCACGCGCGTGATCGCCTCCGCGCCGCGCCGTCGCACCACCTGCGCCGGGCAGCGCAGGCGCGAGCCCAGCCACGCGGCGAGGAGGTCGAGCGACGTGTGCTTCGCCTGGCCCTCGATGACGACGCTCGTCACCGGCTCGTAGGGCGGCTGGTCGAGCGCCGCGGCGATGAGGCCGCGCCACAGCGTCACGCGGGCCCACGCGAGGTCGGAGTCGCCCGGACCGTACGTCTGCGCGAGCTGCGCGAGCGTGGCCTCGGGGTCCTTCGCCGTGATCGAGTCGGTGATGCGCCGCTGCGCCATGGCGCCGACCGGGTCGTCGTCCGGGGACGCCGGCGGCTGACCCGGCCACCAGACGACGATGGGTGCGTCGGGCAGCAGGAGCGGCATGACGAGCGTGTCCGCGTGCTCGAGCAGCGGCCCGGCGGTGCGGAGCACGACGACCTCGGACGCGCCGGCGTCGCCGCCGACGCGGATCTGCGCGTCGAGGTGCGGCGTCGCGCTGCGCCCGGACGGGGCGACGACGATGACGCGGCACGGGTGCTCGCGGCTCGCGTCGTTCGCCGCCTCGATCGACGTCTCGACGTCGGACTCGCGCGCGATGACGACGAGCGTGAGGACGCGCCCGAGCGCGATCGCGCCGCCCTCGTCGCGCAGGCGCACGAGGCGCTTGTTCACCGCGTTCGTCGTCGTGTCGGGCAGGTCGATGATCATCGCGGGGTCCTCGCCGGTCGGAGGGTCGTGCCGCGTACCGGCGCACGACGGGGTCGGGGGGTCTCTCGGGTGCGCGCGGCCCGCTCGGCGGGCGCCGGGGCGGTCACGGGCGCCGCCACGCGCGGCCGTCGCGCGCGAGCATCGCGTCGGCGGACTCCGGGCCCCACGTGCCCGACCGGTACTGCTCGGGCTTGCCCTTCGCCGCCCAGTGCGCGGTGATCGGGTCGAGGATCTTCCAGGAGAGCTCGACCTCCTCGCGCGTGGGGAACAGCGGCGGGTCGCCGAGCAGGACGTCGAGGATGAGGCGCTCGTACGCCTCCGGCGACGACTCGGTGAACGCGTGCCCGTAGCCGAAGTCCATCGTCACGTCGCGGACCTCCATCGCGGTGCCCGGGACCTTGGCGCCGAAGCGCATCGTCACGCCCTCGTCCGGCTGGACGCGGATCACGAGCGCGTTGTTCCCGAGGTCCGACGCCTGCGAGCTCTCGAACGGCAGGTGCGGTGCCTTCTTGAACACGACCGCGACCTCGGTCACGCGACGCCCGAGGCGCTTGCCCGTGCGCAGGTAGAACGGGACGCCCGCCCAGCGGCGGTTGTCGATGTCGACGCGGATCGCCGCGTACGTCTCCGTGGTGGAGGAGTCGGGGATGCCGTCCTCCTCGAGGAAGCCGATGACCTCCTCGCCGCCCTGCCAGCCGGCGGCGTACTGGCCGCGGGCCGTGTGCCGGGACAGCTCGCGCGGCAGCCGCACGGCGGAGAGCGCCTTGATCTTCTCGGCCCGCAGGGAGGGCGCGTCGAACGACACCGGCTCCTCCATCGCGACGAGCGCGAGGAGCTGGAGGAGGTGGTTCTGGATGACGTCGCGCGCGGCGCCGATGCCGTCGTAGTAGCCCGCGCGGCCTCCGATGCCGATGTCCTCGGCCATCGTGATCTGCACGTGGTCGACGTAGTTCGCGTTCCAGATGGGCTCGAACATCTGGTTCGCGAAGCGCAGGGCGAGGAGGTTCTGGACCGTCTCCTTGCCGAGGTAGTGGTCGATGCGGAAGACCGAGTCGGGCGGGAAGACCTCCGACACGACGGCGTCGAGCTCGCGCGCGCTCGCGAGGTCGTGGCCGAAGGGCTTCTCGATGACCACGCGGCGCCACGCCTCCTCCGCCGAGCGGGACAGCCCCGACTCGGCGAGCTGGCGGCACACGACGGGGAACGCGCTCGGCGGGACCGACAGGTAGAACGCGTGGTTGCCGCCCGTGCCGCGCTCGGCGTCGAGCGTCTCGACCGTCTCGCGCAGGCGCTCGAACGCCTCGTCGTCGTCGAACGAGCCCTGGACGAACCGGATGCCCTCGGAGAGCTGGCGCCACGTCGCCTCGCGGAACGGCGTGCGCGCGTGCTCCTTGACGGCGTCGTGCACGACCTGCGCGAAGTCCTGGTCCTCCCAGTCGCGGCGCGCGAAGCCCGTGAGCGCGAAGCCCGGCGGCAGCAGGCCGCGGTTGGCGAGGTCGTAGACCGCGGGCATGAGCTTCTTGCGGGCGAGGTCGCCCGTGACGCCGAAGATGACGAGCCCGCACGGGCCCGCGATCCGAGGCAGGCGCAGGTCGAGGGGGTCGCGCAGAGGGTTGTGCTCTGGCGTGATCTTGGCCGGTCTCACCTGGTGGCACCGTTCCGTTCGGGGAGGGGTCGGAGGACTGCAGAAGGTCTGGGGCGTCTGCGGATCATAGGGGCGTCGCCACGGGGTGCGCCGTCGTTCCCGCAGGTCGGACGCGCGGGCGAGAGGCCGGCCGCGCGCCGGGGTCAGGAGGAGGCGAGGCGGCGCAGGTTGTCGCGCGTCGTGGCGAGGAGCTCGGTCCAGCTGTCCTCGAACTTGCGCACGCCCTCGGCCTCGAGGCGGTCGGTGACCTCCACGAGGGAGACGCCGAACGACTCGACGGTCTCGATCGTGCGCCTCGACGCGGACGCCGTGCCGGTGATCGTGTCGCCCGTCACGACGCCGTGGTCCGCGAACGCCTGGAGCGTCGCCTCGGGCATCGTGTTCACGACGCCGTCCGTCACGAGCTCGTCGACGTACATCGTGTCGCGGTACTCGGGGTTCTTCACGCCCGTCGAGGCCCACAGCGGGCGCTGGGGCTGCGCGCCGGACGCGGCGAGCGAGCGCCAGCGGTCCGTCTGGCGGAACTCCTCGTAGGCCTCGAACGCGAGGCGCGCGTTCGCCACGGCCGTCTGCCCGCGCAGGTCGAGCGCCTCGGGCGTCCCGACCTTCTCGAGCGCGGCGTCCACGGCGGTGTCCACGCGCGAGACGAAGAACGAGGCGACCGAGCCCACGGGCGCGAGGTCGACGCCGTCGGCGCGCGCCTGCTCCAGCCCGATCGCGAACGCCTCCATGACGGCGCGGTAGCGCGCGAGGGAGAAGATGAGGGTCACGTTGACGCTGATGCCCTGCGCGAGCGTGCGCGTGATCGCGTCGAGGCCCGCGACGGTCGCCGGGATCTTGATGTAGACGTTCGGGCGGTCGATCGTGCGCCACAGGCGCTCCGCCGTGACGACCGTCGCGTCGGCGTCGTGGGCGAGGCGCGGGTCGACCTCGATCGAGACGCGCCCGTCGACGCCGTCGGTGGCGTCGTAGACGGGGCGCAGGAGGTCGGCGGCGGTGCGCACGTCGTCCGTGGTGATGCGCTCGACGGCGGCCTCCACGGCCGCGTCGTCGGTGCCCGCGGCCGCGAGGTCGGCGAGCTGGGCGTCGTAGGCGTCGCCCTGCGCGAGCGCCGACGCGAAGATCGTGGGGTTCGTGGTCACGCCGACGACGCCGCGCGTCGCCACGAGCTCGGCGAGGTTGCCGGTGCGCAGCCGTTCTCGGGAGAGGTCGTCGAGCCAGATCGACACGCCCGCTCCCGTGAGCTGCTCGATGGGGCCGGGGACGGTGGTGGGCTGCGTCATCGGACTTCCTCTCGTGGTGCTCTCGCCGCGGGCGTGCACCCGGGGCGCCGCTCGTGGCGGTCGTCCCGGGGCGTCCCGAGGTGGGGCCGCGTGCGCGGCCCCACCTCGGAATCTACGAAGGGTCAGCGCAGGTCGCCAGTGCCGCCCTCCGAGGGGGTGGGCTCGGCGCCCGGCGCGTCGTCGCCGCGCGCCGCGGCGATCGACTCGCGCGCCGCCGTCGCGACGGCCTCGGACGTGATGCCGAACTCGCGGTACAGCACCTGGTAGTCCGCGGACGCGCCGTAGTGCTCGAGGCTCACGGAGCGGCCGGCGTCGCCGACGAGCTCGCGCCAGCCCTGCGCGACGCCCGCCTCGACCGAGACGCGCGCACGGACCGTGGACGGCAGGACTGACTCGCGGTAGGCGTCGTCCTGGCCGTCGAACCACTCGCGGCTCGGCAGCGACACGACGCGCGCCTGCACGCCCTCGGCGGCGAGGATCTCGCGCGCCTCGACGGCGAGCTGCACCTCGGAGCCGGTGCCGATGAGGATGACGTCGGGCGTGCCCTCGGTGTCGAGCAGCACGTAGCCGCCGCGCGCCGTGCCGGACGCGTCGGCGTAGCCGTCGGTCCCGCGCGGGAACGTCGGCACGTTCTGGCGCGTGAGGATGAGGCCCGCCGGGCGCTCGGTGTTCTCGAGCACGGTGCGCCACGCCCACGCGGTCTCGTTCGCGTCGGCCGGCCGCACGACGTCGAGGCCCGGGATCGCGCGCAGCGCCGCGAGGTGCTCGACGGGCTGGTGCGTCGGGCCGTCCTCGCCGAGGCCGATCGAGTCGTGCGTCCACACGAACGTCGTCGGGATCTCCATGAGGGCGGCGAGCCGGACGGCGGGACGCATGTAGTCGCTGAACTGGAGGAACGTGCCGCCGTAGGCGCGCGTGCCACCGTGCAGGACGATGCCGTTGAGGATCGCGCCCATCGCGTGCTCGCGGATGCCGAAGTGCAGCGTGCGGCCGTACTCGTGGCCCGGGAACTTCTTCGTCGCGTGCTCGGCCGGCACGAACGACGGCTCGCCGTCCATCGTCGTGTTGTTCGAGCCCGCGAGGTCGGCGGAGCCGCCCCACAGCTCGGGCAGGACGTCCTTGAGCGCGGTGAGGACCTTGCCGGACGCGGAGCGCGTCGCGACGGCCTTGCCCGCCTCGAACGTCGGGAGGGAGTCCTCCCAGCCCGCCGGGAGCTGGCGGCGCGAGAGGCGGTCGAGCAGCTCCGCGCCGGACGGGTTCGCCGTCTTCCAGGCCTCGAACGCCCGGTCCCAGGCGGCGCGGGCGTCGGCCTGGCGCTCGCCGACGGCGCGCGTGTACGCGAGCACCTCGTCGTCGATCGCGAAGCTCGCCTCGGGGTCGAGGCCGAGCTCGACCTTGAGGCCCTTGATCTCGTCGGCGCCCATGGCGGAGCCGTGGATGCCGCCCGTGTTCTGCTTCGTGGGCGACGGGTACCCGATGATCGTGCGCAGCGCGATGATCGACGGCTTGCCCGTCTCGGCCTTGGCGGCCTCGATCGCGGCGTGCAGCGCGTCGACGTCCTCCGTGTAGCCGGTGCCCCCGTTGGTCCAGTCGACGCGCTGGGTGTGCCAGCCGTACGCCGCGTACCGCGCGAGCACGTCCTCGGTGAACGCGATGTCCGTGTCGTCCTCGATCGAGATCTTGTTGTCGTCCCAGATCACGACGAGGTTGCCGAGCTGCTGGTGGCCCGCGAGCGAGGAGGCCTCGCTCGTCACGCCCTCCTGCAGGTCGCCGTCGGAGGCGATGACGTAGACGTGGTGGTCGAACGGCGACTCGCCCGGCGTGGTCGACGGGTCGAGCAGGCCGCGCTCGCGGCGTGCCGCGAACGCCATGCCGACCGACGACGCGAGGCCCTGGCCGAGCGGGCCGGTCGTGATCTCGACGCCCCGGGTGTGCTTGTACTCGGGGTGGCCGGGGGTCTTGGAGCCCCACGTGCGCAGCGCCTCGATGTCCTCCATCTCCAGGCCGTACCCGGCGAGGAAGAGCTGGAGGTAGATCGTCAGCGACGAGTGGCCCGCGGAGAGCACGAACCGGTCACGACCGACCCAGTGGTCGTCGGACGGGTCGTGGCGCATGACCTTCTGGAACAGCAGGTACGCGGCGGGGGCCAGCGAGATCGCGGTGCCCGGGTGGCCGTTGCCCACCTTCTCCACGGCGTCGGCGGCGAGCGCCTTGATCGTCTTGACGGCCCGGTCGTCCAGGTCCGTCCAGTCCAGGGGCGTGTGAGCAGGGGACAACGCGTTCACCGAACCTCATTCCCGTCCGGAGCGCGCGCCCCGGATCCTCGCGACAACTCGAAGCAACCGTTGAACATTTCCCGGCCTCACGCCTCAGGGGGCGGGGCGGCCCGGTGCCCGTCGCGCGGCCCGGAGGCCACGTCCGTGGCGGGCGGTCCGACGCGGGACGGTCGCGGGCACCAGCCTATACGCGCGCGCCGTTCCCGGCCGGGCGGTGCCCACGTGCTGGATTTCGGTCGGATGTCACACAATCGCCCGGCCCGTCCGGTCGGCCCCCGCGCAGGCGGGGACGTACGATGAGCGAGGACGACCGGCGGTCCGTCCCAGCTCGCCCCCCACCTCAGAACGGAACACCGAAGCGCGTGCACACCACGAGCCAGGCACCGATCGACGGGACCGGAAGCCCGTCGAGCGCCGCGTCGACCCAGCAGCCGTCCTCCCCGACGGCCCCCGCGACCTCCGTCGCCCCGACGGCCGAGGTCGCCAGCGCGACCCGCGCGCTGCGCGAGCGGGTTGGCGCCTACGTCGCCCTCACCAAGCCGCGCATCATCGAGCTCCTCCTCGTCACGACGGTGCCGACGATGTTCCTGGCGCAGGGCGGGCTGCCCGGCCTGGGCCTCATCCTCGCGACGCTCGTCGGCGGCACGCTCGCCGCGGCGTCCGCGAACGTCTACAACTGCTACCTCGACCGCGACATCGACGAGGTCATGAACCGCACCAAGCGGCGCCCGCTCGTCACGGGCGAGATCTCCCCGCGCGCGGCGCTCGTCTTCGCGACCGTCCTCGGCGTGGTGTCGCTGGTCTGGTTCGCGCTGCTGGTCAACGTCGTCTCGGCGTGGCTGACGTTCGCGGCGATCTCGATCTACGTCGTCGGCTACACGATGATCCTCAAGCGCCGTACTCCGCAGAACATCGTGTGGGGCGGCATCGCGGGCTGCATGCCGGTGCTCATCGGCTGGTCGGCGGTCACGGGCTCGCTGAGCTGGGCGGCGCTCGCGTTGTTCCTCGTCATCTTCTTCTGGACCCCGCCGCACTACTGGCCGCTGTCGATGAAGTTCAAGCGGGACTACGCGAACGCGGGCGTCCCGATGCTCCCCGTCGTCGCGGACGACAGCAGGGTCGCGCGCGAGATGATCCTCTACGGCGTCGCGATGGTCGCCTCGTCCCTCGCGCTGTGGCCGCTCGCCGGCATGACCTGGGTGTACGGCGTCGTCGCCACGGCCCTGGGCGCGTGGTTCCTGTCGTCGTGCGTGACGATGCTGCGCCGGGCGCGCGACAAGGCCGACGGCAAGGGCGGCAAGGTGGGGGAGATGAAGGTCTTCCACGCGTCCATCACGTACCTGACCCTGCTCTTCGTCGCGGTGGCGGTCGACGTCTTCCTCCCGCTGTGAGCCCGGCCGTCCCGGCAGGGCAGTGACGCCATGAGCCCCGGCGAGGCCCACGTGCCCGAGGCGCTGGACCGCGCCGCGCGCGAGTACCTGGCGCACCTCGCCGTCGAGCGCGGGCTGTCCGCCAACACGGTCGCGGCCTACCGCCGCGACCTCGCGCGCTACGTCGCGTTCCTCGGGTCGCGCGGCAACCACGCCGTGCGCGACGTCGAGGCGGACGACGTCGCGGACTACGTCACGGCGCTGCGCACCGGGGCCGACGGCGGCGCGCCCCTGTCGGCGTCCTCGACCGCCCGGTCGGTCGCGGCGGTGCGCGGCTGGCACCGGTTCTGCGCGGCGGAGGGCCTCGCCGACGCCGACGCGTCGGCCGACGTGCGCCCGCCCGCCCAGGGCAGGCGGCTGCCGAAGGCCATCTCGACCGACGAGGTCGCGCGCATCCTCGAGGCCTCCGGGGCCGGGGACGGTCCGGGCCCCCTGCGCGACCGCGCGCTCCTGGAGCTCGTGTACTCGACCGGCGCGCGCATCACCGAGGCGGTGAGCCTCGACGTCGACGACTTGGACCTCGACAGCGGCGCCGTGCGCCTGCTGGGCAAGGGCGGCAAGGAGCGCGTGGTGCCCGTCGGGTCGTTCGCGCGACGCGCCCTCGACGCCTACCTCGTGCGCGGGCGCGCCGCGCTCGCCGCGAACGGGCGGGGGACGCCCGCGGTGTTCCTCAACACGCGCGGCGCGCGCCTGTCCCGGCAGAGCGCGTGGGCCGTGCTGCGCACCGCGGCCGAGCGCGCCGGGATCGAGCACCCCGAGCGCATCTCGCCCCACACGCTGCGGCACTCGTTCGCGACCCACCTGCTCGCCGGCGGCGCGGACGTGCGCGTCGTGCAGGAGCTGCTGGGCCACGCGTCGGTCACCACGACCCAGATCTACACGCTCGTGACGCCCGACACGCTGCGCGAGGTCTACGCGGCCGCGCACCCCCGCGCGCTGGGCTGACGGGCGCGCCGGGACGGCGGCACCACCGCTGCGGCGTGCCCTGCGGCGTGCCGTCCCGGAACGCGGCGCGCGGGCGCGTGCGCACCGGCCGCGGGGAGGTCCTGCGATACCGTGGCGGACGTGAGCAGCCAGGCCGAGACCCAGCCCGAGACGCGCGGCGCGCACGGCTCGCACGGCGACGCCGTCCGTCCGGTCGCCCCGCCGACCTCCGCCGAGGGGGACGCGGCCCCCGCCGTCGACCGCCCCGCGGACCGGACCGCCGGCACCGAGCCGCGTGTCGACGTCGTCGGCCGCACCCTGCCGGAGTTCCCCGTCCCGGCCCCGCTCGCCGCGCACGGCCCGGGCCGGATCATCGCGATGTGCAACCAGAAGGGCGGCGTCGGCAAGACGACGACGACCATCAACCTGGGCGCCGCGCTCGCCGAGTACGGGCGCAAGGTCCTGCTCGTCGACTTCGACCCGCAGGGCGCCGCGTCCGTCGGCCTGGGCGTCAACCCGCACGAGCTCGACCGCACGGTCTACAACCTGCTCATGGAGCGTGGCGCGGACATCCACGACGTGCTCGTGAGCACCGACGTGGAGAACCTCGACCTGCTGCCCGCGAACATCGACCTCTCGGCCGCCGAGGTGCAGCTCGTGGGCGAGGTCGCGCGCGAGTCCGTCCTGTCGCGCGTGCTGCGCCCCGTCGTGGACGACTACGACGTGATCCTCGTCGACTGCCAGCCGTCGCTCGGGCTGCTGACCGTGAACGCGCTCACCGCCGCGCACGGCGTCCTCATCCCGCTCGAGTGCGAGTTCTTCGCGCTGCGCGGCGTCGCCCTGCTCGTCGAGACGATCGAGAAGGTGCGCGACCGGCTCAACCCGCGCCTCGACGTCGACGGCATCCTCGCCACGATGTTCGACTCGCGGACGCTGCACTCGCGCGAGGTCGTGGCGCGCGTGCACGAGGCGTTCGGCGACAAGCTGCTCCACACCGTGATCGGGCGCACCGTGAAGTTCCCGGACGCGTCCGTCGCGGCGGAGCCCATCACCGTCTACGCGCCGAACCACCCGGGCGCGGTCGCGTACCGGCAGCTCGCCCGGGAGCTGGTCGCCCGTGGCGACGCCGCCTGAGCCGCCGCCACCGACCGAGCCGCCCGCACGGACCGGGTTCGAGGTCCGGCTCGACAACTTCAGCGGGCCCTTCGACCTGCTGCTGTCGCTCATCACGAAGCACAAGCTCGACATCACCGAGGTCGCGCTCGCGCGCGTGACGGACGACTTCATCGCGTACATCCGCACGGCCGAGCGTGCCGCCGCGGTCGCGCGGGCCGCGGGGGAGGACCACCCCGGCTGGGACCTCGGGACCGCGAGCGAGTTCCTCGTCGTCGCCGCGACGCTGCTCGACCTCAAGGCGGCCCGGCTGCTGCCGACGGGCAGCGTCGAGGACGACGAGGACCTGGCGCTGCTGGAGGCGCGGGACCTGCTCTTCGCGCGGCTGCTGCAGTACCGCGCGTACAAGGACGTGTCGGGGCTGCTCGCCGAGCGGTTCGAGAGCGCGGGGCGCCGGTTCCCGCGCGTCGTGCAGCTCGAGCCGCACCTCGCCGCGCTGCTGCCCGAGCTCGTGTGGACCATGGGACCGGACCAGCTCGCCGTGCTCGCGGCCCGCGCGCTCGCGCCCAAGGCGCCGCCGCCCGGCGTCTCGCTCGACCACCTGCACGCCCCCGCCGTGAGCGTGCGCGAGCAGGCCGGGATCGTCGTCGAGCGCGTGCGCAGCCACGGCACGACGACGTTCCGCGCCCTCGTGGCCGACGCGGGGGAGACCGCCGTGGTCGTCGCGCGGTTCCTCGCGCTGCTCGAGCTGTTCCGTCAGGCGCTCGTCGCGTTCGACCAGGTGACGCCGCTCGGCGAGCTCACCGTGCGGTGGTCGGGCGACGACGACGCGGCCGAGCCGCCGCTCGTCGGCGTCGGCAGCGAGTTCGACGAGGGCGACGAGCCCGACCTGGCGGACGCCCTCGCCGCCACCGACCAGGAGGTCCCCGCGTGACGCTGCCCGACGACGGCCCGACCCCGGACGACGCCCGCCCGCCCGCCGTGCACGACCTCCCGGGCGGCCTGCCGTCCGCGCTCGAGGCCGTGCTCATGGTCGCCGACGAGCCGATCCCGCCGGTCGAGCTCGCGACGGCGCTCGCGGTCCCGGTCGACGAGGTGCTCGACGCGCTGCACGAGCTCGCCGCCGAGTACCGGGGCGACGACGGCGGGCGCCCGCGCGGGTTCGAGCTGCGCGCGGCGGGCGGCGGGTGGCGCGTGTACTCCGCGCCCGCGCACGCCGAGGTCGTGGGCAGGTTCGTGCAGGGCGGCCAGACGGCCCGGCTCACGCAGGCGGCGTTGGAGACTCTGGCCGTGATCGCGTACCGTCAACCGGTCAGCCGCGGCCAGGTGTCGGCGGTGCGAGGGGTCAACGTGGACGGCGTGGTGCGCACGCTCGTGGCGCGCGGGCTCGTGGCCGAGGTCGGCCAGGACCCGCACACCGGCGCCGGCCTCTTCGGCACCACGGGGTACTTCCTCGAGCGGATGGGCTTCACGTCGCTCGACGAGCTCCCCCCGCTCGCGCCGCACCTGCCGGACATGGACGACCTCGAGGGCCTCGACGGGCTCGCCGACCTGCGCGCTCCCGCGCGGCCGACGGGCGTCGCGGCGCCGACGGACGCTCCCGGCGCCGCGGCTGACGACGCGGACGGCGCACCGGCGCCGACCGCCACGACACCCGGCGTGACGCGCGACGTCACGCACGGACCGACGGACGAAGGACACGCATGAGCTCGAAGGACGGACGCCGCTCCGGCGACGCAGGGCGCGGGCGCACGCCCCGCGACGGGGCGGGCGACGCACGCCGCGGCGGGAGCGGCGACGCGCGTCGCGGCGGCCCGCGGAGTGGCGACGGCGCACGCTCGGGCGGCGCGCCCCGGCGCGGCGGCTCGTCCGCGCAGGGCTCGTCCACGGGCCGCGACGCGGCTGCCGGTCGGGGTCGACCTGCGCCGGGTCGCGGTACGGCGGCGCCCCGCACCGGCCAGGCGGCCGGCCGGCCGCGCCGTCCCGTGCGCGGGCAGCCCACCGAGCCCCAGCGCGACGTGCACGTCGAGGACGGCGTGCGCCTGCAGAAGGTGCTGGCGTCGGCCGGGCTGGGGTCGCGCCGCGCGTGCGAGGACCTCATCGCGCAGGGCCGCGTCGAGGTCGACGGCGTGCGCGTCACCGAGCTGGGCGTGCGGGTCGACCCGGCCCGCGCCGTCGTGCACGTGGACGGGATGCGCCTGCAGCTCGACTCCTCGCGCGTGACCCTCGCCCTCAACAAGCCGCGCGGCGTCGTGTCGACCATGCACGACCCGGACGGGCGCCCGTCCATCGCGGAGCTCGTCGCCGACCGGCCCGAGCGCCTGTTCCACGTGGGCCGCCTCGACGCGGACAGCGAGGGCCTGCTGCTCCTCACGAACGACGGCGAGCTCGCGAACCACCTCGCGCACCCCTCGCACGAGGTCGCCAAGACCTACCTCGTCACGGTGCGCGGCAAGGTCGCGGGGAACATCGCGAACAAGTTCCTGCACGGGATCGAGCTCGAGGACGGCGTCGTGCGGGCGGACGCGTACCGCGTCGTCGACCAGGTCGCGGACCAGACGATGATCGAGGTCGTGCTGCACTCGGGGCGCAACCGCGTCGTGCGACGCATGTTCGAGGAGGTCGGCTACCCCGTGACGCGCCTCGTGCGCACGCGCATCGGCCCGATCGCGCTCGGCAACCTGCGCCCCGGCACGACGCGCGTGCTCGGTCGCACCGAGCTCGGCACGCTCATGGCGGGCGTCGGGCTCTAGGCCCGTTCCGCGCGTCCCGCACCACACCCCGACGGACCGCCGCGAGGCGGGCCGTCCCGCACGAAGGAGCACCATCCATGCCGGTCCGGGCGATCCGGGGCGCGACCCAGCTCGACGTCGACGAGCGCGAGCACCTGTTCGAGCGCACGCGCGAGCTCGTGCAGGAGGTGCTCGACGCGAACGCCGTCGACACGCGCGCGCTCATCTCGATCCTCTTCACGTGCACGCCCGACCTGGTGGCCGACTTCCCGGCCGCCGCGGCGCGCGAGATGGGCCTCGGCGACGTGCCGCTCATGTGCGCGACGGAGATCGCGGTGCCCGGCGCGCTCCCGCGCGTGGTGCGCCTCATGGCGCACGCGGAGCTCGACGTGGACCGTGCGGCGGTGCAGCACGTGTACCTGCACGGGGCGACGGCGCTGCGCAAGGACCTGGCCCAGTGAGCCCGGGGACGCCGGGAGACGGCGCGCTGACGCTCGCGATCGACGGGCCCTCGGGGTCCGGCAAGTCGAGCGTGTCCAAGGGCGTCGCGCGCCGCCTCGGCCTCGCGTACCTCGACACGGGCGCGATGTACCGCGCCGCCACCTGGTGGTGCCTCCACCGCGGCGAGGACCTCGCCGACCAGGACGCCGTCGCGCACGCCGTGCGCGTCATGCCGCTCGTCATGGGTCTCGACCCGTCCGGGCCGACGGTCCACGTGGACGGGACGGACGTCGAGGAGGCGATCCGCTCGACCGCGATCTCCACGGCCGTCAGCGCCGTCGCGACGAACCTCGCGGTGCGCGCCGAGCTGCGGCGCCTCCAGCGCGCGGTCATCGAGGTCGAGCGCACGCCCGACGGCTTCGCGGGCGGGCGCGGCGTCGTCGCGGAGGGCCGGGACATCACGACGGTCGTCGCCCCCGACGCCGACGTGCGTGTGCTCCTCACCGCGAGCGAGGAGGCCCGCCTCGCGCGGCGCTCGCTCGACGTGCACGGGACGGCCGACGCGGCCGCCGTCGAGGCGACGAAGGACCAGGTGCTGCGGCGCGACCGCGACGACGCGACGGTCTCGCAGTTCCAGGTCGCGGCCGACGGCGTCGTGACCGTCGACTCGTCGGAGCTCGACCTCGAGCAGACGATCGACGCGGTCCTCTCCGTGGTCGAGCAGGTCACCGGGCGGGTGGTCGGTCCGCGCCAGGGCTCGTGAGCCGGGTGCGCGGTCCGGGAGACGGCGTGCCGTCGCCCGCCGGGCCGGCCTGGTCGCGCTGGGTGGGCCGCTTCCTCGCCCGGGTCGTGTGGGCGACCGACGTCATCGGGGCGGAGCACGTCCCGACGGACGGCCCGGTCGTGCTCGCCGCGAACCACACCGGCGTCGTCGACGGGCCGCTCGTCCTCGGTGTCGCGCCGCGCCCGCTGCACGTCCTCGTCAAGGAGGAGATGTTCACGGGGCCGGTCGGCTGGGTGCTGCGTGCCGCCGGGCAGATCCCCGTGGACCGCACCGGCGGACGCCCGGCGCTCGCGGCCGGGCTCGGCGTGCTCCGGCGCGGCGGGGCGGTCGGCGTCTTCCCCGAGGGCGCCCGCGGGCGCGGCGACGCGACGTCGGCGCGCGCCGGGGCCGCGTGGCTCGCGCTCAACGGCCACGCGCACGTGGTGCCCGTGGCCGTGCTCGGTACGCGCCGCGCGGGTGAGGGCGTCAACCGGCTCCCCGGGGTGCGGCGTCGGCTCGTCGTCCGCTTCGGCGCGCCGCTCGCCGTCGAGCGCGTGCCCGGGGTGAGCGGCAAGCAGGCGCTCGAGGACGCGAACGAGCGCATCCGCACCGCGCTCGCCGAGCTGGTCGCCGACACGGTCGCGCTGACCGGTGTGGCGCTGCCGCTGGACGACCCGCGCGGGGACCGGCCGACCCCATGAGGACGGACCGCCCGGTGGCGCACGTGGTGGGCGACCGCCCGGGCACCGGTCTGCTCGTCGGGCTCGCGTCGGCCCTCGCGTTCGGCGCGAGCGGCCCGTTCGTCAAGCCGCTCCTCGAGGCGGGCTGGACGCCCGGCGCCGCCGTCTTCGCGCGCGCCCTGTGCTCGGCGCTCGTCCTCGCCCCGGTCGCGGCGGTCGCCCTGCGCGGCAGCCACCGGCTCCTGCGCGAGGAGTGGCGGCTGGTCCTCGGGTTCGGCCTCGTCGCCGTCGCGGGGACCCAGCTGTGCTACTTCGCGGCGGTCGCGCGCATGCCCGTCGGGATCGCGCTCCTCATCGAGTACCTCGCGCCCGTCCTGCTCGTCGGCCTCGCCTGGGCCCGCACGCGGCACGTGCCGCCACGGCTCACGCTCGCGGGCTGCGCCGTCGCGGTCCTCGGCCTCGTGCTCGTCGTCGACCCGGGCGGCGCTCGCCCCGACCTGCTCGGCGTCCTCCTCGCGCTCGGCGCGGCGGGCGGGCTGGGCGCCTACTTCGTGCTGTCCGCGCGCCCGACGCGCCTGCCTCCCGTCGCGCTCGCCGCGAGCGGGCTCGGCGTCGGAGCGCTCGCGCTCGGCGCGGCGGCGCTCGCGGGCGTGCTGCCGTTCGCCGCCCCGCTCGTCGACGTCACGCTCCTCGGCTCGACCGCGCCCTGGTACGTCCCGCTCGCGGTCGTCGTGCTCGTCGCGACGGCGTTCGCGTACGTGTCCGGGGTCGCCGCGACCGTCCGCATGGGCGACCGCCTCGCGTCGTTCGTCGGGCTGTCGGAGGTGCTGTTCACCGTGGTCATCGCGTGGCTCCTGCTCGGCGAGGTGCCGGGACTCGTGCAGGCCGCGGGTGGCGTGCTCGTCGTCGCCGGGGTCGTCCTCGTGCGCCTCGCGGGCACGACCGCCGCGCGGTAGGTTCGCGCTCAGGCGCCGGCGCCCCGTCGCGGGACCGGGCAGGCGCCGCCCGCGGGGGAGGGAGCACGCATGGCCGAGCCGCCCGGCAAGCCCACGACCGTCGACGAGTACCTCGCGACGCTCGCCCCGGACGCGCGCGACGTCGTCGCGCACCTGCGCGCCGTGGTGCACGACACGGTGCCCGGCCTGGGTGAGCGGATCAGCTACGGCATCCCGACCTTCACGCGCGACGGCCGGTACGTCGTCTACCTCGCGGGCTGGGCGCACCACGTCTCGCTCTACCCCGTGCCCGAGGTCGACGACGCGCTCGCGCGGCGCATCGCGCGCTACCAGGACGGCAAGGGCACGCTGCGGTTCCCGCTCGCGGAGCCCGTGCCCGACGATGTCGTGCGGGCCGTCGTCGCGCGGCTGGCCGCGCGCCGGGACGGTCCCGCGGGCTGACGCCGTGCGTCCCGGACGGCCACCCGCACGACGCGCCCGCGGCCTGGTTCGGAGCCTGGCCCGCGGCCTGGGAGAATAGACCCCATGACCACACCCGACCCCGCCCAGCCCGGCACGCCCGGACCGACCGACGCCGTCGGGCAGGCCGAGGAGCCCCTGGCGCACGCGGACTCCGCGGACGACGAGGCGCGCGAGCGCGCGCTGCGCGCCGGGCTCGACGACTACGAGCTCGAGGACGCCGACCTCGCGCTGCTCGACGCCGACGAGGACGCGCTCGACGGCGCGGAGCCCGAGTCGCCCCTGCCCGTGCTCGCCGTGGTCGGGCGTCCGAACGTCGGCAAGTCGACCCTCGTCAACCGCATCCTCGGCCGTCGCGAGGCCGTCGTCGAGGACAAGCCGGGCGTCACGCGCGACCGCGTGAGCTACCCGGCCGACTGGGCCGGGCGCCGGTTCACGCTCGTCGACACCGGCGGCTGGGAGGTCGACGTCGCGGGCATCGAGTCCAAGGTCGCCGAGCAGGCCGAGGTCGCCATCGCCCTCGCCGACGCGGTGCTCTTCGTCGTGGACGCGACGGTCGGCGCCACCGCGACGGACGAGCGCGTCGTGCGCCTCCTGCGCGAGTCGGGCAAGCCGGTCGTGCTGTGCGCCAACAAGGTCGACGGGCAGTCGGGCGAGGCGGACGCCGCCTACCTCTGGAGCCTCGGCCTCGGCGAGCCGCACCCCGTGTCCGCGCTGCACGGCCGCGGGACGGGCGACCTGCTGGACGCCGCGATGGCGGCGCTCCCGACCGAGTCCGAGCACGGCGAGGTGCGCCCGACCGGGCCGCGCCGCGTCGCGCTCGTCGGGCGCCCGAACGTCGGCAAGTCCTCGCTGCTCAACAAGCTCGCGGGCGCCGACCGCGTCGTCGTCGACGAGATCGCGGGCACGACGCGCGACCCGGTCGACGAGCTCGTGACCATCAAGGACGTCCCGTACGTCCTCGTCGACACCGCCGGCATCCGTCGCCGCGTGCACCAGACGAAGGGCGCCGACTTCTACGCGTCGCTGCGCACGCAGGCCGCGATCGAGAAGGCGGAGCTCGCCGTCGTGCTCGTGGACGCGTCGGTGCCGCTCACCGAGCAGGACACGCGCGTCATCTCCCAGGTCGTGGACGCGGGCCGCGCGCTCGTCATCGCGTACAACAAGTGGGACCTCATGGACGACGACCGTCGCCCGTACCTCGAGCGCGAGATCGAGAAGGACCTCGTGCAGGTGCAGTGGGCGCCGCGCGTCAACGTGTCGGCCCGCACCGGCTGGCACACCGACCGTCTCGCCCCGGCGATGGAGCGCGCGCTCGACTCCTGGGACACGCGCATCCCGACGGGCCGCCTCAACGCGTTCCTCGGCGAGCTCGTGGCCGCCCACCCGCACCCGCTGCGCGGCGGCAAGCAGCCCCGCATCCTCTTCGCGACGCAGGCCTCCACGCGCCCGCCGCGGTTCGTCGTCTTCGCGACCGGGTTCCTCGAGGCGGGCTACCGCCGGTTCATCGAGCGCCGCCTGCGCGAGACGTTCGGGTTCGAGGGCTCGCCCATCGAGATCAGCGTCCGCGTGCGGGAGAAGCGCAAGCGGTGAGCGCGGGCTCGGGGCGCGCCTCCGCCGGGACGTCCCGGCGGGGCCGCGCCCTGCGCCTGGGCGCGGCCCGCGACACCGCGGCCGTGCGGCACGTCGTGACGTTCCTCGTGGTCGCCGTCGCGACGGTGCTCGTGACGCGGTTCTTCCTCGCGGCGTCGGGGTACCCGCAGGTCGGCGGGGGAGACCTGCACGTCGCGCACGTGCTGTGGGGCGGGCTCGGCATGGCGCTCGCCCTCGTGATCCTGCTGTCCTTCGTCGGCCCGGCGCTGCGCTCGCTCGGCGCGTTCGTGGGCGGCATCGGGTTCGGGCTGTTCGTCGACGAGATCGGCAAGTTCGTCACCGCGGACAACGACTACTTCTACGAGCCGACGGCGGCGCTCATCTACGCGACGGTCGTCGTGCTCGTCCTCGTCGTCGAGGCGCTGCACGGCTGGCGGCGCCACCACCCGGCCGAGTACCTCGCGGTCGCGACCGACCGCGCCGTCGCGGGCGTCGCCGGCGGGTTCACCGACGACGCGCGCGACGAGGCCCGTGCGCTCGTCGCCCTGGGCCGGGGCGAGCCGACGGCCGACGAGGTCGCGGCGCTCGTCGAGGCCGTGCCGCGCGACGACGTCGACGTGCCCGACCCGGTGCGCGCGCTCGTGCGGCGCTCGTCGGCCTGGTTCGCGCGGACGCTCCAGCGCCGCTGGGCCGCCGTCGTGGTGGTCGTGCTCGTGCTCGGGACAGCGCTCGGCTCGCTGCTCGCGGGGCTGCGCGTGCTCGTCGGCGACGTCGACGTGCCCGCCTGGGTCGGGGTCGGCATCGTCGCGGGCGTCGCCGCGACGGTCGCGTGCGTCGTCGTCGGCGTGGTGGCGTCCCGTCGCGGACAGCCCGAGGACCGCCGCGCCGGCGCCGTCTGGGTCCGGCGCGGCGTGCTCGTCTCGCTCCTGCTCACGCAGCTCCTCGTGTTCCGCGCGCTGCAGTGGGTCGGCGTCGCCGGGCTCGTGGTGGACCTGCTCGTGCTCGCGGCGCTCGGCGCCGCCCTCGGTGGCGACGACGAGCGCCGTCGGACACCGCGACGCTGACGCGTCGTCGCCGTGGTGGGCGACCTCTCCCGACGCACGACGGCGGCCGCCCCCCGGGAGGGGACGGCCGCCGTCGGCGGTGGTGGGCCGCTCAGCCGAGCGGGCCGTAGAGCGCGGGGGAGGTGCGGGCCTGCGTGGCCTGCTCGAGCGCGTACGCGAGGCCGAGCAGCGGGCCCTCGTCGAAGTCGCGGCCGAGCAGCTCGAGGTTGACGCCGCCGCCGGTGACGGTGCCGTCGGTCGCGACCGCCTGGCCGACCGGGACGGTCACGGCGGGCAGCCCGGTGTTCGGGCTGAGCCGCAGGTTGGTCCCGATCGTCCCGTACGGGTTGGCGCTCGGGTAGACGAGCGCGTCGAGGTCGCCGTCGTCGAGCATCGTCGTGACGAGCACCTTGCCCTCGGCGAGGACCTTCGTGTGCGACCCCTCGGGCCCTGCCCACGCCTGGTACGTCTCCTCGGTGACCGCGTCGCGCGAGACGTACGTGCTGCGGCGGGACGGCACGTAGCGGCCCGAGTCGACGATCCCCTGGAGCGTGCGGGCCTCGACCTGCGGGGCGAGGTGGGTCGCGACGTACGCGTCGAGGTCGTGCTTGAACTCGTTCGTCGAGCCCGACCCCTCGGAGAGGACGCTCGCGAAACCGTTCGGCAGGACCGGCGACCACGTGGTGGGCGGCGTGACCTCGACGACGGTCGCGCCGAGCGACTCGAGCGTCGCGCGGGTCTGGGCCCACAGGCGCAGGGTCGCCGCGTTGGAGCCGAGCATCGACGGCACGTAGCCGATGCGGGCGCCGTCGAGCGCGCCCTCGTCGAGGTACTGCGTGTACGACGCCGGGACCTCGCCCTCCTGGCGCGACGTCACCGGGTCGGCGGCGTCGACCCCGGCGACGGCGTCGAGCGCGACCGCCGCGTCGAGGACGCTCCGCGCCATGGGGCCGCCCGTGTCCTGGCTCAGCGCGAGCGGGATGATGCCGTCGCGGCTCGCGAGACCGACCGTCGGGCGCACGCCGACGAGCTGGTTGTACGACGACGGGACGCGGATCGACCCGCCCGTGTCCGTGCCGAGGCCGAGCCCGGCGAGGTTCGCCGCGACGGCCGCCCCCGTGCCGCCGCTGGACCCGCCGGCCGTGCGGCTCGTCACGTACGGGCTCGCGACGAGCGTGCTCGTCCCTGCGCCCTGGAAGGACGAGAACTCCGACGCGAACCCGAACGCGAACTCGTCCAGGCTGGCCTTCGCGAGGATCACCGCGCCGTCGGCGCGCAGGCCCTCGACCATCGTCGCGTCGGTCGTCGTCCGGTTGTCGTCCCAGCAGCCGCAGCCGCCCGTGGTGGGCATGTCCGTCGTGTCGTAGTTGTCCTTCACCGCGACGGGCACGCCGAGCAGCAGGCTCGTCATGCCGTCCGTCGCGCGGACCGCGTCGGCGCGCGCGGCGGCCTCCAGCGCGACGTCGCTCGTGCTGATGATCGAGTGCAGCGGCCGCCCGCCCGCGCCCGTGTCGACGAGCGTCGTGTCGTACGCCGCGATCCGGTCGAGGTACTCCTGGGTGATCGCGACCGACGTCGTCGTGCCCGCGTTCATCGCGGCCTGCATGTCGAGCACGGACGCCTCGACGAGCTCGAACGGGCCGTCGTCGTAGACCATGCGCTGCGAGACGGCGGCGAGGTCGGTCACCGTGATCGTGCCGTCGCCGTCCGTGTCGGCGGGCGCGACGTCGTCCCAGACCGCGTCCGCCGACGTCGCGCCGAGCGCCCCGGCGACGACCGCGAGGTCGTCGGTCGTGACCTGCCGGTCGCCCGTGAGATCGAGCTCGGTCCAGTAGGGGGCGAGGAGCGGCGCGCTCTCCGTGGCGGGGGCGCCGGTCGCGGCGGGCGCCGTCGTGACGCCGAGGACGAGGCCGCCGATCGTCAGGGCGGCGAGCCCGCCGGTGGCGGCGCGCCGGTGGGTCGTGGTCACGGACGGCTCCTTCGAGGGGACGGGCGCGCGGTGCGCGGGCGAGAGGTCGGGGCGGGGCAGCGGGCCGGTCATCGCGTGGCCGCCCGACGCCGCGCGAGCAGGATGCCCGTGCCGACGGCGACCGCGAGGAGCGCGGCCCCGGCGAACCAGGCGACGCTCGCCCCGGTCGACGCGAGCGCGCCGCCCGAGGTGGACCCGGACGGGGACGACGACGAGTCGGACGCGCCGTCGTCCCCGGGGGTCGTGGTGCCGCCGTCGTCGACCGGCGGCGTGGTGGGCCCGTCCGTCGGCTCCTGCGTGGGCGGGACGTCGACCGCGGTGACGGTCGTCGTGGCGCTCGCGGCGTCGGTGAGCGTGGCCGTCTCGGCGTCGGCGCCGACGAGCGTGGCGGTCGGGACGGCGAAGGCGGCCGCGCCGTCGGACACGGCGGTGAACGTCAGGGTCGCGAGGGTGACGTCGCCCTCGAGGCCGGGGGAGGTACCGAGCCGCGTGTGCGTGACGGCGACCGTCCCGGCCGCGTCGTCGGTCGCGTCGGCG
Organism: Cellulosimicrobium sp. 4261; assembly: GCF_040546915.1. Taxonomy (NCBI): domain Bacteria; kingdom Bacillati; phylum Actinomycetota; class Actinomycetes; order Micrococcales; family Promicromonosporaceae; genus Cellulosimicrobium; species Cellulosimicrobium sp. 4261. Next base: position 206,119 of record NZ_JBEPOQ010000002.1, read on the forward strand.
AAGCCGCCGTCCGGGGTGACGACGGAACCGTCCACGAGCTCGACGAGGTCGGGGTCGTAGGCGACGGCGAGGTCGTAGGCGTAGAGGTCGCCGGCGCCGGTCGCGGCGACCGTGACGGTGATCTCCGCGCCGACCTCGACCGACGCGGGCGCCGTGAGGGAGACCTGGGTGACGGACGGTGCGGCGTGCGCGGGGGCGGCGAGGGCCGCCGCGGCGACCGCGAGACCGCCGACGAGGGCGGCGCGGGCGCGGAGCCGTCTGCGGGGGACGGGACGGGTCATGGGCGAGCGGTCCTTCCTCCGGGCGCGCGGAGGTACGGCGCGACCGGCGGTCGTGTGGTGGGGCCCCCTGCCGTCAGCGATGCTCACAAGCCGCTGTTTCCCCGGCGTTTCGCGACGGTTAGCACGAGCAACGAACCGGGTATCGGTCCGGTCACGATCCCGACGACGCAGGTCAGCCGAGGACCGGCGGCTCGTCCTCACGTGTCTCGGGGTCCGGCAGGCGGCGCATGCGCAGCGCCGCGACGACGCCGAGGAGCCCCGCGACGAGCGGCACGAGGAGCGCGACCTGCAGCGCCCGCGCGCGCACGTCGTCGTTGATGGCCACGACCTCGGCGCGCACCGCGGGCGGCTCGTCGGCGAGGAGCTCGAGGAGCTGGGCGTCGCTCATGATCTCGGCGTCGTCCTCGAGCACCCGGGCGACCTGCTCCTTGTCGTCCGGGGGCAGCACGTCGCTCGCCTCGGCCCGCGCCGTGAACCCCGCCGCGAGCGACGCGAGCATGACCGCGCCTGCGACGGCGAGGCCGAGCGAGAGGCCGAACGACCCCGCGGCCGAGCTCACGCCCGCGGCCTCGCTCGCGCGCTCCTCGGGCACGGGGGACAGCGTGTACGCGTTGAGCTGGGAGACCAGGAGCCCCAGCCCGGCGCCCGCCACGACGAGCGGCAGCGCGAGCCACCAGCCCGACGACGCCCTCGGCACCACGACGACGAGCGCCACCATGCCCACGACGAGCAGGAGGAAGCCGGCGAGCACACGGGTCGCCGGGCGTCGTCGGCCAGGGCGCTTGCCCGCGACGAGGGCGGCGGCGAACATCGTCAGCGACAGCGGGGCGAGCGAGAGGCCCGCGAGCAGCGCGTCGTACCCGAGCGCCATCTGCAGGAAGATCGGCAGCGCGATCATCGCCCCGCCGAGCGCGACCTGCTGCAGGAGCTGCTGCGACACCCCGACCCGGAACGCGGGCGAGCGGAACAGCCCGGGGTCGACGAGCGTCGTCCGCCCGGCCCGCGCGCGGCGCACGAGCCACCACGCGAGGCCTACGAGACCCAGCGCGCCGACGAGGACGAGGGCCCCGACCGCCTCCCCGCCCTCCTGCCACACGAGCACGCCCAGCACCACGCCGCCCATCCCGACGACGGACAGGACCGTCCCGACGACGTCCACCGCGCGGTCGCCCGTGTACGGGACGTCGCGCACGAGGCGCACGCCCACGAGGACGACGACGATCACCACGGCCTCGAGCCCGAACGCCACGCGCCACGACAGCGTCGTCGTGATGACGCCCCCGAGCAGCGGCCCCACCGCCGCCGCGATCGACGCCGCCGCGCCCACGAGCGCGTAGACCGCCTTGCGCGCGGAGCCCTCGAAGTTGCCGTGCACGAGCGACTGCATCGCCGGCAGCAGCAGCGCGGCCCCGAGCCCGCCGATCACCGACCAGAAGATCACGACCGCCACGAGGCTCTGTGCGAGCGTCATCGCCACCGCGCCCGCCCCGTACGCGAGCAGCCCGACGACGTACGCGCGCCGCCGGCCCACGAGGTCGCCGACCTTGCTGCCCACGAGGATGAACGACGCCGACACGAGCGCCTCGAGCGCGATCGCCGTCTGGACGCCGCTCACGGTCGTGCCCAGGTCGCGCACGACGGCGGAGATCGACACGTTCATGAACGACGTGTCGACCACGAGCACGAACATCGCGGCGGCCAGGAGCAGCGCGAGGCGCCGGTCGGCCGCCGTCGGCCGACCCTCGGTGCGACCCGTGCTCTGCTCCACGTCGACCCCCGTCCGGCGTCCATGCTCGCCGCCCGGGTCGTCCCGGCGCCTCACCCGTCGCGGGTGCTCCGCCACCCGCGCGGCCGAGGTCGGCACGGTGCGCTGGGAGGATCGCGGCATGGCCGCAGAGGGGTGGACGTCGCGCCACGTCACCGTCGAGGGCCGCGAGGTCTTCGTGCGCTCCGGCCCCGAGGTCGCGGGTGCCGTGCCGATCGTGCACGTGCACGGCTTCGCCATCTCCGGCACCTACCTCCTCCCGACGGCCGAGCGTCTCGCCCACCGCGCGACCGCCGTCGTGCCGGACCTGCCCGGGTACGGGCGCAGCGAAGAGTGGGGCCACCCGCTCGGCATCCCCGCCCTCGCGTGGGCGCTCCTGTCGACGCTCGACGCGCTCGGGCTCGACCGTGTGGTCCTGCTGGGCAACTCCATGGGCGGCCCCGTCAGCCTCGAGGTCGCGCACGCCACCCCCGACCGCGTCGCCGGCGTCGTGCTCGCCTCGCCCGCGGGCGGCGTGCACAACCAGCCGTTCGGGCGCGCGCTCACCCAGCTCGCGCGTGACGCCGTGCGCGAGAGCCCGCGCATGGCGCGCGTCGCGGTGCCCGACTACGTGCGCTTCGGGCCGGTCAACGCGCTCCAGCTCTTCGCCGAGCTCGCCCGGTTCCCCTCGCTCGAACGCGTGCTGCGCGTCCCCGTGCCGACGCTCGCCGTCCTCGGCACGCGCGACCCGCTCATGCCGCCGCCGTGGCGCGTGCGCGAGGTCGGGGCGCTCGCGCCCCCGCACGTGACCGTCGCCGCGATCGAGGGCGCCCCGCACGCCATGAACTTCAGCCACCCCGGCGAGCTCGCGCACGTCGTCGGGTGCTGGCTCGACGGGCGCGACATCACCGACGACCCCGACGAGCCCGGCGTCGCGCGGGTGCTCCAGGTCGCGCGGGGCGCCGGGCCGGTCGTGTGAGCCGTCGTGTGCGCCGCGGGCCGGGTCGTGGGTCGGGACGTGAGGGTGCCCGGCTCGGTACGGTGCTCGTAGGGCGTTCCGCGTCCTGGCGCGGACGGGAGCGCGCGAGAGCGAGGAGCGAGCGGTGACGACGACGGCGGCTGCGGTCGAGGTGAGCATCGAGGATCTGCGGGCGGTCACGGGGTACGCGGCCCGGTGCGCGGAGCCGGCCCTGGAGCTCGTCGAGGCGGTCCGGCCCGACGACGCACGCCCCCGCGAGGCGGTCGACGCGGCCCGCGCGTTCGCCTTCGGTGGCGCGCGCGGCAAGGCGCTGCGCGACACCGCCTGGGCGGCCCTGCGCGCGGCGAAGGAGGCGGGCGACCCCGCCGCCGCCGAGGCCGCCCGGGCCGCGATGGCGGCGGCCGGCGCCGCGTACCTGCACCCGATCGCCGACGCCCACCAGGTCAAGCACGTCCTCGGCTCCGCCGCCCACGCGGCGCACGCCGCCGCGCTCGCCGCGGGCGTGGACGGGTCCGGCGAGAGCGTCGCGAGCGGGTGGCTCGACACCGCGCGGGCGCTCGCGACGCCCGAGGTCGTCGCCGTGCTGCGTCGCTACCCGCCCGCGCCGGGCGGCGGCGGTCGCGTCGGCGAGCTGGTCCGACGGCTCGACGCGGCGCTGCGGGACGGCACGGGGCCGTCGGAGGGCGTCGTACCGGACGAGTGGACGTAGTCGGCACCCGCCGGGACCTCCAGGCGTCGTCAGCTGCGCCGGATCCGCTGGGCGAACAGGTCCAGGACGGCGAGGATCCCCTCGTGCTGCCAGACCCGGTTGCGCCGGAGGCCGCTGCGCTCGCGGAGGACACCCGCATCGGCGAGCTGGCTCAGCGCTCGCTGGGCGGTGACGTCACTGAACCCGAGGTGGTCGCGGAGGAACGCCGCGTTGATCACCGGATGGGCCACGAGGTGCGGCACGACGCTCCAGGCGGAGGCCTGGGGCCGCAGCCCGGAAAGCTGTTCCCGCGCTGTGGCGACCTGTCCCGCGAGGTCGTCGACGAGCCGCGCTCCGGCCGTCGCGGCGAACCGGCTCGCGCGGGAGAGCTGCTCGACGATCGGCCAGGCGTCACCGGCGCGGAACGCGGTGAGCGCGTCGAAGTAGGCCTCGGTGTCGATGAGGAGGCCCGCGGAGACCGGGGCGATGGTGTTCCGTGTGAGGCCCTTCGAGCGCAGCATGGCGTGCACGAGGGCCCGGCCGGTGCGACCGTTGCCGTCCGTGAACGGGTGGATCGTCTCGAGCTGCGCGTGCGCGACGGCGGTCTGGACGAGGACGGGAAGGTCCTCCCGGCGAACGAAGGCCATGAGGTCCGCCATCGCTCCAGGGACGAGCTCGGGCTGGGGCCCGACGTGGGTCGCGCCTCTCGGGCTGATGCTCGACGAGCCGACCCAGACCAGAGTGCCTCGGTAACGCCCCGCGTGCTCCTCCCATCCGGGCTGCCCGGCGAGGAGCTCGCGGTGCATCGTGAGGATCGAGGCCTCGTCGAGCCGGTCGGCGAGGTCGATCGCGGCTTGCATGGCCCGGACGTTCGCGACGACGGTGCGTGCGTTGGTGCTCGTCGTCTGGTCGATCTCGGCGAGCGCGAGCTGCTTGGCGCCGACCGTGAGGTTCTCGATCTGCGACGAGGAAGCGGACTCGGTGCGCAGCAGGATCGAGGACATCGGACCCAGGGTGGGGTTGTCCGGCCCGAGCGTTGCGCTGGCGTACGAGTCGAAGCGTGCGAGAGCGGCGGCTGCTTCCTCGGCGTCGGCGGACTGCTGCGGCGTCAGTACGGGGGAGTAGTCGGCGATGGCGGTCGGGATGGTGGACTCGTAGGGTCCCGAGCCAGCCGCCACCTGCGCACGCGTCGAAAGGCCGTCGTTCTCTGCTGTCCAGTAGTGGCTCACGTGAGCTACCGCTGGCACAGCGAGCGCCTGAACTGCTTCCATGACGTCACCTTACTTACAGTTTCGGCGAAACTGTAAGTAACGGGCGGCGTCAACTATCACTTGAGGGTTCGGCGCTCGGTGTGTCGAACCGCACGGCCCCGCAGAGCGGTTGCGGGCGATGTCGTGCACACGATAGATGCATCATGTATCTATGCCCCGCATCACCAGCGCTTCTGCTACGGAGCAGGCGTACCGGCACGTGAAGTCCCTCGTCCTCGACGGGAGCCTGCCCGGCGGCTCCATGACGAGCGAGGGCGAGATCGCCGAACAGCTCGGTGTGAGCCGCACACCGGTCCGGGAGGCATTCCTGCGCCTGGAGGCGGAGGGCCTGCTGCGGCTCTACCCGAAGCGCGGCGCGCTCGTGGTACCGGTCGCGCCCGGCGAGGCCGACGACGTCCTCGACGCGCGCCTGCTCGTCGAGACCCACGCCGCCCAGTCCGTCGTCCGCCTGCCCGACGCCGAGCTCGCCACCCTCGTCGCGCTCCTGCGTGACCTCGTCACCGCCCAGGAGGCCGCCGTCGCCGACGGGGACGTCGCGGAGTACGCGACCCTCGACGCGCGGTTCCACCAGGAGATCGTCGCGGCCGGCGGCAACGCGCTGCTCACCACGTTCTTCGTGAGCCTGCGCGAGCGCCAGCAGCGGATGGTCGCGCACAGCGTCCGGTGGGACCCGGGCCGCGCGACGACGTTCGTCGCCGGGCACCGCGCGCTCGTCGACGCGCTCGAGGTGCGCGACACCCGCACCTACAAGCGCCGCGTCCAGCGCCACCTCGAGGACGCGAGGGCCGGCCTGTGAGCGCGGCTGCCTCGGGCCCCACGAGCGAGGCCTCCGCGCCGGGGGCGAGTGCCGCCGTCGGGCCGCGGGCGTGGCTCGCCGTCGCGGCGGTGATGTTCGCCGTCGCGTGGGGCGGCAACGAGTTCACGCCCCTGCTCGTCATGTACCGGGAGGTCGGGCACTTCTCCGCGGTGACCGTCGACGCGCTGCTCGCCGCGTACGTGCTCGGGATCGTCCCCGCGCTCCTGCTCGGCGGGCCGCTCTCCGACCGGTACGGGCGCCGGCCGCTGCTCCTGCCCGCGGCGCCGATCGCGCTCGTCGGGTCCCTCGTGCTCGCGGCGGGGGAGTCGTCCGCTGCCCTGCTCGCGACGGGGCGCGTCCTGTGCGGCGTCGCGCTGGGCCTCGTCATGGCCGTCGGCACCACCTGGGTCAAGGAGCTCAGCGACGCGGCCGCCCGGGCGTCCGGCGTGCCCGACGGCGGCTCCGGCGCCCGACGCGCGGGCCTCGCCCTCACGCTGGGCTTCCTCGTCGGGGCCGGCGTCGCGGCGGTGCTCGCCCAGTGGGCGCCCTGGCCCACGCACACCGCCTACCTGCTGCACGCGGCGCTCGCGGTCGCGACCGGCGTCTGGCTGCTCGGTGTCCCGGAGACGCGTGCCGTGCCCGACGGCGGGGCCCGGGGCCGGCTGCGCGACGACCTGCGCGTGCCGGCGGTCGCGCACCGGCGGTTCCTGCGTGTCGTCGTGCCCGTGGCGCCCTGGGTGTTCGGGTGCGCCGGCAGCGCCTACGCCGTCCTGCCGGGCCTGGTGTCCGCCAGCGCAGGCAGCGCGCCCATCGCGTTCTCCGGGCTGATGACGGTGCTCGGCCTCGGCTGCGGGGTGGGCATCCAGGTGCTCGGCCGCCTCATCGACACCCGGCACAGCGCGCGGGCGTCCGTCGTGGCCATGTCCATCGTCGTCGTCGGCATGGGCTTCGGCGCCTACGCCTCGGCGCGGCTCGACCTCCCGACGGCGCTCGTCGCCGCAATGGTGCTCGGGGCCGGCTACGGGCTCGCGCTCGTCGCGGGGCTCAGCGAGGTCCAGCGCATCGCGACGCCCGACGACCTCGCCGGTCTGACGGCCGTCTACTACTCGCTCACCTACATCGGGTTCTGCGTGCCCGTGGCGCTCGCGGCGCTGTCCGTGCGGTGGACGTACGCGCAGATGTTCCTCGGCGGCCTGGTCATCGCCGCGGTCTGCCTGGTGATCGTGGCGAGCGCGTGGCGCGCGCACCTGCCGACGGGGGAGCAGGACGCCGCGGCGACCTCCGGCGAGACCGACCGCACAGCCCCGACCGGGGCAAACGGTGCGCTGGAGGCGTCGCGGATGGGGTAGAGTATCCGAGGCTTCACGGGGTCCGATCAGGTCGGATCTGGCTCGGTGATCCAGCCACGGGCTGTGGCGCAGCTTGGTAGCGCACCTGACTGGGGGTCAGGGGGTCGCAGGTTCAAATCCTGTCAGCCCGACAAGAGAAACAGGCCAGAGGAATACTCCTCTGGCCTGTTTTTTGCTTTCGGCGACTGCTTCTGCTATGTCGTCTAGCAACCAGGCGGCCTCACCCTTGTCGATCTACGCAATCGAGCCGCACTAACTGGCTGCGACGACCACGTCTCGGCGGAATTCAGCGGGATGGGGCTGGCACGAGCGACATCCTTCCGGTGAAGAGCACGGTCCCCGCCGATCAGGAGTCAACCGATCTTGGGGCAGTCCCGACCCGATGGTCGCTTGCTAGGGTGGCGGCGACATGCACCCCATGGCCGCACTCCGTTCGCTGCTCGCCGGGCGCCGGCGAGGGCTTTCGGGTGCCCTGCTGATCGCTGCGCTGCTTCTCGGCGTCGTGACGATGCACGCGATGAGTGGTTCGTCGACGGCCCACGTCGGGCCTGCGGCGGTCATCGCCGAGACGAGCCACCCCGCGGGTGCACCGGCGGCCGACGACGGCCCCGGGCACCACCAGCAGGGTGGCTGCCTCGACTGCGGCGGGCACGAGATGGCCTCGGCCATGTGCCTCATGGTGCTGGTCGTGCTGCTCGCCCTCGTGCGCCCCGGGCGCGGCCTCCTGGCACGCCTCACCCCCGTCTGGTCCCGCCTCGTCGAACCGGGGCGCGCTCAGCCCTTCCTCGGCCTCGCGCCGTCGCTGCACCTCCTCGGCATCTCTCGGACGTAGGAACCACACGCCGTCGGCGCGCCCTGCGTCGACCGATACGCCCCGCACCGGGGCGCGTGTGGTTCCTGAGTACCGAGACGAGAGGTCTTTCCCCATGGAGTTCACGAGAGTGCTGGTTCCGGCGATCGCGCTGGCGACCGTCGCGAGCCTCGCGGCGTGCTCGAACGACGACGAGCCCGGGAGCGGGGCGGCGTCGTCCGCCACGACCGGTGCCGAGGAGCAGGACGGCGCGGCGGAGGGCGCCACGTTCAACGACCAGGACGTGATGTTCGCCCAGATGATGATCCCCCACCACGAGCAGGCGATCGAGATGTCCGACGTCATCCTGGCCAAGGACGGCGTCGACCCTGCGATCACAGACCTGGCGAACCAGATCAAGGGCGCCCAGGGGCCCGAGATCGAGCAGCTGACCACGTGGCTGGAGGAGTGGGGCTCTCCGATGGAGGAGCCCGGCGGCATGGACCACGAGGCCATGGGCCACGGGTCGATGGACGGGATGATGAGCGAGGAGGACATGGAGGCCCTGGACGTCGCGCAGGGCGCGGAGGCGGGGAAGCTCTTCCTCGAGCAGATGATCGTCCACCACGAGGGTGCGGTCGAGATGGCGCAGACCGAGGTCGCCGAGGGAGAGAACGCGGACGCGGTCGCGATGGCGCAGGAGATCGTCGAGACCCAGCAGGCGGAGATCTCCACCATGGCAGACCTGCTCACCTCGAGGTGATCCCGCCCCGCGGGGCGCGCCGTCGCACGCGTCTGACGTGCGCGCGCCCCGCGGGCCCAGGCCGAAGGACCCGACACCGTGCTCACCCCTGCTCTCACGAGGCGGGTCACGGGGTGGGCTGACCGTGGAGGGCCGATATACCCTTGCGGGGTATCGCTTGCGAGCGACCGGCTCGCCACGTCACGAGAGGAAGCAGGGCACGCATGACCTCCCCGGGGCAGTGCGGCGAGCGCGAGCCGACGACGGCTCGGCACCAGGCTCGTCGCCACGTTCGTCAGCAGGGCGTCGACGCGTGACGGCGACGACCCCCACCGACGACCGGGAACGGCGTCCGCGCCCCGCGCGCACGGTCCCCGGCATCACCGCGTGCGGGCTCTGCGCGGGGGAGACGCTGGCCGCGACCGACACCCGTCCGGGTGGGCAGCTCGACCGGCTGCGCCGGATCGCCGAGACCGGGGACGCGCGCCTGACCGTCGTGGACTGCCTCGACGAGTGCGAGCGCGGGGACGTCGTCGTGGTCAGGCCGGTGCCCGCCGCCCGTGCCGCCGGTCCTACCTGGTTCGAGCAGCTCGCGGGCGACGAGCTCACCGACGCCCTGCACTGCTGGATCCGCGCGGGCGGACCGGGCATGGCGCCCCTGCCCGACCGGCTCGTCCCGCGGGTCATCCAGACCCAGGACACGGCGTCAGCGGACGCCACCGCCGCGAGCTGAGAGCCGGCGGTCACCTACGCTCGGGGCATGCCGACCGTCCTGCTCGTCCGTCATGGCCGCACCACCGCGAACGCGAGCGGCATCCTCGCCGGGCGCGCCGACGGCGTCGCGCTCGACGCGGTCGGGCGCGACCAGGCGGCCCGGGCGGCCGAGCGCATCGCGGGCGTGCTGCTCGCGCGGGTCGTCACCAGCCCGCTGGAGCGGTGCCGGCAGACCGCGCAAGCCGTGCTCGACCACCAGGCGGACGACCTGGAGACGGTGACCGAGCACGGGATCACCGAGTGCGACTACGGGCAGTGGCAGGGTCGTGCGCTCAAGGACCTCGCCCAGGAGCCGCTGTGGTCGGTCGTGCAGACGCAGCCGTCGGCGGCCGTCTTCCCGGGCGGCGAGTCGCTGGCCGCGATGCAGGCCCGGGGCGTCGAGGCGGTCCGGCGGCACGACGCCGAGGTCGCCGCCCGCCACGGCGCGGACGCGGTGTGGGCGGCGGTCTCGCACGGCGACGTCATCAAGTCCGTGCTCGCCGACGCGCTGGGGGTGCACCTTGACCTCTTCCAGCGCATCGTCGTCGGCCCGGCGTCGATCTCCGTCGTCCGGTACGGGCCGCACCGTCCGGAGGCCGTGGCGCTGAACACCGACGCGGGCGACCTCTCCTGGCTGCGCGGCGCGGCGCCCGCGGGGGACGCGCCCGTCGGCGGTGGGGCCGGGCCGGGCCAGGCCGACGGCGCGCGGTAGCCGGAGCGTCCGGCGTCCGACCCGTGGCCGTCCCGTGCGGACGGGCCGTGCGCTCGTAGAGTGAGGGCATGCCGACTCTCGTCCACGAGTACGACTGGCCGGACCGCGTCGTCGTGGGGACCGTCGGGTTGCCCGGCTCCCGCACGTTCTACCTGCAGGCGCGCGAAGGCACCCGGACGACGAGCGTCGCGCTCGAGAAGGAGCAGTCCGCCGTCCTGGCGGACACGATCCAGCGCCTGCTGGACGAGCTCATGGAGGAGCCCGACAACCGGTACAGCGTCCCCGCCGACGTCCCGGCCGAGCTCGTCGACGACGACCCCCTGGACCTCCCGGTCGAGGAGGAGTTCCGCACGGGCGCGATGCGCCTCGCGTGGGACCCTCGGACGGCGCAGGTCATCGTCGAGGCGTTCCCGCTCGTGGACGACGACGACCTCGACCCCGAGGCGGACGAGCCGGAGCCCGCGGAGTCGCTCCTGGTCAAGATGCCGGTGGGGACGGCGCGCGCGTTCGCGCAGCGCACGCGCGCCGTCGTGAGCGCGGGGCGCCCCCTGTGCCCGCGGTGCGGCCGGCCGGTCGACCCCGACGGGCACGAGTGCGCGCTGCCCGACGAGGCGTGACGACCCCGCGCGACGACGCCGCCGCGCCGTCCGGTCTCGACCCTGCCGGCACCCCGCCCGACGCCGCCCTGACCGAGATGCCGCTCGACGTCGTCGGGCGCATCCGGACCGCGTCGAACGCGACGTTCCTCGCCCGCCTGGGCGACCTCTCGGTCGTGTACAAGCCGGTGGCAGGGGAGAAGCCGCTGTGGGACTTCCCGGACGGCACGCTCGCGGGTCGCGAGGTCGCCGCGTACCTCGTGTCGGAGGCGTTCGGCTGGGGGGTCGTGCCGCGCACGTGGCTGCGCGACGGGCCGCTCGGTCCGGGCATGGTGCAGCTCTGGCAGGACGTGGACTCGACGCAGTCGCCCGTCGACGTCGTGCCCACCGACGAGGTCCCGCGCGACGGGGTCCGGACGGTGCTGGAGGGCGTCGACGAGGAGGACCGCCCGGTCAGCGTCGTGCACGAGGACTCGCCGGCGCTGCGCCGCATGGCCGTGCTCGACGCCGTCGTGAACAACGCCGACCGCAAGGGCGGGCACGTGCTGCCGCTGGCGGACGGGCGGCGCGCCGGCGTCGACCACGGCGTCACGTTCCACGTCGAGCCCAAGCTCCGCACGGTGCTCTGGGGCTGGCTCGGCGAGCCGCTCGCCGACGACGAGCTCGCCGGGGTCGAGCGCGTGCGTGCGGGCGTCGACGGTGACCTCGCCTACCGTCTGCGCGAGCTCCTCGCGCCCGACGAGGTGGCCGCCCTCGCGGAGCGCTGCGACCGGCTGCTGCGCACGGCACGGTTCCCCGCACCGGAGGGCGACATGCCCGCCGTGCCGTGGCCGCTGTTCTGACCTCCTGGGCGAGCCGCGCAGGCCGCGGGTAGCGTCACGAGGGATGAGCCATCACCCCGACCCGTGGATCTCCACCGGTTCTCTGCCCGGGCACGACGTCGTCGAGGCCGCGCTCGACGACGCGTACGAACGCTTCCGCGACCTCGACGAGGGGGCGGTCATCGAGGACGTGCCCGCGCTCGCGGGCGCGGAGCCGGACCTGTTCGGTGTGGTCTTCACCGACACGGCGGGGACGGAGCACGCGCGCGGCGACGTGCGCCACCGGTTCTCGATCCAGTCGATCTCGAAGGCGTTCGTGTACGCGCTCGTCTGCCAGGAGATCGGGCACGACGCCGTCCTGGAGCGCGTGGGCGTCGACAACACGGGCGTGCCGTTCGACTCGGTCCTGGCCATCGAGCACGGCGAGGGGCACCCGATGAACCCGATGGTCAACGCGGGCGCGCTCGCGACGACGGGTCTGGTTCCCGGTGACACGGACGACGCCCGGTGGGACTTCCTCGTGCACGGTCTGTCACGGTTCGCCGGGCGCGCCCTCGACGTCGACGAGGAGGTCTACCGGTCCGAGTCCCGGACGAGCCAGCACAACGAAGGGCTCGCCTCGCTGCTCGCGAGCCACGGGCGCCTGCACGGTGACGCGGCGGCCGTCGTCGACCTCTACACCCGGCAGTGCGCGCTGCGCGTCGACGCCCACGACCTCGCCATGATGGGCGCCACGCTCACCAACGGCGGTGTCAACCCGTCGACCGGCGAGCGCGTGGTCGAGGCGGGCATGGCTCGGGACGCGCTCAGCGTGGTGGCTTCGACGGGGATGTACGAGAGGTCGGGCGAGTGGCTCTTCGAGGTCGGGGTGCCGGCCAAGAGCGGCATCTCCGGAGGCATCGTCATGATGTCGCCGGGAAAGGGCGCGGTGGCGGCGTTCTCCCCGCGGCTCGACGACGCGGGGAACTCGGTGCGCGGTCGCCGCGCGGGCGCGCTCCTGTCGCGCGCTCTCGGGCTCGACCTCTTCGCGTCCCGACCCGCAGGCACAACCCCCTGAGCCGGGCTCCCGCGCCGTCCTCTCCGTCCTGCGCCGCCACGGACGAGCCCGCTCAGCGACCGTGCGGGTCAGACGCGTTGAGGGTCCGCACGACGTCGTCGTAGTCGCCGCGCGCCTCGCCGAACCGGAGGAGCTTCACGCGCTCGACGAGGATCTCGTGCGCGTCGGGCTGCGTGCGCAGCAGGTCGACGACCTCGGTGACGAACTCGTCGAGCGGCATGGCGATCGCGCTCTCGCGCTGACGCGGCATGAGGTCGGTCGCCACCGACGGCGGGACGAGCTCGACGACGTCGACGCTCGTGTCGGCGAGCTGGAGCCGCAGCGCCTCGCTGAGCATGTGGATCGCGGCCTTCGACGCGTCGTACGTCGGCGTGGCCGCGAGCGGCGCGAACGCCAGCCCGGACGACACGGTGACGATCGTCGCGCGCGGCCGGGTCTGCAGGTGCTCGACGAACGCGCCGACGAGCCGGATCGGCCCGAGCACGTTGGTCGTGATCGTCTCCTCGGCGGTGTCGAGGAAGCCCTCGGGGTGGTGCCAGTCCTCGGTGCGCATGATGCCGGCCATGGTGACGAGGGTGTCGAGCTCGGGGTGACGGTCGAGCACCTCCTTCGCCGCGGTGGCGATGCTCTCGGGGTCGGTGGTGTCGATGCGCACGGTGTCGAGGCCGGGGTGCTCGGCGGCGATCCGCTCCAGGAGCTCGGCGCGGCGCCCGCCGACGACGACGGTGCTGCCCTGCTCGTGGAGCGCGACGGCGAGCGCGAGCCCGATGCCGCTCGTCGCGCCAGGGATGAAGACGGTGCTGTTCCTGATGTCCATGCCTCGATCCTGGGCGCCCGGCGCGCGCCGCGGCAGAGTCCGGTGGACGGGGGACCGGCGATCCCTGGCACGGGCGCCGCGCACCCCGGACGATGGGCGCATGGACCGCGCCGCGCTCGCCGACTTCCTCCGCCGTCGCCGGGAGACCCTGCAGCCGGGCGACGTGGGCCTCCCGGCCGGGCTGCGCCGTCGGGCACCGGGCCTGCGCCGCGAGGAGGTGGCGCAGCTCGCGCTGATGTCGACGGACTACTACACGCGCCTGGAGCAGCAGCGCGGGCCGCAGCCGAGCACGCAGATGCTCGCGTCGATCGCGCGGGCGCTGCGCCTGTCCGACGACGAGCGCGACCACCTCTACCGGGTCGCCGGGCACGGGGTCCCCGACCGGGCGACCGATCCCGGGCACGTGGCCCCGGCGTTGCAGCGCGTGCTCGACCGCCTGGGCGACACCCCTGCCCTGATCCTCGACCCGCTCGCGCAGACGCTCGCGCAGAACGACCTGGCGCGCGCGCTCTACGGCGACGCGTCCGCGTACACGGGGTGGGACCGCAGCGAGATCTACCGGTGGTTCGCCCACCCGACGACGGCGCGGGCGATCTACCCGGCCGACGACCGGGACCGGCAGGGCCGCGCGCTCGTCGCGAGCCTGCGGTCGGCCGTCGCGGTGCTGGGTGCGTCGTCGCGCGCGGGCGAGCTGGTGCGGGTCCTGTCCCGCACGAGCCCGGAGTTCGTGGCGCTCTGGGACCGGCAGGAGGTCGCGCGCCGGTTCGTGGACCACAAGACGCTCGTGCACCCGGTGGTGGGGGAGATCGAGGTCGACTGCCAGGCGCTCGTCACGGAGGACCAGCTGCAGGTGCTCCTCGTGCTCACGGCGGCGCCGGGTACGCAGGCGGCGGACCGGATCCGGCTGCTCGGGGTCGTGGGCACGCAGGACCTCGCCGTCCGGGCGTCCGGCCCGCAGGCCACCTGATCGCTCAGGGGTCGAGCCGGCGGCGGAGCAGGCAGAACTCGTTCCCCTCGGGGTCGGCGAGGACGTGCCACGGCTCGTCGCCCGTCTGGCCGACGTCCGCGGGCCGCGCGCCGAGGCCGAGGAGTCGTTCGAGCTCGGCGTCCTGGTCGCGGTCGGTCGGGTTCACGTCGAGGTGCAGCGGGAGCTTGCCCGCGCGCGGGTCGGTGCTCGGGCTGAGGATCAGGGTCGGCTGGGGGCCGCCGAACCCGACGCCCGGCGGGCCGATCTCGATCGAGCCGTCCTCCTCGCGGTCGAGCTCGACGTAGCCGAGCACGCCGCACCAGAACCGCGCGAGCAGCTCCGGGTCGGCGCAGTCGAGGACCAGCTCGCTGATGCGGGACGCCATGCCTCGCACCCTACGGGGCGCCCCGTCCCGGCACCCGGCGGGTGACGCCCGATCGTGGCACCCTGGCCGTCACACGTGCGGCGAGAGAGGGAGCGGGATGGGTCTGGGCAGACGGCGGTCGGGCAAGCGGGCGGACGAGCGCACCGAGGAGGCTCCCGCCGCGGAGCGGGTCGCCGTCGCGGAGCGCGCCCCTGCCGGGGAGTCGGACGCCGCGACGGAAAGGGACGACTCCGTCGAGCCCGCGCGGCCGGCGGGGGTGTCCGCGCTCTGGTCGGACGGCCTCGGTCGCGCGGGCACGCGCTCGGTGCAGGTGCTCGCCCTGGTCGCGCTCGTCGCCGTCGCGGTGTTCGCGGTGACGCGGCTGACGCTCATCGTCATCCCCGTCCTCATCGCGCTCGTGCTCGCCGCGGCGATCTCGCCGCTCGTCGGCCTGCTTCGGCGCAAGGGCGTGCCGTCGTTCCTCGCGACGGTCGTCGCGCTGCTCGCGCTCGTCGTCGTGCTCGGCGTGGTGGTGTGGCTCGTCGCGGCGGCGGTCGTCAAGCAGTGGCCGGAGCTGCGCGACCAGGCCGTCGAGGGCTTCGACGAGCTCCAGACGTACGTGCAGAACCTGCCGTTCGACATCACCGAGGAGCAGATCGCGTCGGTGCGCGACTCGCTCGTCGGCCTGCTCCAGTCCGACGCGGTCGGCGCCGGGGCGCTCGCGGGCGCCTCCCAGACGGTCGACTTCGTCGCCGGGTTCTTCGTGATGATCGTCGTGCTGTTCTTCTTCCTCAAGGACGGCCCGGCCATCTGGGAGTTCCTGCTGCGTCCGTTCGAGGGCGCCCGGTACGCGCGCGGGCAGCGCATCGGCGAGACGACGGTCCGCACGCTCGGCGGCTACGTGCGCGGGACGGCGATCGTCGCCGCGGTGGACGCCGTCGCGATCGGCATCGGCCTCGCGATCGTCGGGGTGCCGCTCGTCCTCCCGCTGTCCGTGCTCGTGTTCCTGCTCGCGTTCATCCCGCTCGTGGGGGCCACGCTCGCGGGCGTCCTGTGCGCGCTCGTCGCGCTCGTCGCCGTCGGGCCGGTCGAGGCGCTCGTCGTCGTCGTGATCGTCATCGCGGTGAACCAGCTCGAGGGCGACCTGCTCCAGCCGGTCGTCATGGGCCGCACGCTGCGCCTGCACCCGCTCGTGATCCTCATCGCCCTCACCGCGGGCACCGTGCTCGCGGGCCTCACGGGCGCCGTGCTCGCCGTGCCCATCGCGGCGTCGATCTGGCGCGCGATCCAGGTCTGGGACGGCCCCGACCTCCCCGCGCGGTTCGCGCGCCAGAAGCGGCACGAGACCGTGGACGTCGGGCCGGCGTCGTCGTCCTGACGGCGGGTGCGGGGCGGGCTCAGGCCCCGGCGGTCCCCGCGCGCGCCCAGAGGGCGGCGAACTCCGCCGCGTCGAGCGGGTGGACGTCGCCCGTCCCGGCGAGGTCGGCGTCGTCGAACGGCTGGTCGGTGAGGAACCCTGCGTCGTCCTCGACGACCTCGTCGTACGCGTACCGGCGCCACGACCCGTCCTCCAGCCCCACGACCTGTCGGACGGCGACCACCTCGCCCGCGAGCGGCACGCACGCCCACGCGTAGGCGCGCCCGTCGAGCTCGCGCCCGCTCGCGAGGTACCACCAGCGGTCCGCGTGCTCGGCCGCGCGGCGGAGCGCCGCGACGCTCCGCGCGAGCGCCTGCGCTGCGGGGTCCTGGTCGGTCTCGTGGTCGCCGTGCTGCACGAGCACCAGTGTGTCAGCGCCGGGTCCGGCGGGACGGGCGTCGTCCCGCGCCGCGCGGGAGGATCGGGACGACGGCACCGCCAGGACGACGGAGGAGCGACGCATGACCGACCCCGACACCGTGCGGCCGGAGCGCTCGCCGTCCGGCACGCTCGACGACCTCGCGCGCGGCACGACGCCGGACGCTGCGCTCGCGTTCTTCGACACGCTCGCGCCGGTCGACGGCGATGCGCTCCCAGGGTTCTGGTGGGGCTCCGGGCTGCCGACGGGGCACGTGCTCGACGGCACGCTCGAGGCCCTGGGCTGGGCGGGCAAGCGGTTCGAGCCCGGCGGCGACGCGCACCCCCTCCTGTTCGACGGCCCGGGCGGCGACGTCGTGGACGTGAACCCCGCGCTCGTGCCGCTCCCGCTCGTGCTGCGAGCGGCCCCGGCGCTGCGTCGACCCCGGGTCGCCCGGGTCGTGCGGGCGCTGCTGCCGCTCACCCGGACGCGCGCTCCGCGGGCTCGGGTGCGCGCCGTCGTGCACCGTGGCGTCGTGACCGCGGCGATGACCTACGACGCGCTCCCCGTCGAGGACGCGCTGCGTGCCGTCGACGACGACACGGTCGTCGGCTGCATGGAGGCGCGCGGCATGGGCCGCCCGTTCTTCTTCGTGCTGCGGCGTGCCGCGGGTCAGGACACCTTGCCCTGGAGCAGCCGCCGCCAGTAGATCGTGGGCTGCAGGTAGCGGTCGAACAGCAGCAGGCTGCGGCGCGGGCGGGCGAGGTCGACGACGCCGAACCCGGGGTCGGGTCGGCGGTCGCGGTCGAACTCCGCGAGGAGGAGACGGTCGCGCGACGTCGTGACGGGCGCGACCGAGTAGCCGTCGTAGCGCTGCATCGGGGTGCCGCGCCGTCGGGCCTGGATGTTGCGCGCCACGACGGGCACCTGCCGGCGCAGGGCGCCGCCCGAGGGCATCGCGTCGACCGCCGCGGCGTCGCCGAGCCCCCAGACGCGTGGGTGCGCGACGTGCTGGAGGGTCTCGGGGTCCACCGCGACGAACCCGTCGCTCTCCGAGGTCGCGAGCCCGCTCGCGGCGACCCACGCCGGGGCGCGGTGCGGCGGAGCGACGTAGAGCGCGTCGTACGAGACCTCGTCGATCCCGTGCGGCCCGCGGAGGCGGGCCGTGCGGTGGGCCGCGTCGACGGACACGAGCGTCGTCGCGGTACGGACCCGCACGCCGTAGCGCCGGGCGGCGGCGCGCAGCGCGGGCTCCGCCCGCGGGTCGTCCACGAGTCGCGGCGACTCGACCGCGAGCTCGATCCGGATCGCGTCGAGGACGCCGGCACGGCGCCAGTGGTCGGCCGCGACGAACAGCGGCTTGAGGCCCACCGGGAAGCACGGCACGTGCCGCGCCGAGATCGCGAACACCACCGTGCCCGACGTGAGCGACGACAGCAGCTCCCACGTCTTCGGCGCGAGGTCGGGCAGGTAGCTCGTCGCGGCGTGCGGCGTGCCCATCGCCTGCTCGGCGCCGGGCACCGCGTCCCAGTCGACCTCCGACCCCGGGCACACCGCGAGGTCCCCGTAGCCGAGGGTGCGCCCGCCCGCGAGGTGCACGAGCGAGCGCTCGGGATCGACGCTGACGACGCGGTCGGGGTAGACGCGCACGCCGTCGGGCACGACGTCCTCCTGCGGCCGCGTGAGGTCGTCGAGGGTCGCCATGCCCGACGCGACGTAGGAGAGCAGCGGCCGGTACTGGTGCGTGGTGCGTGGGTCGACGACGGCGACGTCGGGGCAGCCGTCGCGGCGCAGGCGCCCGGCGAGCGAGAGCCCGGCGTTGCCGCCGCCGAGGACGAGCACGTCGTGGCGTGCCGGTGCGTTCATGGCGGGTCCGATCTGCCGGGGGCGGGTCGCTCCACGCTACGGCCGGGTCAGTGGGCTCGCCTCGCCGACGGCGCAGCGTCTCGGGTGCGCCGGGGTCACCGCCCGGCGACTGCGCCGAGGCGCCGGGCGACGGCGTCGCACGCGGCGACGAGGTCGGCCGGGCCCGCGGCGAGCACGTCGGCGTCGAAGGCCGCGACCCGGGCCGCGAGCGCCACCCACGACCACGACCCGAGCGTGACCCGGCAGTGCTCCGCGCCCACGGCCTCGACCGTGCCGTCCTCGACGAACGGCGCGACCGCGCGTGCCGGGGCGGCGAGCTCGGCCCAGCCCTGGCACGGCCACCGCGCGGCCGGTGTCTCCCGGGCTTCCGGGTTCCTGGACGTCACCGCCGCGCCCGAGGCCTGCTGCGCCGCGCTGCCCGTCGCC
Organism: Cellulosimicrobium sp. 4261; assembly: GCF_040546915.1. Lineage (NCBI taxonomy): Bacteria > Bacillati > Actinomycetota > Actinomycetes > Micrococcales > Promicromonosporaceae > Cellulosimicrobium > Cellulosimicrobium sp. 4261. The sequence goes on from NZ_JBEPOQ010000002.1 coordinate 224,913, forward strand.
GTGCTTCCTGTCGCCGTGCTGCCGGCGGACGGCACAGGGCCCGCGACGGCGCCCGCGACGGCGCCCGTGAAGCGCGCCGCGACGAACGCGCCGACGTCGCCGCCGGGCACCTCGCGCGCGACGAAGCGTGGTCCCGTCGGCGTGCGCGGCGTCATCCGGTCGAGCCGGAAGGTGCGCCAGTCGTCGCGGTCGATGTCCCACGCCACGGCGTACCAGCGCCCGTCGTGCACGACGACGTGGTGCACCTCGGCGCGGCGGGGCGGCCGGGGGCCGGTGCGCGGGTCGTCGGGCTGCACCGTCCCGGATGCCGCGCCGGGGCTCGCGTCCGGGTTCGCGTCGGGGGTCGCCTCCGGTGGCGCGTCGAGCGCCACGGTCGCGTAGTCGAAGCGCAGCACCTCCCGGCGGCGCGCCGCCGCGCTCACGGCGAGCAGGACGTCGAGGTCGACCCGGACGGCCGGGCGCCCAGGTGTCGGGGCGACGGTCGTGACGTCGACCGCGTCGACGCGGTGCCGCAGCCGGGCGGGCAGCACCTGCCGGACCGTCGTGAGCGCCCGGACGGACGCCTCCGCGAGGTCGTCGCCGACGCCGCTCGCGGTGACCGTCCGCAGCGCGACGGCCAGGGCCACGACCTGCTCGTCGTCGAACAGGAGCGGCGGGAGCTCGGCGCCCGCGTCGAGGCGGTACCCGCCCACGCGTCCGCGCGTCGCCACGACCTGGTAGCCGAGCTCGCGCAGGCGGTCGACGTCGCGCCGGACCGTGCGGGCGTCGACGCCGAGACGCGCGGCCAGCTCCGGCCCGGTCCGGTCCGGGCGCGACTGGAGCAGCGCGAGCAGCAGGAGGGTGCGGCGCGACGTCTCGGTCATGGCTCCATGCTCCCGCAGAATGCGGACCCGATCCGTCCTGATGGAGCGCGAGAGTCGTGGGGTGCGCCCGGGTCGTCGGCCCGGCGCGCGGCCCGCGGCGACCGCCGCGGGTCACGAGCCTCCCGAGGAGTCCTCATGTCCGTCCAGACCACCCCGCACCTGAACTTCCGCGGCGACGCCCGCGCCGCGCTCGAGCTCTACCGGTCCGTGTTCGGGGGAGAGCTCGTCGTCACGACGTACGGCGACCTCGGCCAGGCTGCCGACCCGGCGGCGGGCGACCTCGTCGTCTGGGGCCAGGTCAGCGCCCCGAGCGGGTTCCGCGTCATGGCCTACGACGTCCCCGCCGACCGACCCTGGAGCCCGGGTGAGGCGCCGTTCTTCGTGTCCGTGCGCGGCGACGACGTCGAGGAGGTCCGCGGCTACTGGGACGCGCTCGTCGACGGCTCGACCGTCGTCGCGCCGCTCGCGTCGTCCGACTGGGCGCCGGCGTACGGCATGCTCACCGACCGTTTCGGCGTGACCTGGGTGCTGGACGTCGCGGCGCCCCGCTGATCGGGACGTCGACCGGCGAGCACGGGACCGGCGACCGGACCGCCTCCGATCCGGTCGTCGGTCCCGTGCTCGCACCGCTGACGCGGGTGTACGTGCCGGGACCCCGCGGCCTCCCTCCAGGTGCAGGGGGACCGAACCGAGGGGGAACCCATGCCCGGAAGCAAGAAGTCGGCACCACGGAAGCCGAGCCGGCGCGAGGTGCCGCAGACGCCCGACACCGTCGACGCGCTGTACCCGCCGCTGCCCGAACGCATCCCGCTGACGCTCGAGTCCATCGCGGGCGACGAGCCCACGTACGCGGAGATGCTCGAGTCCATCTGCGGCGCGACCGACGACTCCCAGCCCGTCGAGCAGTACGACGGCACGCTCGGCGTCACGCGCGCGTACGTGGACGCCCACCAGAAGCAGGCCGTGCAGGTCCAGTGGAACTCGGGCCTCGGCGGCGTCTTCACCAACCCCGGTAACGTCGACGGCGTGCGCTGGGGGAGCGGCACCCTCATCGCGCCCGACCTGGTCCTCACGTGCGGCCACCTGTTCGACCAGAGCGCGGACGGCTGGGTCCTGCCCCGGCAGAACGGGTCGATGCAGGTCATCACCCCGCAGCAGATCGCCATGAGCATGCACGTCAACGTGCTGTTCCAGGTGGACCCGTCCGGTGTCCTGCGCACCGAGCAGAGCTTCCCGATCGTCGCGCTCGTCGAGTACCGGCTCGGCGGCCTCGACATGGCCGTCGTGCGCGTGGGCGGCGACCCGGGGAACACCTACGGGTTCACGGCCGTCGCCACGGCCAACCCGGCGGTGGGCGACATGCTCGCGATCATCGGCCACCCCGCCGGGATGCCCAAGCGCGTCGAGGCCGGCCCGGCGACGGTCGTCACGACGAACCAGGTCCGGTACGACGACATCGACACGCTCGGCGGCAACTCCGGGTCCGGGATCCTCGGGCCCGCGGGCGAGCTCGTCGGCGTGCACACGAACGGCGGCTGCAACGCGGCCGGGACCGGGTCGAACTTCGGCACGGCGATCGCGGGCATCCGCGCCGTCTCGCCGACGCTCCAGGCCCTGCCCCACGGGGCGCGCACCGCGACCGCCGACGACGGCTTCACGTCCCTCGCGCAGGACGTCATCGCGACCGTCAGGGCCGCCGACCAGGTCGGCACGCTGCTGGGCGCCGACACCGCCCGCGCCGTCGACGTGCTGACGATCCGGCAGGCCGACTCGCACACGGTCGCCGACCAGATCGCGACGTCGTTCCTCCGGGACCAGGGCGGTACGCCGCGCGCCCTCGACTCGGTCTTCCAGGGCGACACCCGCTTCGCCGCGGACAACCCCGTCGGCACCGGGATCGCGGGCGACGTCGGGACCGGGCCGGGCGACACGCTCCAGGAGGGCGTCTTCGACCCCGGCGACCTCTTCGACCCCGTGGTCAACCCCGCGATCGGGCGGCTCGTGCAGGCGGGCGCGCTCGCCGGGGCGCGGCCGTTCGTCCAGGGCGCGGAGTCGCTCGTGGACGAGGAGGGTCCGGGCGAGGCGGTCGACGTCGTCGGCGCGCTCGTCGAGGCCGTCGCCGAGGCGCGCGCGACCCTCGAGGCCGTCGAGGCGACGCTCGCCGAGCTCCAGGCCGGGCAGTGACTCTGGCGACCTCGCTCACGGACCGGACCGGGAGACCGCGATGATCGGCATCGTGTCGCACGCGGACGACCTCCACACCACGGAGGTCGTCCGCCACCTGGACGCGCTCGGCGCGCCCCACGTGCTCCTCGACACGGGGCACGCGCCTCGCGACGTGGCGCTCACCTCGACGCAGGACGCCGCGGGGTGGCGCGCCGACTGGGTCGACACGAGCGCCGAGGGCGTGAGCGCGGTCGACACCACCACGCTGCGCGCCGTGTGGTGGCGCCGCCCGCAGCCGTTCGCGCTGCACGACGACCTGCGCTCCGCCCAGGACCGCGGCTTCGCCCACGGGGAGGTGGCCGCGGCGGTGTCCGGGCTCTGGTCGTGCCTGCCCGCCACGTGGGTCAACGACCCGGACCGCGACGAGGCAGGGTCCCGCAAGATGTGGCAGCTCCAGGTCGCCGCGCGCCTGGGGCTGCGCGTGCCGCGCACGTGCATGACGAACGACCCGGCCCGCGCCCGGGAGTTCCTGCACCGGGAACCGGGGCGCGTGATCTTCAAGCCGTTCAGCGGCACGCCCGCGACGTGGCGCGAGACCCGCCCCGTACGGGAGGCGGACCTCGCGCTCATCGAGAGCGTGCGCTACGCGCCCGTCATCTTCCAGGAGGCCGTCGCGGGGTCGGACGTGCGCGTGACGATCGTCGGCACGGAGCTGTTCGCGGCCGAGCTGCGCACCGAGGAGTCGGCGTACGCGTACGACTTCCGCGTCGACACCCACCACTGCCCGACGTCGGTCCACGACCTGCCCGAGCACGTCGCCACCGCGCTCCTGCGGCTCATGGAGGTGCTCGGCCTCTGGTACGGGGCGGTCGACCTGCGCCGCACGCCCGAGGGCGACTACGTGTTCCTCGAGATCAACCCGGCCGGGCAGTGGCTGTTCGTCGAGTACGCGACCGGTCAGCCGATCGCCGCGGCGCTCGCGGCGCTGCTCGCGCGTCTCGACCGCGAGGAGGCCCCGGGCACGACGCGGCGGCGCACCTGGCGCGGCAACGCGGACTGAGCGTGGGTCCGGGCGCGGGCCGGGCGCTGGCCGTGCACGTCAGCGCCAGCGGTCGCGCCACCGCTCCCACGGTGGCGCGACCGTCCAGTTGAGGCGCAGCGTGCGCCACGCGCGGTCCATGCGGCGACGGCGCTGGCGTCGCCCGCGCAGCGAGCGCGCCGACACCCCGACGCGCCAGGACCGGTCGAGCACCGTGCGTCGGCCCGGGCCGAGGCGGAACGACAGGTCGAGGTCGTCGTGGACCTCGGGGTCGTCGCGCACGACGGCGTCGCGCACGGCGGTCCACGCCGAGCGGCGCAGGGCCATGCACGAGCCCCAGAGCGCGGTGTGCCCGAGCGCGAGGTGGCACAGCACGTAGTACGCGCCGAGATAGACGATCGCGACGGCGGCACGCGCGCCGCGCGGCAGGTCGTCGAACGTGCCGGTGCCGGTCATCGCGTCGAGCGTCGGGTCGGCGGCCATGCGGTCCACGACGCGCTGCACCCACCCCGGGTCGGGGAGCGAGTCGGCGTCCAGCCGCGCGATGACGTCGCCGCGTGCGGCGTCGTACCCGGTCGCCGCGGCGGCGGGGATGCCGACGCGGTCCTCGCGCACGACGACGGCACCCCAGCGCCGCGCGACGAGCGCCGACTCGTCGCGCGACGCGTTGTCGACGACCACGACCTCGAGCGGCGCGACGGTCTGCTGCGCGATGCGCGCCAGGCAGCGATCGAGGGCGGCGGCGTCGTCGCGGACCGGGACGACGACCGACACGGTCGGGGCGGTGCGGGGCGTCACGGTCGGTCCTTGCGGAGCGCGGTGCCGCGCGCGAGGAGGACCCCGGCGACGGCGGAGCCGAGCAGCCCGGTCGCGAGGTCGGTGACCGTGTCGCCGTAGCCGACGCCGATCCGGTCGTCGAGGAACGTGTGCCCGGCCCACTCGCCGAGCTCCCACAGGATCGCGAGGACCGCCCCGAGACCCGTGGTCACCACGACGACGCCCGTGCGCCACGGCCGGTCGTCGGTGTGCGGGGCGGGCAGCGCCCCGACCCGGACGAGCGTCACCGTCGCGAGCGCCGCGATGAGCCCGGTGCACACGGCGTGCACCGGCAGGTCGAGCCACGGCACCGCGCGGTACCACTCGAGCTGGGCGGCCCAGGCGGAGGCGAGCAGCGCAGCTCCGTAGCCGACGTCGAGCACGCCGGTCACCCCGAGGGCGCGCGGCACCATCGTCCCGCCGAGCACGAGCAGGAACAGCGCGACGCCGACGCCGTCGAGCGCCGCGCCGGCCGCGACGACGCTGAGCGCGGCCGCAGCCCGGACCGCGTCGCCCGCGAGGATCGCGCCACGTCCCGGGGCGGCGAGGGAGGGGCCCGCCGTGGGGGCGGGGGAGGCGGGCATGCGGGGCTCCTGGGAGGGTGGTGCGGCGGCGGGGATCACAGCCTCACACCCCGGCGCCGCGTTCGCACGCCCGTCCGCCGGGCAGCGGGCCGGTGGTGGTTCCGTGGCGCAGCGACCACCGCGGTGCTCACGGGGCGGGTGCCTCGATCCCGATGCCCTCCAGGAACCGGGCGGAGTCGCTCCCGGCGACGAACGGTCGCGCCGCCGTCATGACGACGCGCGCGTTCTCCGGCGTGCGGACCTCGACCTCGACGGACCCCCACGGCATCTCGCGCGGGCCTGTCGTGCAGCCGGGCGTCACCGCCTCGCACGCGGCGACGATCGCGTCGACCTGCGACAGGACGCACGAGAAGCTCACCGTCAGGGCCGGCAGGTCGGGCGCCGGGGTGCCCGGGACGAGGAGCACGTCCTGGAACGCCCACCGGCGCAGGTGCACCATGCCGCCCGGCACGGAGAACAGGTCGAAGAACCCGAGCCCGCGCGTCCAGAGCTCGACGGACTCCGCGAGGTCGTCCGTCGGGACGGTCACGAACTGCGGCATGCCGTAGATGCCGCGGAACGGCTCCGGGGCGACGGCGTCGGGCCCCGGGGCGGGGACGGGGGAGAGGTCGAAGGCGGGGAACGTGTCGGTCATGCGGGCAGCCTGCGCCCTGACGTCGCGTCAGGGTCAAGCGCCCGCGCGCGCCTCGTCGGCCAGCAGCGCGTACACGACGCCGTCGACCCAGCCCAGGTCCCGGTGCAGGGAGTCGCGCACCCCTACGCCCTCGCGCCGCATCCCTACGCGCTCCATGAGCCGCCACGACGGCTCGTTCGCGAGGAACGCGCTCGCCACGACGCGCCGCAGCCCCAGGTCCTCGAAGCACACCCGCAGGAGCGCCCGGACGGATTCCGTCGCGTAACCCTGCCCCTGGTGCGCCGGGTCGAGCACCCAGCCGATCTCGGCCTCGTCGTCGTGCGGACGGTCGACGACGTCGCGCTGCGCCCAGCCATCGCGTACCGCGAGGTAGAGGTCCCCGACCACGGCGCCCTCGTGCTCCACGACGAGCGTCGTCGCGAGCCGCCCCGGCTCGACGTGGTGCTCGCGCCACTCCTCGACCGCGGTGAACCGCTGCGTGAGCCACCGGTCCACCTCCGGCAGGCTGCGGTAGGCGAACAGCGCGTCCGCGTCGTCCGGCCGGGCGCGGCGCAGCGTCAGGCGAGCGGTCCGCACGGGCCACGCGACCCGCTCCAGGGCGTCGGGGCGCAGGTCGGTGGCGTCGGTCATGCGCCTACCCTGGCACGTGCGTGGCCTGCGCATCGAGGGGATTCCCGCGGCGCGGGCCCGTCGGTCCGCACGGCGGCCCCGACGACGGGCGCGCGCGACGGCACCCGCCGCGCCGGTCTAGGGTCGCCCCCATGACGCTGTTCCTCGACGACCCCGACGAGGGTCTGTCGCCCGCGACGAGCCACCCCGCCTTCGTGTCCCTCGCGCCGGAGCCGTTCTACGACGAGGGCGAGGACCTCGCGCCGTTCGGCAACGACTCCGGGCACGACGCGCTGCGCGACCTCGAGGAGTGGTACGCGGCGGACGGGCGCGACGACGCGCTGCCCGCCTTCGTCGACGGCCTCCTCGCCGCATGGGACCTCGGGGTCCCCGAGGACGTCTGGGCGGCCGGTCGGCAGGGCGCCGTGGACCGGCTCCGCGGCGGGGACGTCGACGAGGTGGCGCTCGCGGCCGAGGCCCGCGCGCAGATCGCGATCGTGCTCGGTCAGCTGAAGATCCGCGGCGGCCTCACGCCGCACGCGCGGGCCCTGGGCACTGCGGTGCTGGACGTGCTCGCCGCCCTCAACGACCACGCGCGGGTCGTGAGCCCGGGCTGGTGGTACGCCGACGCCGACGCCGCGGCGACCGCCGCGATGGCCGCCGTCGTGCGGGCCGCGCCCGACCTGACCTGACGGCCCTGGCCTACGCCGACGGCGGGTCGTCGTCGGCCCGGCCGCCGACGAGGTTCCGTACGCGCTCCCGGCGCGCCCGGTAGCGCGCCCCGAACCGCTCCTGCGCGCGGGCGAGCCGGTGCGGCCGGCGCCCGTACCGGCGTCGGGCCCAGAACGACGACGGCTTCGCGAGCCGCACCGCGCCCACGAGCGCGACGACCGGGACCACCACGCCGACCAGGCCCGTCGCGAGCTTGCCCTTGAGGACGCACACGAACGCGAGCGCGAGGTGCACGACGACCGTCACGGTGAAGGCGAGCCAGCCGCCGGAGGTGCCGTCCGAGGTCGTGCCGATCGGCGACGCGGACAGGAGAAGGGCCCCGCCGAGCGCCCCGCCGACGAGGATCGCGTCGATCGAGCGCCGACCCTCCTCGGACCAGTAGACGTCGTCGACGTAGAGCCACAGCGCGAACTCGTCGAGCGCGAGCGCGGCGCCCGCGCCGAACAGGAGCGCGAGCACCTCCGACCACGGGTGCCCGGGGGAGTAGCGGAACTCGAGCATGCCGGTCAGCAGCACGAGCAGGATGCCCCACACCTGGTGGTGCACGTGGACGCCCCCGATCGACACGTCCCCGAGGAGGGGTCGTCGTGACGGCGACCGGTCGTCGTCCGCGGGCTCGCGCCCGGGCGCCTCCGTGGTCGTCGCTGCGGCGGCCTCGGTGCGGGCGCGGATGCGGCGCGTGATCGACCGCACGACGACGAACGTCACGACGAACCCGACGAGCGCGAACAGCGCCGGGGCGCGGCCCGTGCCCACGACGTGCTCGGTGTACCAGCCCACGGGTCCCCCTCCCGGCCGGTGGTCCCGGCTCCATCGTCCGGGGTCCGGGGCGACCCGTCGAGCGGGGCGCCCCGGACCGGCGCTCAGCGGGCGGGGTCCGCCACGCCCGCGGGCACCTCGTGGAGCGCGCCGTCCCGGTCGAGCTCGAGCCGCACGTCGACCCCGAGGCGGGCGAGGGACCCGTCGTCGTGGCTCACCACGAGCAGCGCGCCCGCGTAGCCCGACAACGCCTCGACGAGCCGCTCGACGCTGCGCACGTCGAGGTCGTTCGTCGGTTCGTCGAGCACGAGGAGCTGCGCGGGCGGGTCGGCGAGCAGGAGCCGCGCGAGCGCGACGCGGAACCGCTCCCCGCCCGACAGCGTGCCCACCGGGCGATCCACGGCCGACCCCCGCAGGAGCAGGCGTGCGAGGTGGTTGCGGACCGTGCCCGGAGCCGTCCCCGGGGCGCCGTCGCGGACGTTGTCGAGCGCGCTGCGCGCGTCGTCGAGCCCGTCGAGCCGCTGCGAGAGGTACCCGACCCGGTCGGTGAGGAGCGTCCCGCCGGCGCGCCCCGGCTCGGGCGCGCGCCCCGCGAGCAGGTTCTCCAGGAGGGTCGTCTTGCCGGTGCCGTTGGCCCCCACGAGCGCGACCCGCTCGGGTCCCTGGAGGACGACCGTGCGGTTCGTCCCGTGCAGCTCGGCGAGGCGACGGCCGTGCGGGACGTCCGGGTCCGGCAGCACGAGGCGCACGTGCTCGTCGTCGCGCACCCGGGCCGCCGCCGCGTCGAGCGCCTGCTGCGCGGCCTGGACCTTGGCGTCCAGGCCCTGGCGCATCGAGCCGGCCGAGACCTGGGCCGCGGACGCACGCAGCCCCATGGAGATGCGCGAGCCGGTGCGGTTCGCCTGGGCGGTCCGCGCCGTCCGCTCGCGGCGTGCGAGCTTGGTCTCGGCCTCGACGCGCTGGCGCTTCTCGGCGCGCAACGTCTGCTCGGCGGTCCGCGCCGCCTGCGCCGCCGCGGCCTGGTCGGCCTCGAGCTGGGCGCGCCACGCGCTGTACGGGCCGCCGAACGTCGTCAGCGTGCCCGCGTGCAGCTCGGCGGTCTCGTCGACGTGCTCGAGCAGCTCCAGGTCGTGGCTCACGACGACGAGCGTCCCGGGCCAGTCGTCGACCAGCGCGGCGAGCCGGGCGCGCGTACCGCGGTCGAGGTTGTTCGTCGGCTCGTCGAGCAGCGTGATGGCGCTGCGCCGCACCCGCAGGCCGCTGATCGCGACGAGCATCGCCTCGCCGCCGGACAGCTCGCCGACGCGCCGGTCGAGGCCGACGCCGTCGAGCCCGATCTCGGCGAGCGCCTGGGCCGCTCGCGCCTCGACGTCCCAGTCGTCGCCGACGGCGTCGAAGTGCCGCTCGTCGACGTCGCCGGACTCGATCGCGCGCAGGGCGTCGAGCGTGCGGTCGATGCCGAGCAGGCGCGCGACGCTCGCGTCGAGGCCGAGCGTGAGCGTCTGCGGGAGGTAGGCGACGTCGCCGGTGGTCGTCACGCGCCCGGACGTCGGCGCGAGCAGGCCGGCGACGAGGCGCAGCAGCGTGGACTTGCCGGCGCCGTTGTCGCCGACGAGGCCCGTGCGGCCGGTGCCGAACGTGCCGGAGAGGTGGGAGAGCGCGACGGTGCCGTCGGGCCACTCGAACGTGAGGTCGGTCAGCGTCACCGCGGACCGGTGCAGGGTGGACATGGGTGTGCTCCTCGGCCCGCGGTGCCGCGGGCGTGGTCGTGCCGGGAAGGTCGGGCGGGACGTCGTCGCGCGGGCGCGCGGACGGGCCGCCGGTGGCGGGAGCGGTGGGGCGTCGTCCATGCACGCCGGGGCCGTGGCACGAGCCGGGCCAGGGTCGCCGCAGAGGGCTCCGACGGGGCGGAGCGGGGGCGAGGGGTGCGCTGGGGCGGGCCGCCGACGGCTCGGCGGCTAGAGTCTGTCGACCTCGATGAGCACGCGTCGATGCTATCAGCGCGGCCCGGACGGGTCCGCGGGCGCGGGGCCTGTCGTCGCCCCCGGAGCCCGCTCCGCCTCCGTGACGAGCGAGGCGACGAGGGACGCGACGAGCGCCGCCGCGGCCGCGCCGGGGTGCGGCCGCGTGACGAGTCCGAGGGACCACGCCTCCGGTGCGTCGAGCGGTACGGCGACGGCGCCGGGCGCGGGCTCGTACATGTCCGCGGGGACCACTGCTACGCCGAACCCGGCGGCGACGAACGCGGGGAGGTCCCCGACGTCGGCCACCTCCGTGTCCGCGCGCGGCGCGACGCCCGCGTGCGCGAACGCCCGCTCGGCGACCACGCGGTTGCCGAACCCGCGCGGCGTCGTCACCACGCGCTCGTCGGCCAGGTCGCCGGGTGCGACGGACCGCGCCCGGGCCAGCGCGTGGTCGGCGGGCAGGACCGCGACGAAGGTCGACGACGTCAGGCGCGTGTAGCGCAGGCCGGGATGGTCCTCGGGCCCCAGCCCGGTGAAGGCGACGTCCACGACGCCGCGCCGCACGTCCTCCCCGAGGCCCGTCGACCCGGCGGGCGACGGCGTGAGGCGCAGCACGACGCCGGGGTGCCGGTCGCGGAACGCGGCCAGGGTGCGCGGCAGCCCGAGATACCCGAGGTTCGTGAACACCCCGAGCCGCACGGTGCCGCGCACGTGGTGCGGTCCGGGGGCGACGGCGGCGCGGGCCTGGTCCACGGCGTCGAGCACCGCCCGGGCCCGGGGGAGGAGCGCCTCCCCCTGCGAGGTGAGCGCGACCGAGCGCCGCGTGCGCTCGAACAGGCGGGCGCCGAGCTCCGCCTCGAGCGCGCGCACGCCCGCCGAGACGCTCGACTGGACGGCGAAGACGCGCGCGGCGGCGCGCGTGAAGCTCAGCTCCTCGGCCACGGCGACGAAGTACTCGAGCTGGCGCGTCTCCATGCCGCTCACCCTACCGATCTGACATCGGTAAACGCGATCAGAGGGATCGATAGAAGTCGTTGGACACGATCACGGGCCCCGGCGCACCGTGGACGCATGACGACGACCTCGGCACCCCCGACCCGCTCCGCACCCGCGCGACCGGACGACGCGCAGCGGCCCTCCCGGCCACCGCGTGCGCGGCGCGCGCGGCCGCTCGTGTCGCACGGGTCCGGGTTCCTCGTGGTGGCGCTCGCGTTCGCGACGGCGATGGCGTTCTCGACGGTCCCGACGCCGCTCTACCCGCTCTACCAGGCGCGCGACGGTCTGCCGACCGTCGCCGTGACCGTCGTCTTCGCCGCGTACGCCGTCGGGGTCGCCGCGAGCCTCTACCTCGTCGGGCACCTCAGCGACCGGTTCGGCCGTCGTCGCGTGCTGCTCCTCGGCCTCGTGGCCGAGCTCGTCGCGGCGGTGCTGTTCCTGCTGCTGGACGGCCTGGGCGGCCTCGTCGTCGCGCGCCTCGTCTCGGGCGTGGGGATCGGAGCCGTCACCGCGACGGCGACCGCGCACCTCGCCGAGCTCCGTGCAGCCGCCCGCCCCGGCGGCCCGGCGGACGCGAGCGCCGTCGCGGGCCTGGCGAACATCGGCGGCCTCGCGCTCGGCCCGCTCGTCGGCGGGCTGCTCGCCCAGGCCGCGCCCGCGCCGCTCACGACGCCGTACGTCGCCTTCGCCGTCCTGCTGGCCGCCGCCGTCCTCGCCGCCGCGCTCGTGCCGGAGACCGTGGCGCCCGCCGCCGCCCCGTACCGCTACCGCCCGCAGCGGGTCGCCGTGCCGCGCGCCGGGCGCGGCACGTTCGCCGCCGCAGCCGCCGCCGCGTTCGCGGGGTTCGCGGTCTTCGGCCTCTTCACGTCCCTCACGCCGAGCGTGCTCGCGACGGTCATGCACGAGGAGTCGCGCCTCGTCGCGGGCCTCGTCTCCGCCGCGGTGTTCGCCACGGCCGCCGTCGCGCAGCTCGCGACGGGCCGGCTCGTCCGCCGGCGCCAGGTCGCGCTCGCCGTCGCGCTGACCCTCGCGGGGCTCGCCCTGCTCGCCGTCTCCGTCGGCACCGCGAGCCTGCCCGGGTTCGTGGCGAGCGCCGTCGTCGCGGGCGCGGGCGTGGGCATCCTCTTCCGGGCCGCGCTCGCGACGGCGGGGTCGCTGGCCGACCCGGACCGCCGGGGCGAGGTCCTCGCGGGGGTCTTCCTCGTCGCGTACGTGGGGCTCGCGGTCCCCGTCCTGCTCCTCGGGCTGTCGCTCACGGTCGAGCCGCTGCGCCTCATGGTCGTCGTGTTCGCGGCGGCGACCGCGCTGCTCGTCGCGGCGGCCGCACCGGGGCTGGCCCGCCGGTCCTGAGCGCGCTCGCGGGGCGGACCGCGGTGCGGTCCGCCCCCAGGTGCGAGGTGGGGCCTACGCCGGTCCGGCGTCGCGCACCACCCGGTAGCGCAGCGCGGTGCGGACGCCCACCTCGTCGACGCTGACCTTCTGCAGGGTGGCGGGGACGCCGCCGTCGAACAGGCGGACGCCGCCGCCGAGGAGCACCGGCATGACGTCGACGGCGAGCTCGTCGACGAGGTCCGCCGCGAGGAGCTGGCGGAAGAGGTCCGCGCCGCCCACGAACGTCACGTCGCGGTCGCCGGCGGCCTCGACGGCGCGGCGCACCGCCTCCTCGACCCCGTCCGTGACGAACTCGATCCACAGCCGCTCGTTGCGGCGCGGCGCGACGGGCAGCGGGTGGTGCGTCACGACGAAGATCGGCGCCTGGAACTCGTAGTCCTCCGCGTAGCTGTCGGGGTCCTCGGCGCCGTCGAACGTGCGTCGCCCCATGAGCACGGCGCCGGTCTCGTCCTGGAGCCGGCGCATGTAGTCGCTGCCCACGAGCGTGTCGAAGTCCGCGTAGAGCGCGGCGCTGCTCCCGGCGGCGTCCTGCACGAACCCGTCGAGCGACACCGTCGCGCCGGCGATCACCTTGGCCATGGATCCTCCTCGTCCCTGTTGCGCGGTCGAGGGGGAGACCCGGGACGCCCCGCGGACTCATCGGTCGGCGGGCGGCCTCCGGGTCGGCCCGCCCCCGTGCGGCGCCCGCCGTCGGGCCGTTCGGCAGTTCTCATTATCGTGTTGACCCTGGTCACGGGCCGTCATGAGAGTGGCTACCGTCCCACCCGCTCTCTCACCGTGGAGGCAGCATGCCGGACGAACCTCGCCCACCCGTCCCTCGTCCCCTGACCCGTCGCGCGCTCCTGCGCGGTGCCGTCGTGCTCGGCGCGGCGACCGCGACCGGCACGCTCGCCGGCACCGTGGGCGGCATCGCCGCCCCGGCGCCCGCGCACGCGGCGGTGCCCGGTTTCCCGACGTTCCGCTACCTCGGGCAGCCGCTCGACCGGAGCACGCTGCGGTACAACCCGACGAACGAGCTGATCTTCCCCTCGGTCCGGTACGTCGCCGGGCGCGTCGAGAACCCGCTCGGCCGCTGGTACATGTACTACGCCCCGCACGACGCCCCGGGAGGCATCTGCCTGGCCTACGCGGACTCCGTCACCGGCCCGTGGCGCGAGCACCCCGCCAACCCGATCATCCCGCGCACCTGGGCGGGCTTCGACGTGAGCCACGTGTCGAGCCCCGACGCGTTCTGGAACCCGGCGGACCGCCGGATCTACCTGTTCTTCCACGGCGAGAACCACACGACCCGGGTCGCGAGCTCCGCCGACGGTCGCAGCTTCACGTACCACAACCGGGTCGTGGGCACGTACATGCTCCCGGGGGTGAGCGAGACGTCGTACGCGCGCGTCTTCCCGCACCCGACGCAGTCGGGGGTCTACGTCATGCTGCTCATGGGCAACCACGGCGGGACGCGCAAGATCTACGTCGGCTGGTCGCACGCGCTGACGTCCGGCTGGCAGGTCAAGCCGGAGCCGCTCATCACGCCCGCCGCGGGGGAGGGCGGGCAGGTGTCCGGGGCGCACTACTGGTCGCGCAACGGCGGGGGCCACGTCGTGTACCACGCGGGCTCGGGCAACATCCACGTCGCGCGCGTCGGGACGGGCTTCGACCGCGAGGACCACCTCGGCGTCCTGTACGACTCGGGGTCCGCCGCACCGGACCACGGGCGCGCCGCGGCGCCGTCGTTCGTGGAGGTCGAAGGCCGCCTGCACATGTTCTACGAGGCCGGCCAGCGCGGCTCCACGACGATCGCCCTCGCGCGCGCGGACTGACGCCCCGGCCGGGCGCCCACCGCCCCGGGCGCCCGGCCGGGCTCGTCACGCGAGGTCGACGTCGGCCCACAGGGCAGCGTGGTCGGACGCCGCGTGCACCGGCGAGGTCATCGTGTCGTAGTGCGGGAACAGGGTCCCGTCCTTCCCGCCCCACACGCCCCGGCGGAAGACGGACCCGCCCACGGTGCGCTCGAACAGCGCGGGGGAGAGCAGGACGTAGTCGATCTTCTGGCTCGCGGTCCCGTTGCCGTACGTCCCGGGGCGCCCGTCGCCCCGGAAGTCCGGGTGCACGCTCACGTCGCGCAGGTCGGTCCCCTCGAGGAGCGGGCGCAGCGGCACCGACCCCGGGGTGTCGTTGAGGTCGCCGACGACCACGACGTGCTCCTCGCCGCGGGCGCGCAGGCCGGCGTAGATCGCCGCGGTGCGGGTCGCCTGGCGGCGCCGGGTCGCGTCCGACTCGGCCTGCGTCCCGTACCCCTTGGACTTGAAGTGGTTGACGAGCACGGTGAGCGTGCCGCCGCCGGGCAGCGTGACGACGTACTCGGGGCAGTCGCGACCGAAGACGAGTCGGCCGCGCGAGTCCCGGTCGTCGACGTGGGAGCGCACGGTCCCGATCTCGTACGGTCGCCGGGTGAGCAGCCCGACGTCGATCCCGCGGTCGTCGTTGCCGTCGATGACCATGACGTGCGGGTAGAGCGCGCGCCCGGAGCGGGTGACGCCCGCGTCGGTGAAGCGCTTGAGCGCGACGCGGCTCTCGGCCTCGACGACCGCGAGGACGTCCGCGCCGACGTCGGCCACGACGCGCGCCGTGTGCACCATCGCGAGCTCGTCGATCCGGTCCTTGACGAGGTCGACCCAGCCGACCCAGTCGCCCCGCCCGGTCGCGACCACCTCCGTGCGGGCGGTCCCGGCGGCCTGCGACCCGGTGCGGCGCACGAGCCGCCCCCGCACCTGGCGCAGCAGCGCGAGCGCGGCGGCGTCGGCGCGCAGCAGGCCGAGCGTCTCCAGGTGCTCCAGGATCTCGGCGCGGACGTCGGGGTCGTACCGCTCCTCGGCGATCAGGGCGTTGACCCGGGCGTGCGCCGCCAGGACCGCGTTCCCCACGGTCAGCGGGCCCGCCATCGCGCGCGGTCGCTCGAACAGGTTCTCGACGTTGAACGTCCCGATCCGGACCGTCGCCATCGTGGGCTCCCTCGCGCGGTCCGGGACCCGAGGTGGGTGCGTGACGCGGACCGGCTCCACCAGGAGGGAGGGGCGCGGCCGGTGTCCCGGACGCCGCCGCGCTCGCGGGCGCCGGGCAGCCCGGCCCGCTCGGGCGCGGCCGGCCCGGCCGGTGTCACCGCCACCGGCCGGGCAGACCGTGACCGGCCGGGCGCGCCGGCCGGTGTCCCGTCAGCGTCTGCGCGGGGCGGGCGCTGACGGGTAGATGTCGCGGAACGCGGGCTCGAACGGTCTGGACAGGAGCCGCAGGCCCGCCTGCTCGGGCGTGCGCCCGCCCTTGGCCGCGTTGCACGGCTCGCACGCGGCGACGGCGTTGAGCCACGTCGTCGTGCCGCCCTGGCAGCGCGGGACGACGTGGTCCATCGTCGTCGCGGTGCCCCCGCAGTACGCGCAGCGGTAGCGGTCGCGGCGCAGGAGCGCCGCGCGCGAGTACGGGACGCGGCCCTGGCGCTCGTACACCCAGCGCGCGTGCACGTACCGCACGAGCGCGACCGACCGGGGGCGCTGGTAGGGCCCGAACGTCTCGCCCTCGACGGCCTCCAGCACCTCGGCGACCTGCCGGTGCAGCATGCGGATCGCGTGGCGCAACGACACGCGGCCGAGCTCCTGGCTGCCGCCGAGGTTGTAGATGACCACCTCGCTCATCGTCGCTCCTCCTGTCGTGCGTCGCGTGCCGTGCCCCGGGACGACGAGAGCCGCCCCAGGACGGTGCCCCAGGACGGCTCTGCAGGTGGACGACGCACGTCGTCTACCTGAGGAGCGCCCTTCGGGACGGGTCGACGGACCGCTCGTGCGTCACGCGGGTCCACCTGCCCTTCACCGGTCGTCATGGTCGAGCGTCCGGGCGGGTCTCGACCGGACGCCATGAGGCTATGCCCGCGAGCGCGCGACGTCCACGCCTTTGCGCCGGGGAGGAGTCAGGTGTCGTCCCGCACGTCCGTCTCCGACGCCGCCGCACCCGGCTCGGCGCCCGGCCCCGTGCCGAGGTCCGCGCCCGACGCCGCGTCGCCCGACGTCGGCCGCTTCGCGCGCCCGGCACCGGAGAGCTGGACGAGCAGCGCGGCCGACAGGACCCACACGAGCCCCGCGGCCGAGACGGACCCGCCCCCGAACGTGGCGAGCGCCCCGGCGGCCACGACGGGCACGGCGAGGACCAGCGCCGTGCGGACGTCGCGCAGCACGGCGTGCACGCCCGCGGACACCAGCCCGTGGACGGCGAACGCCCCGACGAGCAGCGCGAGCTCGCTGGGCTCGAGCGCCCGCGCCGGGCGGTCCAGGACGCCCCCGAGCGCGCCCGCGAGCGTGGCGAGGGCCCCCGTCGTCACGAGGTGCAGGAACCACGCGACGCGCGGCGGCACGCCGGCCGGGCGCAGGAGCGCCACGCCCGCGTAGCCCGAGCGCACCGTGAGCGCCCACAGGCCGACCAGCAGGGTGAACGCCCCTGCGCCCGCCACGAGCAGGGAACGGTCCCACTCGGCCTCGCTCGCGGCGTCGATCGCCTGGATGAGGCCCTCGCCGAGCACGATGATGACGAACAGCCCCAGCCGCTCGCCGAGGTGAGGCACGTCGCTCGCGGCCGCGTCGACCGTCGTCGGGACCTCCAGGCCGCGCCGCCGCCCGCGGTCCGGCGCGCCGGGCCGCGCACGACGCCCGCCCAGCTCCCGACCCCGGCCCCGGCGCTCGCGGACCTCGTCGAGGCGCTCCTGCGCGCGTCGCACGAGCCGCTCGCCGGAGAGCGTGAGGAGCAGCAGGAGGTCGATCGCGAGGCCGACGCCCCACAGCACGTAGCGGGTCTGGCCGTCGGCCCACCACGACACGATCCAGGGCACGACCCCGGCGAGCGCCTGCACGACGGGCAGGTCGACGACGACGGTCGTGCGCCGCCACGGGCGCGCGGCGACGAGGCGTCCCACGACGTAGGCGACGGCGAACGCCTGGGCGTGCTCGTCGTGGATGCCCGGCACGGCGGCGATCATCACGGCGAGCGCGGCCATGCCGGCGAGGATCGGCAGGGACCGCGCACCCTCTCCCGCGACGTTGCCGTACGTGGTGAAGCACGCCCACACGAGCCAGAACGCCGTGTACGCCACGACGTACAGCGCGAGCCCGCCGCCGTCGTGGTCCTCCTGGAGGAGGTGGGCGAGCATGCCGATGCCCGCGACGACGACGAGGTCGAAGAACAGCTCGAGCCAGGAGGCGTGGCGCTCCTCGCCGACCGGCGACGTCCCCGCCGCCGGGGAGGGGGCCGTCACGCGCGCCCGTCGGGCGTGGGGGGCGCGGGCTCGAGCGGGAGCCGCACGACGAACCGCGTGTCGCCCGGCACGGACGTCACGGCGAGGTCGCCGTGGTGCTTGTTCACGACGATGCGCCACGAGATGTCGAGGCCGAGCCCGGTGCCCTGGCCGACGGGCTTCGTGGTGAAGAACGGCTCGAAGATGCGGGGGCGCACGTCGTCGGGGATCCCGGGGCCGGTGTCGGCTACCTCGACCTCGGCGTGGTCGTCGACGCGCCGGGTGGTCACGGTGAGGGTGCCGGTGCCGGCCATGGCCTGCGCGGCGTTCTCGACGAGGTTGGTCCACACCTGGTTGAGCTCGGCGGCGTACACGGGCACGGCGGGCAGGTCGGGGTCGTAGCGGCGCACGACCTCGACGCCGTCGAGGGTGTGGTCGAGCATCGTCAGTGTGGAGTCGAGCAGCTCGTGCAGGTCCACGGGCCGGAACGGCGCCCGGTCGAGCTGGGAGTACTGGCGGGCGGCCCCGACGAGCGTGGAGATCCGCACCGTGGCGTCCTCGATCTCGGCCATGAGCTGCTCGGTCTCGATCGTGTACGCGAGCCAGCTCACCGCGCCGGTGAGCGCGCCGGCGTCGACCCGCGCGGCGACGCGGTCGAGCCACGGCTCGTCGATGCCGGCCTGGACGAGCGCGGGGGAGACCCGCCACCCCTCGGGCAGGCCGTGGTCGTCGAGCCAGTCGGTGAGGCGGTCCTCCAGGTCGGAGGTCTCCAGGGCGCCGACGGCCTCCGCGGTGCGCGTGTCCGCGTACCGCTCGAGGGCCTCCTCCTGGAGCCGGATCAGCTCGGCGAGCGTGGCGCGGTCGTAGGGGCCGTCGGCGATGAGCGCCAGCTTGTGCCGCATGGCGGCGACGCGCTCGCGCAGCGTCCCGGTGGCGCGCACCGCGGCGGCGGCCGGGTTGTTGAGCTCGTGCGTGAGCCCCGCGGACAGGGACCCGAGGGCGAGCAGCCGCTCGCGCTGCCCGACGAGCTGCTGCGCGTCGCGCGTGCCCCAGAACACGCCCTCGAGCAGGTGCACCGCCATGGGGAACCACTCGGTCATGAGCTTCGCGAAGTCGTGGGCCGCGAGGACGAAGAACCGCGAGGGCTCGAGCGCGCGTGCCGAGTGCAGGTAGGTCTGGGGCAAGCGGTCGCCCAGGTAGGCGTTCCACGCCCCGAGGTAGACCCCGACCTGACGGGTGCGCGAGACCTCGACCTCGTCCTCGCCGACGCGACGGAACAGGGCGACGCCGCCGTCGAGCAGGACGTAGAACGCCTCGGCGGGCGAGCCCTCGTGGAACAGCCAGCCCGCGTCGTGCCGCTCGACGTGCCCGGTCGCGCACAACCACGCGAGCTGGGGGTCGGTGAGATGCTCGAACAGGAACGTGGCGCGCAGCTCGTCGACGTCGCACGGCAACCACCCGCGCGCGGCGGCGGCCGCGGCGGTGGGGTCGGTCGCCGGGGACGCGTCCTCGGTGGGCGGGGTCGTGGTGGGGTCCTCGGTGCTGGTCACGGTGTCGCCTCCGGGTTCGGGTCGGGGCCTGCGTCGTCGGGGCGGCGTCGCGGGGCCGAGGGTCAGAGCTGTTCGAGGTAGCGGTGGACGAGCATGACGGCCATGGCGCCCTCGCCGACCGCGGACGCGACGCGCTTGGCCGACTCCGCGCGCACGTCCCCGGCGGCGAACACGCCGGGCACGGACGTCTCCAGGTGGTAGGGCGGGCGGTCGAGCGTCCACCCGGCGGGCGGTGCGCCGTCGTGCAGGAGGTCGGGGCCCGCGAGCACGAACCCGCGGGGGTCGCGCGCGACGACGCCGTCGAGCCAGTCGGTGCGGGGCGCGGCGCCGATGAACACGAACGCCCACCCGCACTCGACGCGCGTGGTGGTGGCGGCGTCGAGGTCGCGCAGCTCGAGGTGCTCCAGGTGGTCGTCGCCGGACGCCGCGACCACCTCCGTGCGGGTGAGGACCCGCACGCGCGGGTGGGCCTCGACCTGCTCGACGAGGTAGGACGACATGGACCGGGCGAGCGAGTCGCCCCGCACGACGAGCGTGACCTGCTTGGCCTCGCGCGCGAGGTACAGCGCCGCCTGCCCGGCGGAGTTCGCGCCCCCGACGACGTACACCTCCTGGTCCTGGCACGCGGACGCCTCGGTGAGCGCCGAGCCGTAGAACACGCCGCGGCCCACGAGGTCCGCGAGGCCCGGGCCGTCGAGCAGCCGGTAGGAGACGCCGGACGCGAGGATGACGGTGTGCGCGTCGATCGACGTGCCGTCGGGGAACCGCACCGAGCGGGCCGGGCCGTCGACGTCGAGCTCGACGGCGTCGCGCGTCGTGACGATCTCGGCGCCGAACCGCACGGCCTGGCGGCGCGCGCGCTCGGCGAGCTGGGCGCCCGAGATCCCGTCGGGGAACCCGAGGTAGTTGTCGATGCGCGAGCTCTGCCCGGCCTGTCCGCCGGTCGCGGTGCGCTCGACGAGCACCGTCCGCAGCCCTTCCGACGCCCCGTAGAGCGCCGCGCTGAGCCCCGCGGGCCCGCCGCCCACGACGACGAGGTCGTAGAAGTCGGCCGTGGGTCGCGTGGCGAGCCCGACGCGCTCGGCGAGCGTCGCGTCGTCGGGCGCGACGAGGGGCTCGCCCTCGGGCGTGACGACGAGGGGGAGGGTCTCGCCGTCGGCCTGCGCGGCCGTGAGCAGGCGCGCCCCCTCGGCGGACTCCGACGGGTACCACCGGTAGGGCACGCGGTTGCGCGCGAGGAACTCGCGCACCTGCGACGAGCGTGCCGACCACCGGTGCCCGACGACGACGGTCTCGGCCGGGCGGCGCCGGTCGGTCGCGGACCACGCCTCGAGCTGGGCGTCCACGACGGGGTAGAGCTTCTCCTCGGGCGGGTCCCACGGCTTGAGCAGGTAGTAGTCGAGGTCGACGACGTTGATCGCCTCGATCGCGGCCTCGGTGTCCGCGTAGGCGGTGAGCAGGACGCGCCGCGCCGCGGGGAAGAGGTCCATCGCCTGCTCGAGCAGCTCGACGCCCGTCATGCCGGGCATGCGGTGGTCGGCGAGGACGACGGCGACGTCCTCGCCCCGCAGCGCGAGCTCGCGCAGCGCGGAGAGCGTCTCCGCACCCGACTCGGCGCGCACGATCCGGTAGCGGTCGCCGTAGCGGCGGCGCAGGTCGCGCGCGACCGCGCGCGAGACCCCGGGGTCGTCGTCCACGGTGACGATCGCAGGACGGGTCGTCGCGACGGTGGGTTCCACACGGCCTCCTCGGGCACCAGGACGGGCGACTGCCATCCTCTCCCCGGCGTGGCCACGCGTCCACGGCGACGTGGCGCAGGTCACCCTTGACGGGGGACCGCGCTGCGCTAGGTTAGGCAAGGCAAACCTCAGGTTGCCCCGCCGTGCTCCGCGGCGGTCCTCTCCCCGTCCTGGAGCCTCGCATGCTCTCAGCACGATCCGTCGCGCCCGCGCACGGTACCCCGACCGCCCCGGCGCTGCTCACCGGCGCGACCGCGGGCGCCTACGCCAGCACCCTGCACGCCGTCGTGGACGACGTCGCCGCGCGCGTGGCCGCCGTCGACCAGCCCTGGTCCGGCGCCAGCCGCGCCCACCTGGCCGCGCTCGTCGACGCCACCGACCTCGACGGCCCCGGCGTCGGGACCGACACGGCGCTGCGCGAGACCGCCGACCTCTACGCGACCCACGCCGTGTGGTTCCACCACCCGGCCTACACCGCGCACCTCAACTGCCCGGTCGCGCTGCCCGCGGTCGGTGCCGAGGCCCTGCTCGCCGCGATCAACACGTCCGTCGACACCTACGACCAGTCGACCGTCGCGACCCTCATGGAGCGTCGCGTCGTCGCCTGGACCGCGGGCCGCGTCGGGTACGTCGCCGGCGACGGCGTCCTCACGTCGGGCGGCACGCAGTCCAACCTCCACGCGCTCTTCCTCGCCCGCGAGCGCACCGTCGAGCGCGCCGCCCGGGACGGGCTCGGGCGCTCGGCCGTCCTGCCGCGCCTGCGCGTCCTGGCGGCGGGGTCGAGCCACTTCAGCGTCGCGCGCTCGGCCCTCCTGCTCGGTCTCGCCGACGACGCGGTCGTGCGGGTCGAGGCCGACGCCGACGGTCGGGTCGTGCCCGCGGCGCTCGCGGCCGCCGTCGACGCGGCGCACGCCGCGGGCGAGGTCGTCATGGCGGTCGTCGCGACCGCCGGCACGACCGACCGCGGCTGCGTGGACCCGCTCGCCGCGGTCGCGGACGTGTGCGACGCGGCCGACGTGTGGTTGCACGTCGACGCCGCCTACGGGTGCGGGCTCCTGGTGTCCCCGACGCGCCGGCACCTGCTCGACGGCATCGAGCGGTCGCGGTCGGTGACGGTCGACTACCACAAGGCGTTCTTCCAGCCCGTGTCCGCGAGCGCGCTGCTCGTGCGCGAGCGCGCCGACCTGGAGCGCGTCGCGCACCACGCGGACTACCTCAACCCGCGCGAGAACGCCGAGCCGAACCAGGTCGACGTGTCGCTCCAGACGACCCGCCGCTTCGACGCGCTCAAGCTCTGGACGACGCTGCGCGCGCTCGGGCCCGGCGGGGTCGGCGCGATGGTCGACGCCGTGTGCGACCTCGCCGCGCAGGTGCACGCCGACCTCGCGGACGACCCCGACCTGCGGGTGCTGGGCCGGACGGACCTCTCCACGGTCCTGTTCCGGTACGAGCCGCCCGGGTTGTCCGCGGCGCACGCGGACCGCCTCGTGCCGCTCGTGCGGCGGGTGCTGTTCGAGTCCGGTCGCGCGGTGGTCGCCAAGACCGTGCTCGACGGCGTCCCGTGCCTCAAGCTCACGCTGCTCAACCCGACCGTCACGCTCGCGGACGTGCGCCACGTGCTCGACCTCGTGCGCACGACCGCCCAGGCGCTCGTCGAGCGCGACGAGCTGCTGCACGACGACGACGTCGCGGCGCACGCCGCGGACCTCGTGGCGTCGCTCGCGACCGCCGGGGCGGTGACCCGATGACCACGACCGCTCCCACGACGAGCGGCCCCGCCCCGGCGCCCCACGACCCGGCGCGCGTGCGCGACGTGGTCGGCGTGGGGATCGGGCCGTTCAACCTCGGCCTCGCCGCGCTGTCCGCGCCCCTCGACGACGTCGACGCCGTGTTCCTCGACGCCGCGCCCGAGTTCCGCTGGCACCCCGGCATGATGATCGAGGGCGCGACGATCCAGGTCCCGTTCCTCGCCGACCTCGTCACGATGGCGGACCCGACGTCGCCGTACTCGTTCCTCGCGTTCCTCAAGGCCACGGGCCGGCTCTACCCGTTCTACATCCGCGAGTCGTTCTACCCGCTGCGCGCCGAGTACGACGCGTACTGCCGCTGGGTCGCGGCCCGCCTGGGCTCGCTGCGCTGGTCGCGGCGCGTCGTCGCCGTCGAGCACGACCCGGCCGCCGACGCGTTCGTCGTGCGGGCCGAGACGCTCGCGCCCGACGGGAGCGTCACCGGTACCGAGGAGCACCGGGGCCGCCACCTCGTGCTCGGCGTCGGCACGTCCCCGGTGCTGCCGCCCGCGCTGCGGGCGCTCGCGGACGAGGTCGCGCGCGGCGAGCACCCGGGCGCGGGGCCGCTCGTGCACAGCGCGCAGTACCTGCCGCACCGCGACGCGCTCGCGGCGGCGGGCTCGGTCACGGTCGTGGGCAGCGGCCAGTCGGCCGCCGAGGTCTACCGCGACCTGCTCGACGGCGTCCACGGCGACGCGCGGCGCCCCGGGTACCGCCTCGACTGGGTGACGCGCTCGCCGCGCTTCTTCCCCATGGAGTACACGAAGCTCACGCTCGAGATGACGTCGCCGGAGTACACCGACCACTTCCACGCGCTGCCGCTCGAGCTGCGCCAGCTCCTCGGCCGTGAGCAGCGGGGCCTGTACAAGGGGATCAGCGGCGACCTCGTGGACGAGATCTACGACGCGCTGTACCGCCTGAGCCTCGACCGCCCGGTGCCGACGACGCTGCTCACCGACACCGAGGTCGTCGCCGCGCGCTACGAGCCGACCACCGGCGGGCGCGACGACGAGAGCGTGCCAGGGCGGGCCGGCGCCGCCGCCCCGGCGGGGGAGTACGTGCTGCGGCTGCGGCACGCGCAGCTCGGGCGGGAGGTCGAGCGCCGCACGCGCGCGCTCGTCGTCGCGACGGGCTACGCCGCTTCGGTCCCGGCGTTCCTCGACCCGGTGCGCCACCTGCTCCGGTTCGACGAGCTCGGGCGGTTCGACGTCGCACGCGACTACACGGTCGACCACGCGCGCCGGGTCCACGTGCTCAACGGCGAGGAGCACACCCACGGCATCACCGCGCCGGACCTCGGGTTCGCCGCGTGGCGCAACGCCGTCGTGCTGCGCACCGTCACGGGGCGCGAGGTGTACCCGGTGGAGGAGCGCATCGCGTTCCAGACGTTCGGCCTGCCCGACGACGCGGCTCCCTCGGGTCCTCCGTCCCCGGCCACCACTCCCACGACGACCCCCGCCACGTCGGACGCCGCGGCGCGCGTCGCGGCAGGCGAGCGCACGGCAGGGGAGGCCCGATGAGCGCCACCACGACGACGGCGCGGGACGTCGCCCTGCCTGACGCTGTCGCGTCGGGCGCGAGCCCGGGCGCCGCCTTCACGGTGCGGGTCCGGCTCGGCGACGGCCGCGCGGACGTCTCGCTCGAGCCCGTCGACCCGGCGCGCGACGCCGCGCTCGTGCAGGGCTGGCTCGCGCACCCCCGCTCGGCGTTCTGGCAGCTGGGCCACCTCGACGTCGACGGCGTGCGCGACTACCTCGCGGCGGTCCGCGCCGACCCGCACCAGGACGCGTGGCTCGGCCGGGTCGACGGTGCGCCGGCGTTCCTCGTGGAGACGTACGACCCGGCGCGCGTCACGCTCGCCGACGTCCCCGCGGCCGCCGCGCTCCTGGAGCCCGGCGACGTCGGGATGCACCTGCTCGTCGCGCCCCCGCCCGGGCCCCCGCGCGGCGGGTTCACCTCGGCCGTGATGGGCGCCGTCGTGCGGTTCTGCCTGGCCCCCGCGGGCCGTGGCGCCCGCCGTGTCGTCGTCGAGCCGGACGTGCGCAACGCCGCGATCGCGGCGAAGAACGCCGCGGCGGGGTTCCGCGTGCTGCGCGAGGTGGACCTCCCGGGCAAGACGGCGCACCTCGCCGTCGCGACGCGTGCGGACCTCGACGCGAGCCCGCTCGGCGACGGTGTGGACCTCGCCCCGCACCTGCGCCCCGACCTCGCCGAGCGCGCGCACCGCCACCTCGTCGCGAAGACCATCGCCGAGCTCACCCACGAGCGGCTGCTCGCGCCGCGCGCGGAGGTCTGGCCGGTCGAGACGAACGGGTGGGGCGAGTACGTGCTGCCCGTCGCGGGCGGCTCGGTGGAGTACCGCTTCCGCGCGCGGCGGTACGCGCTCGAGCACTGGGTGCTCGACGAGGCGTCGATCCGGCGCACCGTGACGGACGGACGCCCCACGCAGGACCGGCCGGACCTGCCGGACGACGCGGGCGCCCCGGCGGGTGCGGACCGCGCCGGCGCGCCCCGCGAGCTGACGGTCGACGCGCTCGACCTCGTCGTCGAGCTCCAGCCCGACCTGCGCATCCCCGACGACCTGCTCGCCACCTACCTCGAGGAGGTGTCGTCCACGCTCGCGAGCGCGACCGCGAAGCTCGAGCGGTACGCGCGCACCGGCGGGCCGAGCGCCACCGACCTCCTCGACGCGTCGTTCCAGCAGGTCGAGGCGGCCATGACGGAGGGGCACCCGGGGTTCGTCGCGAACAACGGGCGCATCGGGTTCGGCCTGGCGGAGTACCGCGCGTACGCGCCCGAGAACGGCGGCCGCGTGCGCCTCTTGTGGCTCGCCGCGCGGCGCGAGCACACCCACCTCGCGCTCGGCGCCGGGCTCGACGAGGAGACGCACTACGGGGCCGAGCTCACGCCCGACGAGCGCGCCGCGTTCGCGGACCGGCTCGCCGCGCGCGGCCTCGACCCGGCCGACTACCTCTACCTCCCCGTGCACCCGTGGCAGTGGGAGCACCGCGTGCCCATCACGTTCGCGGCCGACGTCGCGCGCGGCGACCTCGTCCCGCTCGGGCCGGGCGCCGACGAGTACCAGCCGCAGCAGTCGATCCGCACGCTGTTCAACCTCACCCGGCCCGGCCGCCACTACGTCAAGGTCGCGCTCGCGATCCAGAACATGGGGTTCCTGCGCGGGCTGTCGCCCGCGTACATGCGCGACACCCCCGCGATCAACGACTGGGTCGCGGACCTCGTCGCCGCCGACCCGGAGCTCGGCGGCCGCGGGTTCACCGTGCTGCGCGAGCTCGTTTCGATCGGGTACACCGGTGACGTCTACCACCGCACCGCCACGCCGTCCCCGCACCGCAAGATGCTCGCCGCCCTGTGGCGCGAGAGCCCCGTGCCGCGCACCGCGCCCGGGGAGCGCCTCGCCACCATGGCCGCGCTCCTGCACCGCGACCCCGACGGCGCCGCGCACGCGACCGCGCTCGTGCGCGCCTCCGGGCTCGACCCCGCCGACTGGGTGCGCGCCTACCTCGACGCCTACCTGCGCCCGCTCGCCCACGCGCTCCTCGCGCACGACCTCGCGTTCATGCCGCACGGCGAGAACCTCATCCTCGTCCTGCGCGACCACGTCGTGGTCCGCGCGGTCATGAAGGACGTCGGCGAGGAGGTCGCCGTCCTCGGCGACGCGCCGCTCCCGCCCGGCGTCGAGCGGGTGCGCGCCGTCGTCGACGACGAGGAGAAGGCGCTCGCGATCTTCACCGACGTGTTCGACGGCGTCCTGCGCCACCTCGCCGCGATCCTCGCCGGCGACGGCGTGCTGGCCGAGGACCGGTTCTGGCGTCTCGTCGCCCAGTGCCTCGACGCCCACCGCGCCGACCACCCCGACCTGCGCGGCGGCGTCGACCTGCGCGCCCCGCGGTTCGCGCACTCGTGCCTCAACCGCCTGCAGCTGCGCAACACGCTCCAGATGGTCGACCTCGCCGACCAGTCCGCGTCCCTGCTGTACGCGGGCACGCTCGCCAACCCCGCCGCGCGGGAGGGCTGACGTGACGGCGGGCCCCGGCGGGTTCGAGGTGCACCGCGACGCGTGGGGCGTCCCGCACGTGCGCGCCACGGACGAGCTCGCGCTCGCGCGCGGCCAGGGGTACGTCACCGCGCTCGACCGCGGCTGGCAGATCGAGGTCGACCGGTGGCGCGCCGAGGGGCGGCTCGCCGAGCGCCTGGGCGAGCCGGGCCTCGCCTGGGACCGGTTCGCCCACCGCGTCCGCCTCGCCGACACCGCGCGCCGCGCCTACGCGGCGCTCGCGGACGACGACCGCGCCTGGGTCGACGCGTACACCGCGGGCGTCGACGACGGTCTCGACCGCGGGCGCGACGTGCCCGAGATGCACGCCCTCGCCGACCCGGCGTGGCCCGGCGGGGGCGACCTGCCCCCGCACGAGCCGTGGCCCGCGTGGGCGCCCCTCGGCGTCTTCCTCGTCGCGCACGTCCTGTTCTCCGGGTTCGGCCACGTGCTGTGGCGCGACCACGTCGCGCGCACCCTCGGGGCCGCCGTCGCGCGATCCCGCCCCGACGTGACCACCGCCACGGTGCTCGACCTGCTCGCGGCCGACGGCGGACCCGGCTCGGGGTCGAACGCGTGGGCGCTCGCGGGCGCCAGGACGCGCGCCGGGGCGCCGCTGCTCGCGGGCGACCCGCACCGCCTGCTGGAGCTGCCGGGCGTCTACCAGCAGGTGCGCCTGGCGTGCGACGCGTACGACGTCGTCGGGCTCGCGTTCCCGGGCGTCCCGGGGGTCCCGCACTTCGGGCACGCGGGCGCGGCGGCGTGGGGCGTGACGAACGCGATGGCGCACCACGTGGACGTCGTCGCGGAGCGGCTCCACCGCACGGCGGACGGCGGGGTCGTCGCGGAGGGGCCCGACGGTCCGGAGGCGGCGGACGTCGTCGTCGCCACGGTCCGGGTGCGCGCGGCGGGCGGCCCGGTCGAGCGCCGGGTGGAGACGATCGAGACGGCGCGCGGCGTCGTCGTCACGGGCGGGCCCGACGACCCGGGCCGGACGTTCGCCGTGCGTCTGCCCGCACGCGTGGACGCCGACCTCGGGGTCGCCGCGTGGCGACGGCTCCTGCGGGTCCGGTCGGCGCGCGGCGTGACGGACGCGTTCGCGACCTGGGTCGACCCGGTCGACCGCGTGCTGGCGGCCGACCGCGAGACCGTGCTGTCGATGACGGCGGGGCGCGTGCCTCGCCGCGACCCGGCCGAGCGCGCGCTGCCGCTCCCGGGGTGGGCCGACGCCGGGCGGGCCCGCCCGTGGGTCGTGCCGCCCCCGCCCGTGGTCGTCGACGACGTCGCGGTCGACGCGAACGAGCGGCCCGCGCGGCCCGACCTCGACCTGGGCCGCACGTACGCCCCGCCGCACCGCGCGCGGCGGATCCGGGCGCTGCTCGCGGCAGCGGGCGACGACGCGACCGCGGCGGACCAGTCGCGCGTCCACGCGGACACGCTGCTCGGCGGCGCGGACGACCTGCTCGGGTGGCTCGACCGCGACGTCGGCGGCCCGGGCGGCGGGGCCGGAGCCGAGACCGAGGCCGAGCGCGGCACCGGCGTGCGTCCCGACCCCGCGACGGTCCGCGCGGCGGGGCGGCTGCGCGCGTGGGACCGCCGCATGGACGCGGACAGCGCCGACGCGGCGCTCTTCGCGGCGTGGCGCGGCGCGCTCGTCGGCCGGGTCGCGGCGCACCCCGCGCTCGCGTCCCTGCACGCGCCCCACGGCCTCGACCCGGTCTTCGCGCCGTGGCTGGCCGTCACCGCGCGCGTCGCCGACGCGCTGCCCGCGCTGCTCGGCGCCGCGTGGCTCGGGCTCGACGGCGCCGCGCTCGCGTGGGCCGCGCTCGCCGACGTCGTGCGGGCGCGGGACGGCATGTCGGGCTCGGCGCCGGTGTGGGGCGACACCCACCGCGTGCTCGGGCTGCACGTGCTCCTCGACGTGCCGGGCGCCCCGGTCCCGCGCGTGCCGGACGTGCCGCTCGGCGGCGACACGGACACCGTGCGCTGCACCGCGAGCGTGCCGGGGGTCAGCGACGTGTGCGTGCGCGGGTCGGTCGCGCGCTGGGTGTGGGACCTCGCCGACCGGGACGCGAGCCGCTGGGGCGTGCCGTTCGGCGCGAGCGGCGACCCGCGCTCGCCCCACTTCGCCGACCGGCTCGCCGCCTGGGCCGACGCCGAGACCGTGCCCGTCGTGACCGACTGGGCCCTGCTGCGCCACGAGGAGACCCGATGACCGCGACCGACCTGCCCGCCCCCGGCCGCCTGCCCACCGGTGCGCCCGGCGAGCTGCTCCTCTCCCACCGCGCGCCGGGCGGCGGTCGCCTGACGCTGCGCGTCCTCGACCCGGACGCGGACCTCGACGTGCTGCACGCCTGGGTGACCCGGCCGTGGGCACGGTTCTGGGGCCTCGGGGACCTGTCCCGGACGGAGTTGCGCGACCTGTACGCGTACGTCGGGTCGCTGCCGACGCACCACGCGTTCCTCGTGCGGTGGGACGACGCCCCCGTCGCGCTCCTGCAGACGTACGAGCCGGAGCACGACCCCGTCGGCGAGGCGTACGCGGTGGCGCCGGGCGACGTCGGGCTGCACTTCCTGCTCGGCGGCCGGGGCCCGCGCGGGGCGGACCTGTGGGCCGCCATCGGTCCGCTGGTCGTCGGGTTCTGCTTCGCCGACCCGCGGGTGGACCGGATCGTCGTCGAGCCGGACGCGGCGAACGAGCGGGCGCACGCCCGGATGCGTGCCCTCGGCTTCGAGGTGGCCGAGCGGGTGCGCGTGGGGGAGAAGGACGCGCTCCTCGCGTTCCTCCCGCGTGACCGCGCGCGCGACCTGCTCGACCGGGCGGAGAGGGCAGCGGCGCGGGGGTGACCGGCTGTGCCGCCGAGAGCGGTGGCGCGGGCCGCCGAGAGCGGTGGCGCGGCGGCCGGGCGTCGGGTCAGCCGCCGGTGAACGGGGCGATCGTCAGCGGAGTACCGAGCGCCTCGCACGCGTCGCCGAGGTCTGCCTGGGCCTGCGACCACTCCGGGGACCCCACGCCGGTCGACTCCGCGAACGTCCCGACCGCGACGGCCGGCGCGGCCGCCTGGAGGTCGGCGACCGCCGTCTGCACGGCGCTGTCCCCGCCGGACGGCAGGCGGCCGAGCACGCGGGTGGCGAGCTCGTACCAGCCGTCGCGTTCCGGCTCCGCCATGCGGCCGTCGGCGAGGCCGAGGTCGGCGTTCTCCACGATCGTCATGACGTCGCTGGAGGCGACGCAGGTCGCGGCGTCGTCAGCGGCCTCGTCCTCCGCCGGGACAGCCGTGGCGGGCGACGGCGCGGCGCTGCTCGCCGCCTGCGATCCCGCGGTCCCGTCCGCCGGGCCCGTACCGCCGGACCCGCACCCGCCCAGGACCGCCGTGCTCAGCACCACGGCCGCCGCCGCCACCCACCCTCGCGCTCGCATCCGCGCATGCTACCGGTGCGGGGACCGTGCGCGACGACGGGCGGTGACCCGGAGATCACCGAGGAGCGGCGACCGCGTGCCCGGCGTCGCGCAGCACCCGGGTGGCCTGCTCGAGCCGCGCCTCCGGGACCAGCACGAGGTCCGCGTGGAACGTGGACGCGACGAACACCGGCACGCCGGCCTCGCCCAGCGGCCCGACGACGGACGCGAGCACCCCCGTCGTCTCCAGCCCGTGGGCCGAGCCGTAGAACCCCGCCCACCGCTCGGCGTCGTCGAACGGGGACGCGTGCCGCACGACCGTGAGCCCTTCGGGGGCGCGCACGAGCGCGACCCACTCGTCGTCCTCGGGGAACGTGGCGCCCGGGACGTGGCCGAGCAGGAAACGGTCAGGGACGACGTGCAGGTCGAGCGAGGTCATGGCCGCACGGTAACCGCAGGTGCCCACAGCGCGGCGTCGTCAGCGGGCCAGGCGCTCCACGACCGCCCCGTACAGCCACGGCGCGGCGCTCGCGGCGGGGACGATGGCGCGGCGGGCGGGGCTGCCCGCCCAGGCGAGCAGGCCGGAGGTGAGGACGCGGTAGTCGCGCGTGGCGCGGGCCCAGGCCCGCTCGTACGCGGCCGGGTCGTCGAGGTGGCGCACGGCGGCCTCGGCCTGGGCGAGCCCGACGCGCACGCCCTCCCCGGTGAGCGCGTCGACGTACCCGGACGCGTCGCCGACCAGGCGCACGTGCCCGGCGGTGCGGCGTCGGGCGCGCTGGCGCAGGGGTCCCGCGCCGCGGACGCGCCCGAGCACGGGGGCGTCGCGCGCGCGGTCCGCGAGCTCGCCGAACGCGTCGAGCCCGTGGTGCGCTCCTCGCGGCGTGGAACGGGTGCCGTCGCGGTGGGAGAGGACGGCGACGCCGACGACGTCGGCCGCGACGGGGGTGACGTACGCCTCGGCGTGCGGCGCCCAGTGCACCTCGACGAGGTCGCTCCACGGGGCGAGCCGGTAGTGGGTGCGCAGGCCGAACCGGGCGCTCCCGCGCGGCGGGGCGTCGAGCCCGGTCAGACGGCGCACGGTGGAGTGCAGCCCGTCGCAGCCGAGCACCCGGGCCGCGCGGACGACGTCGTCCGCACCGCCGTCCGCCCCGGGAGCCTCCCCGGCGGGTCCTCGCACCGCTCCGAGCACGACGTCGACCCCGCGGGCGTCCTGGCGCAGCGCCCGGAGCGTGGCGTGCTCGATCGCGACACCCTCGGCGAGCGCGCGCTCGCGCAGGGCGGCGTGCAGCGCGGTGCGCCGCACGCCGCGGCCCGGGCCGGCGGCGAACGGGTGGTCGGCGTGGCGGGTGGCGTCGCGGTAGCTGATGCCGGCGAGCGGGTGGCCCGGCGGGTCGACGCCGAGGGCGAGGACCGCGGCGAGCGCGCCCGGGAGCAGCCCCTCGCCGCACGCCTTGTCGATGACGCCGGCGCGGCGGTCGACCACGAGGACGTCGTGCCCCGCGCGGCGGGCGTGCAGGGCGGCGGCGAGCCCGACGGGCCCGCCGCCGACGACCAGCACGTCGACGCGGCGGTCGGCCGCGCGGGCGTCGGTCGGGCGGGGAGGGGTCACGGCACGGCCGGGTGCGCGTCGGCGCCGACCGCCGTCGCGCGGGCGAGGGCGCGCTCCTCGGCAGGGATGCGGAAGCGGGCCAGGAGCATGGCGTTGAGCAGCGTGAACGCGACGGCGGTGATCCAGCACGAGTGCACGAGCGGCAGCGCGACGCCCTCGACCACGACGGCGACGTAGTTGGGGTGGCGCAGCCACCGGTAGGGGCCGCGCGCGACGAGCGGCAGGCCCGGCACGACGATGACGCGCGTGTTCCACCGCGGCCCGAGGGTCGCGATGCACCACCAGCGCAGGCCCTGGCTCGCGAGCACGAGGACGAGCATGGGCCAGCCGAGCCACGGCAGGAACGGCCGGTCGGCGAGCCACGCCTCGGCCACGCACGCGAGGAGCAGCCCCGTGTGCAGCGCGACCATCGCGGGGAAGTGCCCGCGGCCCGACTCGACGCCGCCCCGGGCGAACGACCAGCGGGCGTTGCGGGCCGAGACGACGAGCTCGGCGAGCCGTTCGACGGCGGTGGCGCCGACGAGCACCACGTACCAGGCGAGGCTCATCCGTGGACCTCCTCGCCCGGGGCGGGCGCGTGCCCGGCAGCGTGACCGGCCTGTCGCGCGGGCGCCCGGCGCGGGCCGCGGCCGTCGAGCCGCAGCAGGACGAGCTCGGTGCTCACCCCGGGGCCGAACGCCATGAGGACGGCCGGTGCGCCGGGTGGCACGTCCGTGCGGGCCAGGGTCGCGCCGAGCACGTGCAGCACGGACGCCGACGACAGGTTCCCCACGTCGCGCAGGGACGCCCGGCTGAGCGCGAGGTCCTCCTCGGCGAGTCCCAGGGTGTCGCGGACGGCGTCCAGGACGCGAGGGCCGCCCGCGTGCACGACCCACGCCCCGACGTCGGCCGGTTCGAGGTCGTGCTCGGCGAGCAGCGCCTTGACGTCGCCCAGCAGGTGCGCACCGATGAGCTCGGGCAGGCGTGCCGACAGCACGATCTCGAACCCCGTGTCGCCGACGCGCCACCCCAGGTCGCCCGTCGTGCCCGCGTGCAGGTGCGAGCGCGAGTCGACGACGCGCACGCCCCGGGCGCGCACGCCCGCGCCCGCCCGCCCGTACGGGCCCGGGCGGCGGGCGAGGCGGTGCTCGTCCCCGACGAGGACGGCCGCCCCCGCGCCGTCGCCGAACAGTCCCGACGCCACGAGGTTCGCCGTCGACGGGTCGGTGCGCTGCAGCGTCAGGGAGCACAGCTCGACGGCGACGAGGAGCGCGACGTCCCGCGGGCGCCCTCGCAGCAGGTCGTCCGCCCGCGCCAGGCCCGCCGCGCCCCCGGCGCAGCCCCACCCGAACGAAGGCGTGCGGCGCACGTCCGGTCGTAGGCCCAGCCGGGCCGCGACGAGCACGTCGAGCGTCGGCGCGCCCACGCCCGTGACCGTGGTCAGCACCACGTGGTCGACCTCGTCCGGGCGCAGGCCCGCGTCGTCGAGCGCCGCGCGGCACGCCTGCTCCGCGAGGTCGGTCCCGAGCGCGAGGAAGGCGTCGTTGGCGGAGCCGAACGACAGCCCGCCGTAGTCCTCCAGGGGCAGCGCGAGATGACGGGTCTCGACGCCCGCGTGGGCGTGCAGCCGGCGCGTGAGCGCACGGCGGACCGGGTCGTCGGTGAGCAGCTCGCTCGTGACCCGGGAGATCTCGTCCTGGCGGTACGCATGCGCGGGAAGCGAGGTCCCGACGGCGACGACGCGCGACATGCCCGCATCGTCCCACCGGCCCGGTCCGCCCGCGCGGGGGGGAGGGGTGCGCCGCGACGACCGGCCCGGCACCGGGCGCGCGGGCCGGGGGCGGGCTAGGTTGCCGCCATGGTGACCGGTCGCTCGCGAGGGCTCGTGCGCGGGCTCGTGGTCGCGAGCCACTTCCCGCCCACCGTCATGGTCACCGCGTTCGCCCTCGCGCTCTCCGCGGGCATCGGTGCGGGCGCCCGCACGACGACGCTCGTCGCGCTCGCCGTCCTCTCCGGCCAGCTCTCCGTCGGCTGGTCCAACGACTGGCTCGACGCGCGCCGCGACGTCGCCGTCGGGCGCGCCGACAAGCCCGTGGTGTCGGGCCTCGTCACGGCCGCTACCCTGCGCACGGCGGCGCTCGTGGCGCTCGCCGTGTGCCTCGCGCTGTCCCTCGCGACCGGGCCGCTGCCCGGGGTGGTGCACGTCGTCGCCGTCGGGGTCGCGTGGTCGTACAACGCGCGGCTCAAGGCCACGTGGTGGTCCTGGGCCCCGTACGCCGTGTCCTTCGGCCTGCTCGCCGTGTTCGTCGTGCTCGCCGCCCCCGGCGACGGCCGTCCCGCCCCGTGGGCCGTCGCGGCCGCCGCGCTGCTCGGCGTCGGCGCGCACGTCGCGAACACCCTGCCCGACCTCGAGGACGACGCCGCCACGGGCGTCCGCGGCCTGCCGCACCGGCTCGGGCGCCGCGCGAGCTCCGTGCTCGCGCCCGTGCTGCTCGCCGCGGCGTCCCTGCTCGTCGTGGTCGCACCCCCGACGCCCCCCGGCCCGGTGACGTGGGTTCTCGGCGCCGGGGCGCTCGTGCTCGCCCTCGCGGCCGGCGCCGTCGGGGTCGCACGCCCGCGCAGCCGCGCCCCGTTCGCGCTCTCCATGGCCGTCGCGGGCGTGTGCGTCGTGCTCCTCGTGCTCGCGGCGCCCGCCGTCGTCGTGCCCGCCTGACGGTCAGCCCGCCGCGCGCACCAGGCCCTCGACCACGGCCGTCGCCCCCGGGGAAGGGCGCTCCCCGTACGTGACCGCGAGCACGCGGCGCGCCGCGCCCGGCAGCGGGCGCACCACCACGCGCGGGTCCCGGTGCGCCCGCAGCGCCAGCGCGGGCAGCAGGGACACCCCCACGCCCGACGCCACCAGCGCCTGGACCGCGACGTAGTCGTCCGTCTCGAACGCGACGCGCGGCGTGAACCCCGCGCGCTCGCACCGGCCCACCAGGTCCGCCCGGCACCGCTCGCAGCCCGCGATCCACGCCGCGTCCGCGAGCGGTGCGAGATCCGCCGGCCCCTCCGCGGACGACGCCGCGGCGTCGCTCTTCGGGTCGTCGCGGGTGTCGTCGTGCGCACCGGGGTACGGGTCGGCACCCGGACGGACCAGGAACAGCTCCTCCGCGAGCACCGGCACCGCGCGCAGCCCGTCGGTGTCCAGCGGCGACCGGTCGTGCTCGAACACCAGCGCCACGTCCACCGCACCGCGCCGCAGCGCGTCCAGCGCCTCCGGCGGCTCCGCCTCCACCAGCCCCACGCCCAGACCCGGGTGCTCGCGCGCCAGGCGACCCACGACGTCGGGCACCAGCGTCGCCAGCGCCGACGGGAACGCCGCCAGCCGCACCCGGCCCGCCGACAACGAGACCAGGGCGTCCAGCTCCTCGCGCGCCGCACCCACGCGCCCCAGGATCTCCTCCGCCCGCGCCGCGAGCAGCCGACCCGCCGCCGTCAGCCGCACACCCCGGCCGTGCCGCTCCGTCAGCGGCACACCCACCTCCGCCTCCAGACGCGCCAGATGGTGGCTCACCGACGGCTGCGCGTAGTGCAGCGCACGCGCCGCCCCCGTCACCGACCCCTCGCGCGCCACCGCCGCCAGCACCCGCAGCCGCGTCAGGTCCACGTCCACGCCCTCATGCGCGAAGCATAGATCGCATCGATCGTTCCGCACAGAACAGGCATTGGACCGATGAGACGACCCGCGGGACCGTGGACCCATGGCCCCCGCAGACCTCGCCCCGCCCACGATGCGCGACGTCCTCGACGCCCGCCGCCTCCTCGCCACCCACCTCCAGCCCACCCCCACCCGCACCTACCCCGCGCTCGACCGCGCCACCGGCGCCCACGTCGTCGTCAAGCACGAGAACCACCAGCCCACCGGAGCCTTCAAGGTCCGCGGCGCCCTCAACCTGCTCCTGCGCCTCACCCCCGACGAGCGCGCCCACGGCGTCACCGCCTTCTCCACCGGCAACCACGCCCAGGCCGTCGCCCACGCCGCCCGCACCACCGCCACCCCCTGCACCATCGTCATGCCCACCCACCCCAACCCCACCAAGGCCGACGCCGTCCGCGACCTCGGCGCCCGCCTCGTCCTCACCGGCACCACCTTCGACGACGCCCGCGAGCACGCCACGGCGCTCGCGGCCGAGGACGGCTCCCGGCTCGTCAGCGCGGCGAACGAGCCCCTCCTCGTCGCCGGGGTCGCGACGGCGTACCTCGAGCTCCTCGCCGACGCGCCGGACCTCGACGTGCTCGTCGTCCCCGTGGGCGGGGGGAGCGGGGCGGCCGCGGCGTGCCTCGTCGCCCAGGCGCTCGCCCCCGGGCTCGAGGTCGTCGCCGTGCAGTCGGCCGCGTCGCCCGCCGCGCACGACTCGTGGCGCGCGCGCGACCTCGTCGCCCGGCCCAACACCTCGCGCGCCGAGGGCCTCGCCACCGGCACCGGCTTCGCGCTCACCCAGGCCGTCCTGCGCGAGCACCTCGACGACTTCGTCCTCGTCGACGACGACACGATCGACCGCGCCGCCGCGCTCTACCTCACCGCGGCCCGGACCGTCGCCGAGGGCGCGGGCGCCGCCGCCCTCGCCGCCGTCCTCGCCGACCCCGCCCGGTTCGCCGGCCGGCGCGTCGGCGTCGTCTGCTCCGGCGGCAACGCCAGCCCGGCGGAGCTGCTCCGGGTGTCCGCGCACCTGCCCCGGTAGCGGCACCGGGGCCGGGTGCACGACGACGGCGGTCCCGGCGGCCGGACCGCGGCCCCGGGCCTAGGCTCGCCCCATGGCCCGCTACCTCGACGTGCACCCCGACAACCCGCAGCCGCGCGCGATCGCGCAGGTCGTCGCCCTCCTCGAGGACGGCGGGCTCGTCGCCTACCCGACCGACTCCGGCTACGCGCTCGGCTGCCGCATGGACGACCGCGAGGGCGCCGACCGCATCCGCCGCATCCGCCACCTCGACGACCGGCACCACTTCACGCTCGTGTGCGCCGACTTCGCCCAGCTCGGACACTTCGTCATGGTCGACAACGCGGCGTTCCGGTCCATCAAGGCCGCCACCCCCGGGCCGTACACGTTCATCCTGCGCGCGACCTCCGAGGTCCCGCGCCGCCTCGCGCACCCCAAGAAGAAGACCGTGGGCGTCCGCATCCCCGAGGACGCCGTCGCCCAGGCCATCGTCGCCGCGCTCGGGGAGCCGATCCTGTCAAGCTCGCTGATCCTCCCCGGCTCGACGGAGGCGCTCACCGACGGCTGGGCGATCAAGGAGGAGCTCGACCACGTCGTCGACGCGGTCGTCGACGGCGGCGAGCGGGGGAGCGAGCCGACGACGGTCGTCGACTTCTCCGACGGCGCCCCCGAGGTCGTGCGCGTCGGCGCGGGCGACCCGTCCCGCTTCGAGTAGGACCGTCGCGCCGGGCCGCCGCGGGCCGGCTCGCGCGGGGCTGGCCCGCCGCCGGCCGCTCAGGCCCGCGGGCCCAGGAGCAGCCGCAGACGCCTGCGGTCGACCGGGTCGACGAGCGTCCCGCGCTCCTCGCGCACCCACCAGTCGCCGGTGCGTCGCCGCTCGGCGCGCGTCGTGTACCGGTAGCGGAAGACGCGGGCCCGCACCCACCGCGGGGCGGGGCCGTCGGGATCGTCGGCGAACGGGTCTGCCGCGAGCAGCCGCAGGGTCGGGCGGTCGGCCTCCAGGAGCCGGAGCAGCAGCACCTCGAACCAGCGCGTGCCGGGCGACCCGAGCGCGAGGAACCACATCTGCCAGTCCAGGCGCAGGTGGTAGGGCGCGACCTGCGGCGGGCGGCGCCCCACGTCGCCCGGCTTGCCGCGGAACACGTACTCGACCCAGTCGTCGGGCCCGGGGGAGCGGGCCGTCGTCCCCTCCACCACCACCTCGTCGCGGCGCCGCGAGACCGAGCCGAACGCGCCGTAGGCGTTGACGAGCCGGAACGGCTCGAAGCTCGCGTTCATGAGCTGCCGGCGCGCGACGAGGTTGCGCGCCGGGCGCACGCTGAGGACGAGCAGGAGCGCCGACACCGCGAGCACGGCCACGACGAGGGCGACCGGGCCGCCCGGGGCGGCCCCGCCGTCGGGCACCGGCCCCTCGCCGCGACCGAGCGCGGGCACGAGCCACGACCCGACGGCCGCCCACGCGCCGTCGCTCACGACACCGAGCCCGAGCACGATCGTCAGCCAGTTCAGCCACGCGAAGTTCCCCGTCACGAGCAGCCACGCCTGCGTGAGCACCACGACCCCGCCCGCGACGCTCGCGACCGGCTGCGGCGCGAAGAGCGCGAACGGCACGACGAGCTGCGTCACGTGGTTGCCCGCCACCTCGACGCGGTGCCACCACCGCGGCAGGTGGTGCGCGTGCCACGAGAACGGGCCGGGGAGGGGCTGCGTCTCGTGGTGATAATCCAGGGCCGTGAGGTCGCGCCACGCGCGGTCCCCGCGGAGCTTGATGAGTCCCGCGCCGAGCTCGACCCGGAACAGGCACCAGCGGGCGAGCAGCAGCACGAGCAGCGGGGGAGCGGCGCCCCCGCCCGACGAGCCCAGCCACCCCACGAGGAACGTCACCTCGCACAGCAGAGACTCCCACCCGAACCCGTAGAAGCGCTGCCCGACGTTCACCACCGACAGGTAGGCCGCCCACAGCACGAGGAAGGCGAGCGTCGTCAGCCACCACGGCCCGCGCTGGGGCACCCCGGCGACGAGCAGCGCCGCCAGCCCCGCCCCGCCCCACGCGAGCGCGGCGACGAACCGGTCCGAGCACCGCCACCGGAGCACGCTCGGGGCGTCCCGCCACGTCGTGCGCGCCACGAACGTCGCGGCGGGCAGCAGCCCGCGCTCGCCCAGCAGCGGGCGCCACTGCCGCACGACGACGAGGAACGCGACGACGAGGATCGCCGCGGTGCCCCGTTGCAGCACCTCGCGAGCGACGTCGTAGCCGGGCGCCCAGAACCACGACCCGAGCCAGGTCGCCACGTCGTCGGGCAGGACGTCCGCCATCTGCCCACGGTAGGGCTGTGAGCCCTGTCTCACCCGCGCTCCGGCCGACCGCCGCACCGGGCCCGGACCGCGCCACGCCCCTACCATCGGGGCATGAGCAGCCAGGGCCTGAGCCAGTCCACCGACCGCATGCGCGACGCGGGCGTCGCCCCCGCCGCCATCGACGTCTTCGCCCGGTTCTACCGGCTCCTCGAGTCCGGCGCGACCGGCATGATCCCGGAGGCCGACGTCGAGCCGCTCACCGACGTCACGCACCGCGACGAGCTCGAGGTGCCCGAGGACGCCGCCCGCGAGGCGCTGCGCCGCACGGCGGTCATCAAGCTCAACGGCGGCCTCGGGACCTCGATGGGCATGGACCGCGCCAAGTCGCTCCTCACCGTGCGCGACGCCGACCCGCAGCGCCCCGACGGCGGGCCGCTGACCTTCCTCGACGTCATCGTCGCGCAGGTGCGGGCCGCCCGGCGCGCGACGGGCGCACCCCTGCCGCTGCTGCTCATGAACTCGTTCCGCACGCAGGCCGACACCCTCGCCGCGCTCGCCCCGCACGACGACCTCGCGGTCGACGACCTCCCGCTCGACTTCCTGCAGAACCGCGAGCCCAAGCTCCTCGCGAGCGACCTCACGCCCGTCGACTGGCCCGCCGACCCCGAGCTCGAGTGGTGCCCGCCCGGCCACGGCGACCTGTACACCGCCCTCTACGCGTCCGGCGCCCTGCGCGCGCTGCTCGACGCCGGGTACCGCTACGCGAGCGTCTCGAACTCCGACAACCTCGGGGCCGCGCCCGACGCCGCGATGGCCGGGTGGTTCGCCGCCAGCGGGGCGCCGTTCGCCGCCGAGGTCGCACGCCGCACGCCCGCGGACCGCAAGGGCGGCCACCT
This sequence comes from Cellulosimicrobium sp. 4261, assembly GCF_040546915.1. Classification (NCBI taxonomy): domain Bacteria; kingdom Bacillati; phylum Actinomycetota; class Actinomycetes; order Micrococcales; family Promicromonosporaceae; genus Cellulosimicrobium; species Cellulosimicrobium sp. 4261. The sequence goes on from NZ_JBEPOQ010000002.1 coordinate 264,751, forward strand.
CGTCGTGCGCCGCAGCGACGGGCGCCTCGTCCTGCGCGAGACCGCACAGACCCCGGCCGACGACCAGGACGCCGCCGCCGACATCGGCCGGCACCGGTACTTCAACACCAACAACCTGTGGTTCGACCTCGAGGCGCTGTCGGCCGAGCTCGACCGCACCGGCGGGGTCCTCGAGCTCCCGCTCATCAAGAACACCAAGACCGTCGACCCGACCGACCCGTCGTCGCCCGAGGTCGTGCAGATCGAGTCCGCCATGGGGGCCGCGGTCGAGGTGTTCGACGGCGCCGTCGCGATCGAGGTCGGCCGCGACCGGTTCCTGCCGGTGAAGACGACGAACGACCTCCTCGTGCTCCGCTCCGACGTCTACGACCTCGACGACGCGTACCGGTTCGTCGCGCGCACCAGCGCGCCGTTCGTGGACCTCGACCCCGCGCACTACAAGACCATCGCCGCGTTCGACGCCCGGTTCGACGACGGCACCCCGTCCCTGCGCGCGGCCCGCTCGCTCACGGTGCGCGGGGACTGGACCTTCGGCTCCGGCGTGACGGTCACCGGCGACGCCGAGCTCGCCGACCCGGGCGGCTCCGCCCGCGTCCCCGACGGCGCCGTCGTCGGCCCGGACGGCGTCAGCGCCTGACGCGGAGGCAGAGCCCGGGTCGGCCGAGGGAGATCCCTGGTTCGCCGAGGTAGAGCCCTGGTCGGCCGAGGTAGAGGTTAGGTCGGCCGGGGTAGAGCCCTGGTCGGTCGAGGTAGAGACCTTGTCGATCGGGCACTGCACGCGCCGGGCGGGTGCGTCGCCCTCGCCTCGGCTCTCGGCTCTCTGCCCGACGGCGGTGGCGCCCCGGCCTGTCGTGGTCGCCTGCACCGGCGGGTCGAGCGGGCAGTCATCGACGTGCGAGCAGATCCGCTTCACGCGACTACGGCTCTACTTCGCGTGACCACGGCTCTACTTCGCGTGACCGGGCCTCTACTTCGCGTGACCACGGCTCTATCTCGCGCGACCAGGGCTCTACCTCGCGCGACCAGGGCTCTACCTCGCGGGTGGAGGGCAGGCGGTCAGGCGGGGACGTCGACGACGCGGCTGTCGCCGCGGCGTGCGACGAGGGTGCCGGACGACGCGGCGGCGAGGCCGGCGTCGAACCGGTCGAGCTCGGCCGGGGGGACGAGGACGGTGAACGCGGCCGTCGCGCCGTAGTCGACGCCCTCGAGCGTGCCGCCGTGGTGGGTGCACCAGTCGCGCAGGACGCCGTGGAGCCGCCCGGCGTCGGCGTGCGGCACGTCGACGCGCACCGCGGTGAGCACGGCGCGGCGCACGGGCCGCGCGAGGTCGAGCGCCTCGCTCACCGCGCTCGAGTAGGCGCGCACGAGGCCGCCCGCGCCGAGCAGGACGCCGCCGAAGTACCGCGTCACGACGGCGACGACGTCGGTCACGTGCCGGTGCCGCAGCACCTCGAGCATGGGGATGCCGGCGGTGCCGGAGGGTTCGCCGTCGTCGGTGGAGCGCTGCTGGTCGGCGTGGGGGCCGACGACGAGCGCGACGCAGTGGTGGCGCGCGTCCCAGTGCTCCTTGCGGACGCGCGCGACGACGGCGTCGGCTGCGGCGACGGACGGGACGGGGGAGAGGTGCGCGAGGAAGCGGGACCTCTTGACGACGAGCTCGTGGTCGACGGGTCCGGCGATCGTCCCCCACAGCTCCCCGGTGCCTGCACTCACGCTGCGAGCCTAGCCGCGACGGCGCCCGGGTCGGTCGTCGACCCGGGCGCCGTCGGTGGGCGTCGTGGCGGTCAGTCCGTGCCGGACTCCATCGCGGCGCGGTCGAGGAGCGCGTCGTCGCCCTCGGCCATGCCGCGTGACGCGATGACCTCCGCGCCGCCCTCGGGCATGGCGCCGATGAGCTCGGTGGACGCCTGCACGGCGCCGATGAGCGCCGCGTGCGTGGTGCCGACGATGCCGATGCCCGCGTACTGCTCGAGCTTGGCCCGCGAGTCGGCGATGTCGAGGTTGCGCATGGTGAGCTGGCCGATCCGGTCCATCGGACCGAACGCGGAGTCCTCGGTGCGCTCCATCGAGAGCTTGTCCGGGTGGTAGCTGAACGCGGGCCCGGTGGTGTCGAGGATCGAGTAGTCCTCGCCGCGGCGCAGGCGCAGCGTGACCTCGCCGGTGACGGCGGTGCTGACCCAGCGCTGCAGCGACTCGCGGATCATGAGCGCCTGCGGGTCGAGCCACCGACCCTCGTACATGAGGCGGCCGAGGCGGCGGCCCTCGGTGTGGTACTGCGTGAGGGTGTCCTCGTTGTGGATCGCGTTGACGAGGCGCTCGTACGCGGCGTGCAGGAGCGCCATCCCGGGGGCCTCGTAGATGCCGCGGCTCTTGGCCTCGATGATGCGGTTCTCGATCTGGTCGGACATGCCGAGCCCGTGGCGGCCGCCGATCGCGTTGGCCTCCTGGACCAGCGCGACGGCCGACTCGAACTCCTGCCCGTTGATCGTCACCGGACGACCCTGGACGAAGCCGATCGTCACGTCCTCGGTCGCGATCTCGACCGCGGGGTCCCAGAACCGCACGCCCATGATCGGGTCGACGGTCTCGATGCCCGTGTCGAGGTGCTCGAGCGTCTTCGCCTCGTGGGTCGCTCCCCAGATGTTCGCGTCCGTCGAGTACGCCTTCTCGGTGCTGTCCCGGTACGGCAGGTCGTGGGCGAGCAGCCACTCGGACATCTCCTTGCGCCCGCCCAGCTCCGCGACGAAGTCCGCGTCGAGCCAGGGCTTGTAGATGCGCAGGTGCGGGTTGGCGAGCAGCCCGTAGCGGTAGAACCGCTCGATGTCGTTGCCCTTGAAGGTCGACCCGTCGCCCCAGATCTGGACGTCGTCCTCCTGCATGGCGCGGACGAGGAGCGTGCCCGTGACCGCGCGGCCCAGGGGAGTGGTGTTGAAGTACGCGCGACCGCCGGAGCGGATGTGGAACGCGCCGCACGCGAGCGCGGCCAGACCCTCCTCGACGAGCGCGGCGCGGCAGTCCACGAGGCGCGCGATCTCGGCGCCGTAGGCGGTCGCGCGACCGGGCACGGAGCCGATGTCGGGCTCGTCGTACTGGCCGATGTCGGCGGTGTAGGTGCACGGCACCGCGCCCTTGTCGCGCATCCACGCGACGGCGACGGACGTGTCGAGGCCCCCGGAGAACGCGATCCCGACGCGCTCTCCCACGGGCAGGGAGGTGAGAACCTTGGACATGGGCACGAGTATGCAGCATTCTGCATACGTATTCAATTCGGTGGTCACGACGTCGTGACGCGCCCGACGGCGACGCGCCGCCGTCCCGTCCCAATAAAAGTGTGCCAAGCGGTAGGGTCCCGTCCATGCCCGACGACGCGACGTCACCCGCCAGCCCGGACACGAGGGGCGGCACCACTACCGGCACGACCGCCGCCTCCCGTTATCCGCGCCCCACGGTCACGCTCGACGAGGCCGAGTGGGTGTGGCGCCTGCTGGCGACGGAGGCGATGGTCGAGGCGGCGAAGCCGGAGACCGTGCGGCTCGCGGTGATCGCCGGCCTCACGCGCGCGACGGGCGCGCGCTACGGCGACCTGCTGCGCTGCACGGTCGACGCCATCGATCTCGGCCCGGAGGCGGAGCGCGCGGGGGAGGGGAGGGTCGTGCTCACGCACGGCAAGCACCGCACGGTGCGCGAGCACGTGCTGAGCGCGAGCGTCGTCGTCGTGCTGCGGCGCTGGATGGCGGTGCGGGAGGTGCTCGCGGCGGACCTCGAGGGGTCGGTGCCGCGCGCGCTGCTGCTCACGGTCCACCACACGCACGACAACGGCGTCACGGTGTCCAGCGGCCTGCCCATCACGAAGCAGGGCCTCGTGCTGTCGTGGCGGCGGTTCGTGCACCGCACGAACGCGCGCTACGGGGCCGTGCGGGCACCGCTCCCGACGCGCTTCGAGCAGGTCCGGCGGGCGTGGGTCGAGGCGTCAGCCCCGGTGGGGAGCGGGATCGTCGCCGGGCCCGGTCTCGGCGACGACGCCGGGCGGGACGCCCTCCTCGCCGCCGAGCTCCTGGAACAGCGTGAGGTGGAGGCCGGCGGGGGCGTCGAGGCGTGAGTTGAGCGACCCCCAGGGCGTGCGCGTCGGCGGGGCGACGAGCGACGCCCCGGCGGCGACCGCCCGGTCGGTCGCGTCGCCGGCGTCGCCCACCTCGAGCGCGACCCGGAGGCGCCCCGCGACCCGTCGTCCGACCTCCACGTCGTCGATCGCCCGCGCGTGCCCGGGGGAGGCGATCTCGAGCGTCGCCCGCCCGACGTCGAGGATCGCCACCCGGTCGTCCTCGCCGTCCGCGTAGGCGATCTGCTGGGGGAGGCCCAGGACGTCGCGGTAGAACGCGAGCGCGGCGTCATAGTCCTCCGCCTCGACGACGAGGCGGAGCTGGCGGACGGGCGGCGGCGAGCCGTGCTGGTCGGTCATGCCACGACTCTATGCGCTCTCCGGTATAAATAGTGTGCCAAGCGCACCAGAACCATCGACAGCCCAGCCGGTCACCTCACCAACCAGCCCGGAAAAGCGAGGGCCCCGCCACGACTCGCGTGACGGGGCCCGGTCGCCGTCGGGCCGACGGCGTAGGAGGGGAGCGGGGTCAGGGCTGACCGGCCGCGGCCTCCTCGGCCTTGCGCGCGGCGCCGGCCTCGGTACGTGCTCCCTCGGTGGAGAGGTCGCCGCCCGTCGACTCCAGGTGGGCACGGACGAACCAGTGGAAGAGCTCGAGGTCGTGCAGGTGCCCGATGAGCAGGTCGTTCGTGACGTCGTCGAGCTCCTCGGTCGCGGCCGCAGCCTCGCGGTGGGCCGTGATGACGCCGACGTACACCTCGTCGAGGGCGCCGAGGTGCGCGATCGTCGACGCGCGACCCAGGGAGTAGTCCTCCCAGGTGCGGGCGGCGACGAGCGCACCCGGCGTGCCCTGCGGGGAGACGCCGAGGGTCGCGATGCGCTCGGCGGTCGCGTCCACCATCGCGCGCACGGCGTCGACCTGCGGGTCGATCATCTCGTGCACCGCGATGAAGTGCGGACCGACGACGTTCCAGTGGATGTGCTTGAGCGTGAGCTGCAGGTCGTTGAGCGCGTGCAGCCGCTCCTGGAGGATCCCGGCGATCTTCGCCCCTTCCTCAGGGGTGAGCGACGGGACCGTGTACTTCGGCAGGTCGGAGCGAGCAGCCATGGGTTGCCTCCTCGGGTCGGTGACGCGCGCCGGGACGGCGGCGGGACGACGGCTCGGGTGCCGTCTGTCCCCATCGTGGTGCCGGGGCGCGGTCCTCGCAGGACGAGTGCTCGGTCCCGCGGTCGCACGAGCAGGACGACGCCGAGCACGGCGAGTCCGTCGAGCCCTGCCGCGACCCCGGACGAGACGTCGGCCAGCGCGACCGCCCGCACCGCGAGCGCCACGGCGACCAGCACGGCCTGGAGGTCGACGTCGCGGCTCCAGGGGGCGGCGGCGAGCACGGCCGCGAGCGCCAGTGCGGCGACGGCGGTGGTCGTGGTCCCCTACGTCGTGGTCATGCGGGCCTGACGGACTCGGCGTGTGCGCCGGCGACGGCGGCGGTGAGGAAGGCGGCGGGGTCGGTGTCGAGGCCGCGGCCCATGGTGGACAGGCGGACGGGGGTGTCGTGCAGGGCGTGGAGGAGGTCGGGTCCGGCGGGGACGGGGACGAGGTGGTGGCGGCCGGTGGGGGCGGCGAGGGTGTGGGCCTGGTGGGTGATGCGGGCGGTGAGGTCGGGGCCCCAGCCGGGGAGGTTCTCGACGTCGGGGGTGGGGACGGGCAGGGGGAGGTCGCTGGGGGCGAGGGCGACGCGGCCGTAGGCGGTGAGGGAGTGGTGGGAGATGCCGAGGTGGCGGTCGCGGGGGTCGGCGCCGGAGACGCGCAGGGAGGCGACGGGCCGGCCGCGCAGGGTGGCGACGGCGTTGAGGGCTTCGCCGGCGGCGACGCCGGAGAAGCCCCAGCGGGTGCCGGTGCCGAGGTTGCCGGGTCCTTGGGCGACGACGACGAGGTCGGCGCCGGTGACGTGGTGGGCGGCGAGGAGGCCGGTGTGGACGGTGACGGCTTCGAGGTCGCCGCCGAAGGCTTGGCCGACGGTGATGCAGGTGTCGATCCAGCCGGTGTCGCGCAGGGTGGCGATGGTGCGGGAGAACGCGGCGGGCAGCGCGCCGCCGTCGGTCATGACGTAGGCGATGCGGGGGGTGGGACGGCCTGCGAGCGCGGCGGCGTGGCGGGCGCCGGCGACGACGGCGGGCAGGGCGGAGTGGAGGTCGGCGACGACGACGGGGGTGTCGGAGAGGTCGTCGGCGTCGCGCAGGGTGTCGTGGTGGGGGGACTCCTGCTCGTCGACGCCGAGGACGAGGGCTTGCAGGGGGGTGTAGCGGGCCTTGACGAGGTGACCGGGTCCGGGTGTGGGGTCGGGCGGGAGGGGGGTGGCGGGCTGGGCAGGGCCGACGACGAGCGCGTAGCCGCCGGTGCCGAGGCCGCGGGCGAGGGCGGAGACGTTGAGGAGGACGTGGTCGCCGGGGTGGGGGGTGCCGACGAGCTGGGTGTACGCGAGTGCGCGCACGGTGGCGTGGGGGTCGTCGGGGCGCCCGGGCAGGGGTGTGTGGAGCCTGACGTTCAGCTCTTGGGCTCCGGTCCAGGCCTTCGCGTGCGACACCACGGTCGCGGTCCGCCACGTGATCACGCGGCACACCCTATCGACCGACTAGCGTGGTGCCGATGTCCGAGCCCACTGCTGCCTCCGCGCCCTCCGTCGCGTCGTCGTCGGGGGGTTCGTCGACGAACCCTGCGGCGCGTCTGCTGAACCTGGTGATCGCGTTGGTGAACACGAACGCGTCGATGACGAAGCAGCAGATCCGGTCGAGCGTGGCGGGGTACGGGGACGCACCCTCGCCCGACGCGTTCGAACGGATGTTCGAGCGGGACAAGGACACGCTGCGCGACCTGGGCATCCCCATCGTCACGGTGGACGCGGGCGGGCACGCGGACGAGGTGGGGTACCGGATCGACCAGGACGCGTACGCGCTGCCGGCGGTGGACCTCACGCCCGCGGAGCTGGGGGTGCTGGCGCTGGCAGCGCAGTTCTGGCAGGACAAGACGTTGCGGACGGACATCTCGCGCGCGCTGACGAAGCTGCGGGCGGCGGGTGCGGGGGAGACCGCGATGGACGTCGTGGCGGGTCTGGCGCCGCGGGTGCGGGCGGTGGGGGACGCGTACGCGACGCTCATGGACGCGATCTCGGCACGGCGCGTGGTGTCGTTCACGTACCGGGCGGCGAGCACGGGCGAGGTGCGGCCGCGCCGGGTGCAGCCGTGGCGCATCGCGGCGCGGCGCGGCGGCTGGTACCTGGTAGGCCTGGACCTGGACCGGGGCGCGCCCCGGTCCTACCGGCTGAGCCGGGTCGAGGGACGGGTGCGGGCGTCGGGGCCGCGCGACGCGTTCGAGGTGCCGGCGCACGTGGACGTGGACGCGGCGCTGGGCACGCGCGACGCGGGCGGGCTCGCGCGCTTGGCGGTGGTGCCCGAGCGTGCGGGGGCGCTGCGGGCGCGCGGCACGGTCGTGGGCTCGGTGCCCGACGCGCGGGCGGGCGACGGCGCGGGCCGCGACGTGCTCGAGGTGGCGTACGACGTGCGGTACGCGATGGCGGACGAGGTCGTGGGGTACGGGGACGCGGTGCTGGTGCTGGGGCCGCCGGACCTGCGCGAGGCGGTCGTGCGGCGGCTGCGCGACGCGGCGGGACTGGCGACCGGCCCGGCCGACGGCGGCGGACAGGCGGAGGTGGAGCGTGGCTGAGCGCGCGGACGACCGGCTGGTGCGCCTGCTGGGCATCGTGGCGTACCTCGACGGCGCGGGACCGGTGCCGGTGGGCGAGCTCGCCCGGCACTTCGGCGTCAGCGAGCGCCAGGTCCTGGACGACGTCGACGCCCTGTGGGTGTCGGGCACGCCCGGGTACTGGCCCGACGACCTCATCGACTTCGACGCGGACTCGATCGAGCGCGGCGTGGTGCGCCTCACCGAGGCGCGCGGCATGACGCGCCCCCTGCGGCTCGGCACACGGGAGGCGGTCGCGCTCATCGCGGCGCTGCGCGCGATGCGGGAGACGGCGGCGGTGCAGGCCGACCCGGAGCGTGCGGGCGTCGTGGAGTCGGTGCTGCGCAAGCTGACCGACGCGACGGGGGAGGCTGCGGCGGCGCTCGACGTGCAGCTCGCGCCCGAGGGCGACCCTCGCGTGGTCGCGGCCATCACGAGCGCGCTCGTCGCGGGCCACCGCCTGCGCATCCGGTACGTCACCGCGGCGGACGAGGAGTCCGAGCGGGACGTGGACCCCGTGTCCCTGCACACGCAGGACGAGCACGCCTACCTGCTCGCGTGGTGCCACCGCGCCCAGGGGCGGCGCACGTTCCGCGTCGACCGCATCCTCGCCGCCACCGAGCTCGACCAGGCCGTCGAGGGGCACGACGTCGACCCCGACGTGGACTTCACGCCTACCGGCGACGCGCCCCTCGCGACCATCACGTTCGCGAGCCCGGCGCGCGCCGTGGCGGAGCAGGTCCCCGTGGAGTCGGTGCGCAACCTGCCGGGCGGCGCGTTCGAGGTGCGGCTGCGCGTCACCAACCCCGTGTGGCTGCGCCAGCTCCTCACCGAGCGTGCCCGTCACGTCCTGGCCGTCGAGCCGGCCGCCGTCGCGCAGGACGTGCGCGAGGCCGCGAGCGCCGCCCTGGCCGCGTACGCGCACCTGCCCGCCGGCGTCCCGGGTGGCGGCCCGTCGGGCGACGACCGCGCCGCTGGTTAGGGTGGGCGGCATGTGGTTCTGGGTCTGGACGCTGCTCGTCGTGGGCACGCTCGTGGGTGCGTTCTTCCTGGCGCGGCGCCTGTGGCGGTCGGTCAAGGGCCTGGGACGTGAGCTGTCGCGTGCGTCGCAGGTCGCGGCAGACCTGGGTGCGCGGGCGGACGAGCTGGCGCGAGCCCAGCAGGAGGCGCAGCCCTCGACGGCGCCCACGCTGTTCGACGACCCGGTCGAGCTGCGCGCCCGGGTGGACGTGCTGCGCGCGGACCGCGAGGAGCGGCGCGTGCTGCGGCGCCGCCGCGACGAGCTGGTGTGGTCCCGCTGGCGGCGGTTCAACGCCTGACCGGCACCGCGGGACGGGGGTCGCCGTGACCTATGATGGCGCGAAGAGCAACGTCGCCCCTGGCCGCCCACGAGTAGGTAGTAGGTTCCCGCCGTGAACATCCTTCGTCACCCCGCGACGATCGTCGTCCTCATCCTCCTGGTCCTGCTGCTCTTCGGGTCGAAGCGGCTCCCCGACATGGCGCGTTCCGTCGGCCAGTCGCTGAAGATCTTCAAGAAGGAGGTCAAGGACCTGCGCGAGGACGACGACGCGACGACGACCACGACGCCGTCGGGCACCACCGCCACGACGAGCACCGGCACCACGACCGGCGCCACGACGACCGGCGCGGCGGGCACGGGTGCGACGAGCGTGACGGGGGGCACGGCGTCGTCCACGCAGGACGACACCCCCAAGGCGTAGTCGGTGTCCCGCTCTCCCCGTGACCCCGAGGGGCGCATGCCCCTGCGCGAGCATCTCGTCGAGATCCGCAGGCGCCTCTTCCTCGCCGCGATCGGCATCGTCCTCGGTGCTGTGGTCGGGTGGATCGTGTACGAGCCGGTGCTGCAGGCGCTGCAGCAGCCGCTCGTCGACGCGGCCGAGCGCCGCGACGTCCTGACGGGCCTGAACTTCGAGGGCGTGGCCACGGCCATCGACATGAAGGTCAAGGTCTCCCTGTTCCTCGGCGTCCTGCTGTCGAGCCCGTGGTGGCTGTACCAGCTCTTCGCGTTCATCACGCCCGGCCTGACGTCCAAGGAGAAGCGGTACGCGTTCGGGTTCATCGGCGCCGCCGTCCCGCTGTTCCTCGCCGGCGTCGCGCTCGCGTGGGTGATGCTGCCGCGCGCGGTCGCGCTCCTCAACGAGTTCGTGCCCGACGGCAGCGCGAACCTCATCAACGCCCAGATGTACCTCGGGTTCGTCATGCGCCTCATGCTCGCGTTCGGCATCGCGTTCCTCGTGCCCGTGATCATGGTCGCGCTCAACACGATGGGCGTGGTCCGCGCCGCGACGTGGCTCGCCGGGTGGCGCTGGGCCGTGCTGATCTCGTTCCTGTTCGCCGCGATCATGACACCCACGCCCGACGTGCTCACCATGTTCTGCGTCGCGCTGCCCATCTGCGCCCTGTACTTCCTCGCCTACGGGATCTCCGTCCTGCACGACCGGCGCGTCGACCAGCGCGACGCCGCCCGGCTCGCCCTGTGAGCACCCCGCCCCGACCGCGCCCCACCGGGCGCGGGGGTCGCGCGTGAGCACGGTCGCGCTCGTCGTCAACCCCACGGCCGGGCGCGGGCGGGGCCGCACCGCCGGCCGCCGCACCGCCGAGGCGCTCACCGCGGCCGGGCACGACGTCCTCGACCTCAGCGCCCCCAGCCTGCCCCTCGCGCAGGAGTCCGCCGACGCCGCCGTCCGCGGCACCGTCGCGGCCGCGGGCGTGGACGCGCTCGTCGTCGTCGGCGGTGACGGCATGGTGCATCTCGGCGTCAACGCCACCGCGGGCACCGGCGTGCCGCTCGGCATCGTCGCCGTGGGGACCGGGAACGACTTCGCCCACGCCCTCGACCTGCCCACCGGCCGTCCCGACCGCTGCGTCGACGCCCTCCTGGCCGCGCTCGGCCCCGCCGCGAGCGCCGGGGCGCGCGTACGGGTGGTCGACGCCGCGCGGGTCGCGGGCGAGCACGTGCCGGTCGCGCGCTGGTACGCGGGCGTGCTGTCCGCCGGGATCGACGCCGCGGTGAACGCGCACGCCAACGCGGCGACCTGGCCGCGCGGACGGTCCCGGTACGCGCGCTCCGCCCTGACCGAGATCACCCGGTACCGGCCCTACGGGTACCGCGTCACCGTGCGGGGCGTGCCCGCGGGCGACGACGTGCCGGACGTCCTCGCCGGGGCACCCCTGCTGCCCCTGCCCGACGCCGCGCAGCACCCGGACGCGGCCGGCGGCCCGGACGGACGGGCGTTCGTGTGGGAGTCGCCAGGCGCGCTCGTCGCCGTCGCGAACAGCCCCCGCTTCGGCGGCGGGGTCCGGGTCGCGCCTGGCGCCGTGCCCGACGACGGCCTGCTGGACGTCGTCGTCGCGGGCCCGCTCGGGCGGTGGGGCGCCGCGCGCGTCTTCCCCGGCATGTACGCGGGCCGTCACCTCGCGCACCGTGCGGTCGGGACCGTGCGGGCGACGTCGGTCACGGTCGAGGCGACCGCCGCGGGAGCCGCGCCGCCGCACGCGTTCGCCGACGGGGAGCACCTCGGGCCGCTGCCGCTGCGGGTCGACGTCGTCCCCGGGGCGCTGCGCGTGCTCGACGCCACCGTCCCCGCGCGCTGAGCAGGAGGCTCGACCGGCGAGGTGGGCGGCGGACCGTAGGCTGACGGCATGACGGCCGACGAATCGCCCGCCGCCCGCTACGCCGCGTCCCGGGCCCGCCAGGCGGCGTCCCGCACGCGGCTCGCGGACTTCCGGCAGGTGCTCGACTTCCCCCTCGACGACTTCCAGGTGCGCGCGTGCGAGGCGCTGGAGGAGGGTCGCGGCGTGCTCGTCGCCGCACCCACGGGCGCGGGGAAGACGGTCGTGGGCGAGTTCGCGGTCCACCTCGCCCTCGCGGGCGGGCGCAAGGCGTTCTACACCACCCCCATCAAGGCGCTGTCGAACCAGAAGTACGCGGACCTCGTGCGCCGCCACGGCGCCGACTCCGTGGGCCTGCTCACCGGGGACACGACGATCAACGGGGAGGCGCCCGTCGTCGTCATGACGACCGAGGTGCTGCGCAACATGCTGTACGCGGGGTCGCGCACCCTGGACGGGCTCGCGTACGTCGTCATGGACGAGGTGCACTACCTCGCCGACCGGTTCCGCGGGCCGGTGTGGGAAGAGGTGATCATCCACCTGCCCGACGACGTACAGCTCGTGTCCCTGTCCGCGACCGTGTCCAACGCGGAGGAGTTCGGCGACTGGCTGGAGATGGTGCGCGGCGACACGACCGTCGTCGTCAGCGAGCGCCGGCCCGTGCCGCTGTGGCAGCACGTCCTCGTCGCGTCGGCGAACCCCGCGGCGGGGGTCGCGCACGCGGGCGGCGGGCGCGCGCCCGGCGCGGACCTGCTCGACCTGTACGCCGGGACCGTGGACCCGACCGACCCGGGCGTGAACCCGCCCATCAACCCCGACCTGCTCGCCGCGTTCCGCACCGCGCCCCGCACGGGCGGCCCCGGTCCGGGCGGACGGCGGGGGTCCGGCGACCGCGGGTACCGCGGCCGCGGGGGGCGCCGCCCGGGGCCGGACCGGTCCGTCGTCGGGCGGCGCACCCCCGCCCGGTTCGCCGTCGTGGACGCGCTCGACGCGGACGGGCTGCTGCCCGCGATCTACTTCATCTTCTCCCGCGCCGGGTGCGAGGGCGCCGTGCAGCAGTGCCTCACCGCGGGGCTGCGCCTGACGTCGCCCGCGGAGGAGGCCGAGATCCGGCGCGTCGCGGAGGAGCGCACCGCGACCATCCCGACCGAGGACCTGGAGGTCCTGGGGTACTGGACGTGGACGGAGTCCCTCGCGCGCGGCATCGCGGCCCACCACGCGGGCCTGCTGCCCGTGTTCAAGGAGACGGTCGAGGAGCTGTTCAGCCGCGGCCTCATCAAGGTCGTGTTCGCCACCGAGACGCTCGCGCTCGGCATCAACATGCCCGCCCGTTCCGTCGCGCTGGAGAAGCTCGTCAAGTGGGACGGCACCGCGCACGTCGACGTGACCCCGGGGGAGTACACCCAGCTCACCGGGCGTGCCGGGCGGCGCGGCATCGACGTCGAGGGGCACGCCGTCGTCGTCGACCACGCGGGCCTGGACCCGGTGCACCTCGCGGGCCTGGCGTCCAAGCGCCTGTACCCGCTGCGCTCGAGCTTCCGGCCCACGTACAACATGGCCGTCAACCTCGTCGCGCAGGTCGGGCGCGACCGGGCGCGCGAGGTCCTGGAGACGTCGTTCGCGCAGTTCCAGGCCGACCGCGGCGTCGTCGGCCTGGCCAAGCAGGCGCAGGCCCACGCCGAGGCGCTCGACGGGTACGCGCAGGCGATGACGTGCGACCGCGGCGACTTCGCCGAGTACGCGGCGCTGCGGCGGCGCATCACCGCGCGCGAGGGGGACCTGTCGCGCGCCGCGAGCCGGTCGCGCCGCGCCGAGGTCGTCGCCGCGTTCGAGCGCCTGCGGCCCGGGGACGTCGTCGAGGTGCCGTCCGGGCGGCGCGCGGGCTACGTCGTCGTGCTCGACCCGGGGGAGGGCGCCGGGTTCGACGGCCCGCGCCCCACCGTCCTCACGCAGGACCGCCAGGTGAAGAAGCTCACCGTCGCCGACGCACCCGGCGGGATCCGCACCGTCGCGCGCGTGCGCATCCCCAAGACGTTCAACGCGCGCGTGCCCGCGCAGCGGCGCGACCTCGCCTCCACGCTGCGCAACGCGCTCGGCGCGCTCGACGAGCCGGGCACGCGCCCCGGCCGCACCACCCGCGCCCGGTCCGGCGCGACCGACGACGCCCAGCTCGCACGCCTGCGCGCCCAGCTGCGCGCCCACCCGTGCCACGACTGCCCCGACCGGGAGGACCACGCCCGCTGGGCCGAGCGGTGGGCGCGGCTGAAGAAGGAGCACGACCAGCTCGTGCGGCGCGTCGAGGGCCGCACGGGCTCCATCGCGCGCGTCTTCGACCGCATCTGCGACGTCCTCGTCACGCTCGGCTACCTCGCGCCCGCCGAGCCCGCGCAGGACCCGGCCGCGCCCCTCGAGGACGCCCTGGGCGAGGAGGAGACCCCCGGCGCCCCGCCCACCGGGCGCGCCGCCCGCGAGGCCGCGCGCACCGGCCTGCAGGTCACGCCCGACGGGCAGTGGCTGCGCCGCCTCTACGCCGAGAACGACCTGCTCCTGGCCGAGTGCCTGCGCCGCGGCGTGTGGGAGGACCTCGACGCGCCCGCCCTGGCCGCCGTCGTGTCCACGTGCGTGTACGCCGGTCGCCGCGAGGACCACGGCGAGCCCGACGTCCCCGGCGGCCCCCACGGCAGGCTGGCGCGCGCGCTCGAGGCCACCACGCGCGTGTGGTCGGAGGTCGACGACCTCGAGGACGAGCACGACATCGACGCGACCGGGCCGCTCGACGAGGGCCTCGTCACGGCCGTGCACCGGTGGGCCGTCGGCCGCAGCCTCGACGCGGTGCTGCGCGGCTCCGAGATCGCGGCCGGCGACTTCGTGCGCTGGTGCAAGCAGGTCATCGACGTCCTCGACCAGGTCGCGGGCGCCGCCCCCACCCCCGAGGTCCGCCGCACCGCACGCCAGGCGATCGACCGCCTGCGCCGCGGCGTCGTCGCCTACTCCAGCGTCTGAGCGCGCCGCCGCCCCGGTGGCACCGTCGGCCGGCGGCGCGCGGGGCGTCTCGCGAGGCCGGCTCGGAGGACCGGCGCTGGAGCCGGCCGGCGTGACGTGCACGACACGCGCCCGGACCTGCGCCGACGCCGCCACCGGGCGGTGAAGCACGACGGGTTGTGGCGGTATCGTGAAGGACTGTGGCCTCAACCCTGTACCGCGGTGGCGTGATCCACTCCCCGGCCGACCCGTTCGCGGAAGCGCTCCTCGTCGACGACGGCGTCATCGCCTGGATCGGCGCCGACGACACGGCCGACGGGCTCGCCGCCCGCGCCGACCGCGTCATCGACCTCGACGGCGCGCTCGTCGCCCCCGGGTTCGTCGACGCCCACGTCCACCTGTTCGAGGTCGGGCTCGCCCTGGCCGGCGTCGACCTGTCCGCGAGCGCCGGCGTGACGACGCTCGCGGCCGCGCTGGACGCCGTCGCGAAGGCGGCAGCCGGGGCGCACGAGGACGACGTCGTGCTCGCGTACGGGTGGGACGAGCGGTCCTGGCCCGAGGGGCGCCCCCCGACGCGCGACGAGCTCGACGCCGCGGCGGGCGGCCGCGCGGTGTACGCGGCCCGCGTGGACGTGCACTCCGCGGTGGTGTCGACGTCGCTCGCGCGCCGCTGCGCGCTCGAGTCGCGGCCCGGGTGGGACGAGTCGGGCTGGGTCGCGGGGGAGGCGCACCACGTCGCACGCGACGTCGCGCGGGCGGTGTCCCCGGCGCGGCGCACGGAGCTGTACCGCACGGCGCTGCGGGCCGCGGCCGAGCAGGGCGTGGTGTCGGTGCACGAGATGAGCGCCCCGCACATCGACACGCGCGCCGGGCTGCGGGAGATCCTCGCGCTCACGGCGGACGCGGCGTCGGGCCTGCCGCACGTCGTGGGGTACCGGGGCGAGCTGTGCGCCACGGCCGACGACGCGCGCGCGCTCCTCGCGGACGTGCCCGGCCTCGCGGGCATCGCGGGCGACCTCAACGTCGACGGGTCGATCGGGTCGCGCACCGCCGCGATGCGGCTGCCGTACCAGGACGGCCCGGACCGCGGTGACCGCGGGAACCTGTACCTCACGGCGGAGCAGATCGCGGACCACCTGTCCGCGGTCGCGGCGGCCGGCACGCAGGGCGGGTTCCACGTCATCGGGGACCGCGCGATGGACGAGCTCGTGCTCGGGCTCGGCGTCGCGGCCGAGGCGCACGGGCAGAGCGCGGTGCGCGCGGCGCGGCACCGGGTCGAGCACGCGCTGTTCGTCGACGCGACCGCGCTCGCCACGCTCCTGCTGTACGGGGTGAGCCTGAGCATCCAGCCCGCGTTCGACGCCGCCTGGGGCGGCCCGGACGGCATGTACGCCGCGCGGGTGGGCGCGATGCGGGCGCAGGGCCTGAGCCCGTTCGCGGACCTCGCGGGCGCGGGCGTGCCGCTCGCGTTCGGGTCGGACGCGCCGGTGACGCGGATCGACCCGTGGGCGGGCGTGCTCGCCGCGATGTCGCACGTCGACCCGGACCAGCAGATCTCGGCCCGGGCCGCGTTCCGTGCGCACACGCGCGGCGGGTGGCGCATCGCCGGGCTCGACCACACCGGCGCCGGGCAGCTGCGCGTCGGGGCGCCCGCGCACCTCGCGGTGTGGCGCGGGGAGCACCTCGTGGTGCAGGGTGCGCTGGGCCGCACGACGTCGTCGTGGAGCACGGACGCGCGCGCGGGGCAGCCGCTGCTGCCCGAGCTCGGCCCGGACGTGCCGCGACCGCGGTGCCTGCAGACCGTGCGTGCCGGAGTGCCCCTGTTCGACACGTTCGTCTGATCGCTCCCGCTTGACAGGGCGGTGAGCCGGAGTAGTTTCGACAGGGTGTTCCGGCCCCCGCGGCCGCAGGGGGATCAGCCACCGACGACGACCCCTCGGCGTGCCGCGCCGGGTACCTGGCCGGGCTCGCGCGCTCAGTAGAAAACGTGCTCCGCCGGTGGCGGCGTCGTACGGGCCGAAGGGCGCGCGAGCCCGCACACACCCTCCCGCCGGCTCCCGGCGGACGGGCGCGGCCCCGCCAGGTCTTCGTGCAGGTCCGTGGCGTAGGGTGCACCCGTGCACGCCCCCGAGCCCCCGGCCGCTCCCGCCGGGCGATCCCGCCCCGCAGGCACGGCCGCCCGTGCGCCCGAGACCGGCACGCCCCCCGACCGGCAGCCGGGACCGAGGCCGGGTGTGCAGCCCGACGGTTCGCCCGAGCGCGAGGTCCCCGCAGGCGCGTCGCCTGCCGCCCCGTCGCCTGCCGTACCGTCGCGGCCCCTGACGCTCCTGCTCGCCCTCGCGGGCGGCCTGCTCACCGACACCGCGTTCCCCGACCGGGGGTGGTGGCCGCTCGCGTTCGTCGGCGTGGCCACCCTGTTCTGGGCGCTGCGCCGCGACGGCGCGCGCTGGGGCTTCCTCGTCGGCCTGGTGTGGGGCCTGGCGTTCTTCCTGCCGCACCTGTGGTGGGCGAACTACGCGACCGAGACCGTGCCGTGGCTCGCGCTGTCCGTCATGGAGGCGTGCTTCGTCGGGCTGCTCGGTGCCGCGTGGGTCTGGGCACGCCGCTGGTCGTGGCTGACGGGGCGTCCCGGGCGGCAGGCCGTCGCGTTCGCGGTGCTGTTCGTCGGGGTCGAGCAGGCCCGCACCGAGGTCCCGTTCGGCGGGTTCCCGTGGGGCCGGCTCGCCTTCTCCCAGGCGGACTCCCCGCTGGTCGGCGCGGCGTGGCTCGGGGGAGAGGTCCTCGTGTCGCTGCTCGTCGCGCTCGTCGGGGCGCTGCTCGCGGTCGCGGTGCTCGCCGTGGTGCGCCGCCGTGACGTCGTGACCGGCGCCGTCGTCCCCGTGGCCGTCGCCGCCGCGCTCGTCGCCGCACCGCTGCTCGTGCCGCTCGACACGCGCGCCGAGGCGGGCACGCTCGCCGTCGGCGCCGTGCAGGGCAACGTGGGCGAGCCCGGCCTCGGGTCGTTCGCGAACCGGGCCGAGGTGCTGAACAACCACCTGCAGGGCACCCTCGCGCTCCTCAACGACGTCGGGCCGGGCGACCTCGACGTCGTGCTGTGGCCCGAGAACGGCTCCGACCTCGACCCGCAGACCACCCCCGAGGTCGCGCGCGCCATCGACGACGTCGCGCAGGAGGTCGGCGCGCCGATCCTCGTCGGCGCGCAGGAGTACCCCGAGACCGGTGGCCGGTACAACGTGTCGCTCCTGTGGGAGCCGGGCACCGGCGTCGTCGACCGCTACGCCAAGCAGCACCCGGCGCCCTTCGGCGAGTACATCCCGCTGCGCTCCCTGCTGCGCGTGTTCTCCGACCAGGTGGACCGCGTGAGCATCGACATGATCGCGGGCACCGAGACCGGCGTCGTCGACCTCGACGCGCCCCGGCTGGGTCGCACGGTGCCGCTCGGCGTCGTCATCTGCTTCGAGGTCGCCTACGACGGCCTCGTGAACGATGCCGTCGACGCGGGCGCCGAGCTGCTCGTCGTGCCGACCAACAACGCCTCGTTCGGGTACACCGCCGAGTCGACGCAGCAGCTCGCGATGTCGCGGCTGCGCGCCGTGTCGACGGGCCGCGCGACCGTGCAGGTCTCGACCGTCGGCGTGAGCGGCGTCATCGCCCCCGACGGCACGCTCCTGCGGAGCACCGGCCTGTTCACCGCCGACCAGATGGTCGCCGACCTGCCGCTGCGCACCAGCCTCACCCCCGCCGTACGGGCGGGGGACTGGCCGGGTCGCGTGGTCGAGCTCCTCGCCCTCGGCCTCCTCACCGCCGGCGTCGTCACCGCCGTCCGCGAGCGCCGCACCCGGACCGCCCCGGTCCCGGCCGGGGGCGAGGCGTCGTGAGCGGGGCCGCGGGGGAGGGTGGCGTCACGGTCGGGCGCGTGCTCGTCGTCGTGCCCACGTACGACGAGGCGCTGACCCTGCCGGGCACGCTCGCGCGCCTGCGCGCCGCGGTCCCGGACGCGGACGTGCTCGTCGTGGACGACGCGAGCCCGGACGGGACCGGTGACCTCGCCGACGCCGCGGCCGCCACCGACCCGGGCGTGCACGTGCTGCACCGGGCCGGGAAGGAGGGTCTGGGCGCCGCGTACGTCGCAGGGTTCGGGTGGGGCCTGGACGCCGGGTACGACGTGCTCGTGGAGATGGACGCCGACGGCTCCCACCAGCCGGAGCAGCTGCCGTCCCTGCTCGCCGCCCTCGGCCCCGCCGCGGCGGACGGCGCGCCCGACGGCGCGGACCTCGTCATCGGGTCGCGCTGGGTCCCGGGCGGGCGCGTGGAGAACTGGCCGCGCCACCGCGAGGTGCTCTCGCGCGCGGGCAACGCGTACGTGCGCCTCGCGCTGGGGCTGCACCTGGGCGACGCGACGGCGGGCTACCGCGCCTACCGCGCGTCGGCGCTGCGCGCGGTGGACCTCGCGAGCGTGGAGTCGCACGGGTACTGCTTCCAGGTCGACATGGCGTGGCGGGTCGTGCGGGCGGGGGGCCTGGCGACGGAGGTGCCGATCACGTTCGTCGAGCGCACGGCGGGGCGGTCGAAGATGAGCCGCGCGATCGTCACCGAGGCGTTGTGGAAGGTGACGGTGTGGGGTGCCCGACGGCGCGCGGCCCAGCTCGCGAGCCTGGCGCGGTCGGTCGCGGGGCGGCGCGGCACGCGCTGACGCGTCGTCCCGGTGCGTGCCGCACGACCCCGCGGCGTGCCGCGCGAGTCGCAGACCTGCCGCGCCGGCGCGAGTGCGTGGCCCCCGGCCGTCACGCACAGAGGCCCGGACTCCCTCTCGGGGTCCGGGCCTCTCGTGCGGGTGCTGCGAGGCGGTCAGGCGCTGCGGCGCAGCTTGCCCGCGCGCAGCAGGCCGAGGCGCTCGTCGAGGAGCTCCTCGAGCTCGGAGATGGTGCGGCGCTCGAGCAGCATGTCCCAGTGGGTGCGGGCGGGCTTGCCGGCCTTGGGCTCGGGGCGCTCCGCGTCGCGCAGCAGCGCCTCGGCGCCGCAGCGGCACTCCCACACCGGGGGGACCTCGGCGTCGGTCGAGAACGGCAGGATGATGGTGTGCCCGTTGGGGCAGTCGTAGTGCGCCTGGAAGCGGGGGGCGAAGTCGACGCCCTCGTCCGACTCCATGCTCTTCGCACCGATGCTCATCCCGCGCAGCGAACGGTCGGCCATGGTGTCCTCCTGAGGGGTCTTCGGGGGTGGGTGGGCGCGCCCGGTGGGGGTGCGGGCAGCGGCCCGGTCTACGAGAGGCAACGCCTCACGTGCGGTCGGTGTTCCGGTGCGCCGTGAAGGTCCGGTGAACGTCGCGGGGCCCACGGCCTGGTGGCCCCCTGCGCTGCGTCGTGCCGGCCCGCCTCGGCGCGCGGTCCCAGGCTCCCGGGTTTCGATGCCCCGCGCAACTCCGCGGCCGTCCGACCGGCCCAGACGTGTGCACGCTCACACCTGGCTCCCCGGGGGGCGGGAACAAACTCGCGGGGAGCCAGGTTGAGCGGCATGTACATGCAAACGCATCGACCTAGGACTCCCGGGAGCACACCATGCAGTTCGGCATCTTCACCGTCGGCGACGTCACGACGGATCCCACGACGGGCCGGACCCCCGACGACACCGAGCGCGTGCGGTCCATGCTGACGATCGCGAAGCACGCGGACGAGGCGGGGCTGGACGTCTTCGCCACCGGGGAGCACCACAACCCGCCGTTCGTCCCGTCCTCGCCGACGACCATGCTCGGCTACGTGACGGGCGTGACGAAGAACATCGTCCTGTCGACCTCGACGACGCTCATCACGACGAACGACCCGGTGCGCCTCGCGGAGGAGTACGCGATGCTCCAGGTCATCTCGGACGGCCGCATGGACCTCATGATGGGCCGCGGCAACACCGGCCCGGTGTACCCGTGGTTCGGGCAGGACATCCGGCAGGGCATCCCGCTCGCGATCGAGAACTACGCGCTGCTGCGCCGGTTGTGGACCGAGGACGTCGTGGACTGGGAGGGCAAGTTCCGCACCCCGCTGCAGGGCTTCACCTCCACGCCGCGGCCGCTGGACGGCGTCCCGCCGTTCGTGTGGCACGGGTCGATCCGCAGCCCCGAGATCGCCGAGCAGGCCGCCTACTACGGCGACGGGTTCTTCCACAACAACATCTTCTGGCCCATGAGCCACACCAAGCAGATGGTGCAGTTCTACCGCCAGCGCTGGGAGCACCACGGCCACGGCCCCGCGGACACCGCGATCGTCGGGCTCGGCGGCCAGGTGTTCATGCGCAAGGACTCCCAGAAGGCGTGGGACGAGTTCCGCCCCTACTTCGACAACGCGCCCGTCTACGGGCACGGGCCCTCCATGGAGGACTTCACGCGCGAGACGCCGCTCACCGTCGGCTCGCCGCAGCAGGTCATCGACCGGTACGCCGCGATGCGCGACCACGTGGGCGACTACCAGCGCCAGCTGTTCCTCGTCGACCACGCCGGCCTGCCGCTCAAGACCGTGCTCGAGCAGATCGACCTCCTCGCCGGCGAGGTCGTGCCCGTGCTGCGCAAGGAGATGGAGGCCGTCCGCCCCGCGCACGTGCCGTCGAACCCGCCGAGCCACGCCGAGCGCGTCGCGGCCGCCCGCGCCGCCGGGACCGAGGGCGCCGCGCACGTCGGCGGCACCGAGGACCTCTGGACCGGGCGCACCGCCGAGGACGACACCCGCACCGCCACCGCCGGTGCCGCGTTCGGCCTGTGACACCGGCGACACCCGCGCCGTGACCACCCGCCCGACGGCGTACGGTCGAGGAGTGCCCCGCACCCGCGACCGGCCGCCGTCGGGCACGGCAGCACCCGGCCCCACGACGGGCCGCACCCCGCACCGCACGTCAGCACCTCAGGAGCACCGCATGACCGCCAGCACCCCCGCCCCGGACCGCCGCCTCGTCGTGGTGTCCGCCGGGCTGTCCAAGCCGTCCTCCACGCGCCTGCTCGCCGACCGGCTCGGCGAGGCCACGGTGCGCGAGCTGCAGGGCCTCGGCGTGAGCGCCGAGATCGAGACCGTCGAGCTGCGCGACCACGCGCACGCCGTCGTCGACGCCATGCTCACCGGCTTCCCGACCGGTGACCTCGCGGGCGTGCTCGAGCGCCTCACCGCCGCCGACGGGATCGTCGTGACCACCCCGCTGTTCACCACCACGTACTCCGGGCTGCTCAAGTCGTTCGTCGACGTCCTCGACAAGGACTCGCTCACCGGCACGCCCGTCCTGCTCGGCGCGACCGGCGGCACCGCCCGTCACTCGCTCGCGCTCGAGTACTCGCTGCGCCCCCTGTTCACCTACCTGCGAGCCGACGTCGCCACGACGTCCGTGTTCGCCGCGACCGACGACTGGGCGGCCGCCGAGGGCGACTCCGGCGGCGGGCTGCCCGCCCGCATCGCGCGTGCGGGACGCGAGCTCGCGGAGAAGGTCGCGCTGCGCAAGAACACCGGCCCTGCCGACCCGTTCGCCGGGACGCCCGACTTCACGGCCCTGCTCGGCGGCCTGTGACCCCCTGACCGCGCGCCCCGGCCACCGGTGCTCCCGGCCGGGGCGCGCACCCCTGCCCGACCTGCGCCGGCACCCCGTCCGCACCGCGACCCGCCTTGCCCCCGGCAGGACCGTCGCGGCAGGATCGGGGGACCGACGACGACGGGGGAGCACCATGAGCCGCAGCACCACCGAGGACCGGGCCCCCGGACCCGGCGACCCGGAGCAGGGCGCGGCGCCCGCCGCCCCGCAGACCCTCGCCGTCCCCGTCGTCGAAGCGCTCGCCGACCACGCGCCCCGCCCCGACCACGACGTCGCGGCACCGCCCCGGCGCCGACCCGTCGGCATCGTGCGGGCACCGCAGCCCGCACCCGACGCCGCCCGCTTCACCACCGCACCCCGGTACCCCGCGATGTTCCACGTCGCCGGTGGCCGCCTCGTGTGGGACGGCACCCGCCTGCGGCTCGTGCGCGGCGACGACACCGTGGTGCAACCCGCCGGAAGGCCCGTCGTCACCGTCACCGGCGACGGCCCCACCGTCGCCGTCACCTGGCGCGACGACCAGCACCCCACCGCCCGGGCCACGCGCGCCGTCCTGCTCGAAGGTTCCTCCGCCCGGTTCGCACGCTTCGCCCGCTCCCTCGCCGCCACCCGCCCCGGCACCATCGAGCTCGACGACCGGACCGTGCCCTCCACCCGGCTCCCGCACCTGCGCCCCGACCGTGCCGGGACCGACCGCCGCCCCGGCGTGTTCACCCGCGCCCTGTGGCGGGTCGTCGGGCGCGCCACCACCGACCCGGCACCGACCGGCAGGGGAGCGGACCTCGTGACCCGGCTCGAACGCCTCGCCGCCCTCCACCGTGCCGGAGACCTCACCGACACCGAGTACGCACGCGCCAAGCAGGCCCTGCTCGGCTGACGCCACGACCGGGGGACGGGCCGCCGTCAGCTCCCCGTCGAACCCCACCCGGTCACGTCGACGACCGTCATCACCGACCGGCCGTCACGGAAGTCCCCGTACCGCACCCACACCGGCGTGACCCGCAGCAACACGATGCCGTCGTCCAGCAACGACCCCGCGAACTGCGGGAACGCCGCCGCGTACGCCGCGGCGCAGCGCCGCCGGTCCGCACCGGCCGGGACGTCCGCCGTGCCCTCGCACTGCACGGTCGTCCCGTCCGTCCCCCCGACCGTCACGGCGACCCGCGGGTCCCGGGCCACGTTCGCCACCTTGCGCGACGACGCCCGCGCGTCGAACACCAGCTCGCCCGCGTCCGTCGCCGCCACGGCGAGGAACGCCGCCTGCGGGCCGCCGTCCTGGCCGAGAGACGCCACGACGCCCCACCCCTGAGAACGGACGAAGCCGACGAACGCCTCACGATCCATGCCGCCACCGTAGCGCCCGACGTGATATCCATCCTCGATGGACCTGTCCCGCCACCCGGCCCGACCCGCCCTCCTCGTCGGCGCCGCGCTCGTCGCCCTCGCCGCCTGCTCCGGACCCGTGACACCCCAGGACCTCGTCACCCGCCTCGCCGACGCACCCACCCCCGCCGACGCCCTCGTCGACACGATGACGCCCGACGAGATGGACCCCATCTCCGCGCGACGCCTCGGCGAGCTCGACGGAGCCACCTTCTACGCCGGGGCGGGCACCCGCGACGGGCAGGACGTCGTCTGCCTCGTCACCGTCGTCGAAGGCGACACCCCGGACGACGACGCCGGAGCCTCCACCTGCGGCCGCGTCACCGACCTCGACGACGGCCACCTCCGCGTGGAGTACGGCGACGCCCAGACGCTCGTCACCGCCGCCCTCGTCCCTGACGGGCTCCCCGCCGACCCCGACCTCACCCGGCTCACCCCCAACCTCGCCGCCCAGGTGTCACGCACCACCTGACCCCACGCACCACAGCAAGGCCACCCGCGCTCACCCCGCCAGCGACGCCTCGACCACAGCCAGGTCCCGCACCGCGAACCGGTGGTGCTCCCACTCCTCCTCGAGGATCACGTGCACGCACGACAACGTCGTCTCCGGATACTCCGGCGACCACGGGTTGCGACGCACCACCCCCAGGACCTCCGGCGTCACCCCCGCGAGGAAGTCCCGCACCATCGCCACCCGGCCCGCCCGCGCCTCCAGCACCTCGCCGAACGACGGCATCCCCGACGCGAACACCGACAGGTCCAACCCGTCCTCCGCCGCCTGCGGACCCGGCTGCCCCAGAGGATGGAACGGCTGCTCCACCCCCAGCACCGCACGCCCCAACCACGCGTCCGTCGCCAGCACCAGGTGCCGCAGCGTCTGCGCGAACGACCACTCACCGTCCACCGACACGTCCACGGCGCTCGCGGGCAGCATCGACGCCCGCTCCAGCGTCGTCGCCCACGTGGACTCCAGCGCCGCCCACGCCGCCCGCAGACCCACCGGGTCCGCCGCCCGCCGCAGCTCCCGGCCCGGGAACCGCCGGTCAAGCTCCGCCTCCACGAACCCCCGCACGTCCACCCCGTTCACCAGCACCGGAGCATCCCCGTCCGCCAACCACGGCGCATCCACGTCCAGACCCTCCACCTGCGCACCCCGCACCACGACCCCCGACAGGTCCGGCTCCACGAACCGCGCACCCCGCAGGTCCACACCCTCGAACCTCGCACCCCGCAGATCGTCAGAACGAGTGAACCGGACCATGAACGCCTCCTCGGGAACGACCCGCCCGCCACGACCCGCCAGACCCGGGGGAGAGGACCCGCCGCCGCGACGACGCGACGCAGGAGACCCGGCCGGGGGAGAGGCACCAGCACCTCCCGGACGGACGACGAACGGGGACGACGTTCGCACCGTACGCCGCCCGACCCGCACCCCACCAGAGCACCCACGCCCACCGGCCCCACGACCTGGCCCACGCGCCCCCAGGGCTGGTGCCCCGACACCAGGCCGGGGGAGCATCGCACCATGCCGATCCTGCCCACCGACCGCGACCCCCGCCTCGTCACGATCCGCCGCGGAGGCACCCTCACCGACGAGGACCACCACCAGATCGCCCGATGGGCCGTCGACTGCGCCGAGCACGTCCTGCCCCTCTTCGAACACGCACGACCCGACGACACCCGACCCCGCGACGCCCTCGACATCGCCCGCGCCTGGATCCGCGGAGACGTCCCCATGAAGACCGCCCACACCACCGCCTTCGTCGCCAACGCCGCCGGCCGCGGCCAGGCCGCACCCGTCAAGTACGCGGCGCTCGCGGCCGGTCAGGCCGTCGCCGTGGCGCACGTCGCCGCTCACGGGCTGGGCGCAGCGGCGTACGCGATCCGCGCGGCCGCCGCGGACGCCGCAGCACGGGGGGAGGACGCCGAGGCTGCGCGGCTCGCGGAACGGGATCGGCAGCGCGATCGCATCCCGGCCGAGCTGCGCGAGCTCGTGCTCGACGACCAGCGGCGTCGCAGCCCGATCTGCTGGCACGTGTTCGACGACTGACCCCGGGCCCGGCTCGGACGGGGCGACCAGAAGGGCCCGGGACACGAGCGCCCGGGCGCTCAGCCCAGGAGGTCCTCGTACGCGACGAGCGGGATCCGACCGTCCGCCGCGGCGGCGACCTGCTCGTCACCGGCCACGAGGACGTCTGCCTGGAGCGTCGCGACCGCGACGTACTCGGCGTCCGCCGTGTCGTCCGTACCGAGCTCGCGCGCGATGCGGAACGCCGTCGCGCGCGAGACGCGGTCACCGAGCAGGCGGATCCGCAGGGAGGCGACACCCTCGAGACGCTCGCGTGCCGTCTTCTCGTCGAGGACGCCGCGACGCACGTCCTGGTACAGCATCGAGAGCGCGTGGCTGCGCAGGACGGACGGGCCGACGAGCGGGCGGCGCGTGCCGAGGTGCACGTCGTCGTGCACGAGGCGCAGCGCGGTGACCGCGTCGATCGCGCAGCGGGTGGACGGTTCCAGGCCAGCGGATCCCATGAGGCCAGTACACACCTGAAGACCCCACGCAGGCGGGGTACGGAGAGGGCTGCTGGACTCTCCTCACGCCGCTCGACATGGCGCCGATAATGTACATTATGTCATTACGGCGTAACGAAGCGCCCTTCAGCGCATCACGAGGCGCCCCGGTGGACTCCCCTTCGTCATGGGCACGACGACGTACGCACCGCAGCTTCTCGCCCCCGCGGCCCGCGGAGACGACCGCCGACCGGCTGGGAGCGTCGTGCGATCCCTGCGGCGTGCGTCGCGGACCGGCATCGACACGACGGTCGCACCGGCGTCCTCGGATTCCATTTCGGCCATGCCGGTGTTCGCAGCCGCCGCACCTGACGCCCGTCGGTCCGGACGAGTCCTGACGACGTGCGCGACGCTCGCCTGGCTGCCGGTGCTCGTGCTGACCGTCCTGGTGTTCCTCCTGGTCGGCGCCGTGGGCGGTCTCGCGGCCGTCGGCGTGTGGGCCTGGCGCACGGTGTCCCCCGTGCGGACCCGGTCGGCCGGCGACGCCGACGAGGATCCCGACGGATCGGCGCTCCAGAGCCTGCCGCAGCTCCCAGGAGCTCCGCGCGGCCGACGGGTGGTTCGCGACCGCACCATTGGCTATGATGCGTAGAATCGGACATAGAGCCCAAACCATTGTGTTTAGGTCAACACCATGGTGACACGCGGGTGCCCGCGGTGACCGCGCATCAGGTGGTCCGCCGCTTCTCGGGTCACCCTCCCGCTGCCAGGTGCCCCGGAGTCGTCGATCCCCCGCCCCAGGCGAGGCTCCCCCTCCGTCACCGTGTACACCGACCACCGCGACGCCCCCTGCCGCCGCCGCACTCCCGGCGCGTGTGCCACCCTGTCCCGGTGCCCGACACTCCCCGACCGCTCCTCCCTCCCCCGCTGCCCGACCTCGTGGGCGCGCGCGTGCGGACCGTGCACGTCGTGACGCACCCGGAGGCGACGCACCACGTCGACGGGCTCGTCGGGGGCCAGCACGACTCCGACCTCACCCCCGCCGGGCTACGGCACGCGGAGCTCGTCGCGGCTGCGCTGCGCGCACGCGTCCCGGCCGGTGCGCGCACGGACGTCGTCACGTCCGACCTCCTGCGCACGCGCCGCACCGCGACCGCGATCGCCGCCGCGCTCGGCGGGGCGGCGCGCCTCGACCCGCGGCTGCGCGAGGCGTCCTACGGCGAGGCGGGCGGACGGCCCCAGGCGTGGCTCGACGCGCGGTTCGTCCCGCCGCCCGCCACGGGCGACCGGCTGCGGCACGACGTCGGTGTCGCGGGCGCCGAGACGCGCCTCGACGTCGCGCTGCGGGTGTACGCGGCGACGACGGACCTCCTGCGCCGCGACGTGGACCACCAGGTCGTCGTGACGCACGGCTTCGCGGCCACGTTCGTCGTCGCCGCCTGGATCGGGATGCCCGTGGAGGCCGCGGGGCAC
Organism: Cellulosimicrobium sp. 4261; assembly: GCF_040546915.1. Classification (NCBI taxonomy): domain Bacteria; kingdom Bacillati; phylum Actinomycetota; class Actinomycetes; order Micrococcales; family Promicromonosporaceae; genus Cellulosimicrobium; species Cellulosimicrobium sp. 4261. The sequence goes on from NZ_JBEPOQ010000002.1 coordinate 292,128, forward strand.
GTCGCCTTCCCGGTGCCGTCGGGCAGCATCACGACGCTGCGCGAGGACGGCCACTTCCACAACCGCGCCGTCGTCGCCGTCGGGGACGTCGCGCACCTGGTCCGCTGACCGCGGCGCCGGAGCGTGACGCCCGGCACGTCCGTGCAGGTCAGGACGCCGCACCCGATCAGCGGTGTGGGTGGCGCGGCCTAGGCTGACGGCGACCCGTCACCCAGGAGGCCCGCCCCATGGTCGCCCCGCCCCGCCTCGAGCGGATCACCGTCGCCGAGGCAGCCGACCGCTACCTCGCGTCCGTCGCCGCGCAGACCCTGCGCGGCATCCTGTCCCCCACGACGCGGCGCAGCTACGAGCGGGACGTCACGGAGTTCGCGCGCCTCGCGGGGCCCGTGCGCGTGCTGGACGACGTCACGGGCGAGGACGTCGACGACGTCCTGCTGCGCTACCAGACCACGCCCGACGGCCGGTACGCCGACGCGTCGCGCAAGCCCGGCAGCACGGGCCGCTCGGCAGCGACGGTGAACCGGTTCAGGCAGTCGGTGACGCGCTTCTTCGCGCACGCCGCGCGCGAGGGCTGGGTGCAGGCGGACCCGATGCAGTGGGCCGCTCCCCCGGCCCGTCTGCGCGACGGGCTGCGCGTCGCCCGCACCGCGCTGTCCGCGGGCTCGGCGGCGTCGCTGCTCGAGGTGTCCGCCGCCCGCGCGCCCGGGGATCCTGCCGTCTCGCGCCGCGACCAGGACCTTCAGCTCCGCGACCGCCTCGTCGTCGCGCTCCTGCTGGTCCTCGGCCCGCGCGTGTCCGAGCTCGAGCGCGCGAACCTCGACGACTTCTCCCGCGAACCGGACCAGACGCGGTGGCGCATCCAGGGCAAGGGCGGCCACGTGCGCACCGTCACGCTGTCTCCCCCGCTCGCGGACGCGCTGGAGGAGTACCTCGCTCGCCTGCGCCCGACGCTCCTGGCGCGCCGGCCCGACGACCCGGACGCGCAGCGCGCCCTCCTGCTGTCGTGGCGCGGGCGTCGCATCGACGCCCAGGCTGTGCGCGGGCTGCTGCGGCGCTGCGTCGAGCGCATGCCCGCGCAGTACCGTCGCGAGGCGACGCCGCACGCGCTGCGCCACACGACCGCGACGCTGCTCGCCGCGGAGGGCTGGGACGTCAAGGTCGTGGCCGAGCTCCTCGGGCACGCGTCCATCGCGACCACGGGCGTCTACCTCGATCGCATCGAGGGCGAGCTGGCCGCCGCGATCCGGGCCCACCCGCTCTCCGCGGCGCTCGAGCCCAGCGAGGTCTGACCCGCCCAGCACGCGGGCGGTGCCGTCGGGGGCGCTGACACCCGCCGGGCGGGGCGTAGCGTCGCAGGCATGGCCCCGCTCCACCGGGTGGAGCTCCTCGCGCCGGACACGACCGTGCGCGCCGCTCGCGCAACCCGTCGCCCAGGTCGTCGCGGTCACCGTGGACCGCGCGGTCGTCGTCACCGGCGAGCGCGTCGTCGGCCTGGACGCGCTCTGGGGCGAGCGCGTGTGGTCGTGGCCGCGCCACGCTCGCGCTGGTCGTCCCCGACGGCTCGTCGCGGCGCTCGCGGACGCTCGCCGCCTCCCTCGACGACGGGGACGTGCGCTGGGACGTCGTCGGCGACGGCGACCCGTCCGGGCTCACCGCCCTGGCGGGGTACGTGGGGCACGTGGACGCGCGGTCGTCGCGCGTCGTCGTGCGGGAGCGGAGGCCGCGTGCGAGGAGGTCGTCCGCGTGCGAGAAGGTGTCGAGGGCGAGAGCCTGTCGGGAGACCGGCAGCCGTCCGGGCCGCCGGGCCGAGACCGAGGAGGGCGTCGTGCCGAAGCGTGACCCGGGTCCGAGCGTCAAGGACCCCGACCTGTACGAGAAGCTGCGGGACGAGGGCGACTCGAAGGAGAAGGCGGCCCGCATCGCGAACGCCGCGGCGGGCTCGTCGCGGTCGAGCGTCGGTCGCAAGGGCGGCAAGGCTGGCGACTACGAGGACTGGACCGTCGAGAAGCTGCGCAAGCGCGCCGCGGAGATCGGCATCGAGGGCCGGTCCTCCATGCGCAAGGCCGAGCTCGTGCGCGCGCTGCGCTCGCACTGAGGACGCACTGAGGAAGCACCGAGGAGGCGCTCAGGACACACCAGGAACGGTCCGAGGACGGGCCCGTGCGGGATCTCACCCGCGGCACGCCCGTCTTCCGGTCGCGCCCGGGGTGCCGCCCGCTACGGTGAGTGCGTGCACCTGTCCGCCGACTCCGCCCTGCGCACCGCCCGCCGTCTGCTCTCCCGTGCGCTCGTGGTGGCCGTCGCGGCACCCGTGACGGTCGCGGGCGTGCTCGTCACCGCGGACGCGATCCGCAAGCGCCGCAACACCACCGAGGCGTCGTTCCCGCGCTCGGCCCCCGCCGACGTCGAGGTCGCGGGCACCACGACGACCGTCTTCACGTACGGCGAGGACGTGTACCGGGAGATGCTCGGCGCGATCCGCGGTGCGCGGCGCCGCATCCTGCTCGAGACGTACATCTGGAAGGCCGACGCGCTCGGCGAGGAGTTCAAGCAGGCGCTCGTCGAGGCGAGCGAGCGCGGCGTCGAGGTGTTCGTCGTGTACGACGGCTTCGCGAACCTCGTCGTCCCGCAGGCGTTCTTCGACCTGCCCGAGCCGATCCACGTCATCCGCTACCCGGTGTTCCGCCCGGGCGTTCTCATGCTCAACGTGCGCAAGTCCGGCCGCGACCACCGCAAGATCCTCGTCGTCGACGACGAGATCGCGTTCGTCGGCGGCTACAACATCGGTGCCCTGTACGCGACGCAGTGGCGCGACACGCACGTCCGCCTCGTGGGGCCGAGCGCGTGGGAGCTACGCAACGCGTTCGTCGACTTCTGGAACGCGAACCGCTCGTCGGACCAGCCGCTGCTCGCCGACCCGGGGTCGGTGCACTGGGAGCCGCGGCTGCGCGCGGCCCGCAACGCGCCGGCGCACCTCGTGTTCCCGATCCGCGGGATCTACCTCGACGCGATCGACCGCGCGAGCTCGCACGTCTACATCACGCAGGCGTACTTCATCCCGGACCGGGAGATCCTGGCCGCGCTGCTCGCGGCCGCGGCGCGCGGCGTCGACGTGCGGGTCCTCGTGCCCGAGCGCTCGAACCACGTGCTCGCCGACTGGCTGTCGCGCGGTCTGTACACGGCGCTGCTCAAGGGCGGGGTCCGCATCCACCTGTACCGCAACGCCATGGTGCACGCGAAGACCGCGACCATCGACGGCGCGTGGACCACGATCGGCACGGCGAACATCGACCGGCTGTCGCTCACGGGGAACTACGAGGTGAACCTCGAGATCACGGACCCTGGGGTGGCCGAGCAGATGGAGAAGGTGTTCGAGGTCGACCTGTCGAACTCGCGCGAGCTGACGCTCGACGAGTGGGACTCGCGCTCGGTGGCGGCGAAGCTCAGCGAGGTCGTCCTCACTCCCCTGCGCCCGCTGCTGTAGCAGCGCCGTCGTCGTCGCCGCCGGAGGGCGACGACGACGGCGAGCGGGGTCCGCGGCTCAGCTGGCCGGGTCGGAGCGCAGCACGTCGGCCGCCTCCTCCTCCGGGCGCGGTGGCACGGTCTCGTCGGCCTCGAGCAGCGCGACCTCGCCGAACTCCGGGTGCTCGTCGCGCAGCTCGCGCGCGACCGCGTCGGCCGCGCCGTCCAGCGCGCCGGCGGCGACGTCGAACGACTCCCCCGTCGCGAGCGGCCGGTACTCGTACGTGCCGCCGGTGCGCTGCTCGCCCAGGAGCCGGTTCACCAGGCCGTGCCCGACGTCCGACAGCAGGGCGTCGTGGACGGGGACCACGACCCGGGGGTCGAGCGCGCGCACGAAGTCGATCGTCTCGGCGAGCTTGAGCCACGGCGCCGAGACCGGTGCCAGCAGCACGTCGAGCCGACGTCCGCCCAGCACGCCCGGGTCCGGGGCGTCGAACGAGTCGCCCGGGTGCAGGAGCGTCGCGCCGTCCCCGCGCACGAGGTAGGTCACGTTCGCGATCCGTGGGATGTCCGGGTGGATCACCGCGTGCCGCCCGCCGCCGACCACGACCTCCAGACCGCCCAGGTCCAGGCCGTCCCCCGGAGCCACGACGTGCACGCGCGACGCCGCGCCGTCGGGCAGCGACGGACGCACCGCGGCGGCCACCTCCTCCGGCGCCCACACCGTGAGCTCCGGCCGGGCCGCGAGGGCGTCGCCCAGGGCGCCGGTGTCCACGTGGTCGGGGTGCTGGTGGGTGAGGAGCACCGTGCCGGCGTCCGCCAGCGCTGCCGCGGCGTCGCTGAACGTGCCCGGGTCGATCGCGACGACCTGACCGCCGTGGCGCACGGTGACGCACGCGTGACCGTGGAACGTGACCTGCATGGATCCTCCTCGAGTCGTCCTTGCCCGCCCGCTCGTGCGGGGTCGGCCCCTCAGCCCACCACGAGGACGAGGTCGCCGCCCTCCAGCTGCTGCACCGCCCCGATCGCGACCCGCTGGACGGTGCCCGCGACGGGGGTCGTGATCGCGGCCTCCATCTTCATGGCCTCGACGGTCGCGACCGTCTGCCCCGCCTCGACGACGTCGCCCACGACGACGACCGGCGTCACCGCACCCGCGAACGGCGCCGCGACCTGGCCCGGCTGGGTCGCGTCCGCCTTCTCGGCGGTGCGCGCGTCGACGTCCACCGCACGGTCGCGCACCTGGATCGGGCGCAGCTGGCCGTTGAGGGTGAACATCACCGTGCGCATCCCGCGCTCGTCGGGCGTGCCGATCGCCTCGAGGCCCACGAGCAGGCGGACGCCCTTGCCGAGCGCGACCGCGACCTCCTGCCCAGGCTCCAGCCCGTACAGGTACGTGGGGGTGTCGAGGACCGACACGTCCCCGTACGCCTGCCGCACCTGCTCGAACTCCTTCGTCGGGCCCGCGAAGAGCAGGTGGTTGAGCCGACGACGGCGCACCTCCCCCTCCTGCGCGAGCTCCGCCTCGTCCTCGGCCGAGAGCGGCGTGACCCCGGCGCGCGCCGCACGGCCGGCGAGGGCGCGCGACCGGAACGGCTCCGGCCAGCCCCCGGGCGGGTCGCCCAGCTCGCCGCCCAGGAACCCGACCACGGAGTCCGGGATGTCGAACGACTGCGGGTCCGCCGCGAACTCCGCCGGGTCCGCGCCCGCCGCCACGAGGTGCAGCGCGAGGTCGCCCACGACCTTCGACGACGGCGTCACCTTCACCAGCCGCCCGAGGATCCGGTCCGCGGCCGCGTACATCGCCTCGACCTGCTCGAACCGGTCCCCCAGGCCCAGCGCGATCGCCTGCTGGCGCAGGTTCGACAGCTGCCCTCCCGGGATCTCGTGCTCGTACACGCGACCCGTCGGCCCGGGCAGACCCGACTCGAACGGCGCGTACACACGGCGCACCGCCTCCCAGTACGGCTCGAGGTCCGCGACCGCCGCCAGCGACAGCCCCGTGTCGCGCTCCGTGTGCTCCAGCGCGGCGACCAACGCCGACAGCGGCGGCTGGCTCGTCGTCCCGGCCATCGCGGCGCTCGCGGCGTCGACCGCGTCGACGCCCGCCGCGGCGGCGGCGAGCAGCGTGGCCATCTGCCCGCCGGACGTGTCGTGGGTGTGCAGGTGCACGGGCAGGTCGAACCGCTCGCGCAGGGCACTCACGAGGCGGCTCGCGGCGGCGGGTCGCAGCAGCCCGGCCATGTCCTTGATCGCGAGGACGTGCGCGCCCGCGTCGACGATGCGGTCCGCGAGGCGCAGGTAGTAGTCGAGCGTGTACAGGTCCTCGGCCGGGTCGAGCAGGTTGCCCGTGTAGCACAGCGCGACCTCCGCGACCGTCGTGCCGGTCGCGCGCACGGCCTCGATCGCGGGACGCATCTGGTCGACGTCGTTGAGCGCGTCGAAGATCCGGAACACGTCGATGCCCGTCGCCGCGGCCTCCTCGACGAACGCCTCCGTGACGCGCGTCGGGTACGGCGTGTACCCGACCGTGTTACGACCGCGCAGGAGCATCTGGATCGCGAGGTTCGGCATCGCGGCACGCAGGGTCGCGAGCCGCTCCCACGGGTCCTCCCCGAGGAAGCGCAGCGCGACGTCGTACGTCGCCCCGCCCCACGCCTCCACCGACCACAGCTGCGGCGTCGCCCGCGCCACGTACGGCGCGACGGCCGCCAGGTCGTGCGTGCGCACGCGCGTCGCGAGCAGCGACTGGTGCGCGTCGCGGAACGTCGTGTCGGTGACGCGCAGCCGCTGCTCGCCCCGCAGCGCCCGCGCGAACCCCTCCGGGCCGAGCTCGAGGAGCTGCTGGCGCGACCCGGGCGGAGGCGCGACCGTCAGGTCGAACGCCGGCAGCTTCGCCGCGGGGTCGCTCGTGACCCGCGGATCCCCGTGCGGCCGGTTCACGGTGGTGTCCCCCACGTACGCGAGCAGGCGGGTGCCCCGGTCCGCGCTCTCGCGCGCCGCGAGCAGCTCGGGCCGCTCGTCGATGAACGACGTCGCGACGTTGCCCGCGACGAACTCCGGGTCCGCGAGGACCGCCTGCAGGAACGGGATGTTCGTGCGGATGCCGCGGATGCGGAACTCCGCCAGGGCACGACGCGCGCGCCGCACCGCCGTCGGGAAGTCCCGGCCGCGGCACGTGAGCTTTACCAGCATCGAGTCGAAGTGGCCCGACACGACGGACCCCGCCGTCGCCGTCGCCCCGTCCAGCCGGACGCCCGCCCCGCCCGGCGACCGGTAGGCGATGATCCGGCCCGTGTCCGGGCGGAACCCGTTCGCCGGGTCCTCGGTCGTGATCCTGGTCTGCAGGGCGGCGCCGTTGACACGCACGTCCTCCTGCCGGATGCCCAGGTCCTCCAGCGTCTCGCCCGCCGCGATCCGCATCTGCGCGGACACGAGGTCGACGTCGGTGACCTCCTCGGTCACCGTGTGCTCCACCTGGATGCGCGGGTTCATCTCGATGAACACGTGCTGCCCCGCACGCTCCCCGACCGTGTCGAGGAGGAACTCGACCGTGCCCGCGTTCTGGTACCCGATGTGTCGCGCGAACCGCACCGCGTCCGCGCACAGCGCGTCGCGGACCGCCGGGTCGAGGTTCGGCGCCGGCGCGATCTCGATGACCTTCTGATGACGACGCTGCAACGAGCAGTCCCGCTCGTACAGGTGCACGACGTTCCCCGCGCCGTCCGCGAGGATCTGCACCTCGATGTGCCGCGGGCGCAGCACCGCCTGCTCCAGGAACACCGTCGGGTCGCCGAACGCGCCGTCCGCCTCGCGCATCGCCGCGGCCAGCGCCTCGGGCAGGTCCTCGCGCACGTCGACGCGCCGCATCCCGCGACCGCCACCGCCCGCGACCGCCTTGACGAACACCGGGAACCCGATCTCGTCCGCGGCCGCGACGAGCTCGTCGACGTCCGCCGACGGCTCGCTCGACGCGAGCACCGGCAGCCCCGCCTCGCGCGCCGCCTTGAGCGCCCGCACCTTGTTGCCCGCGAGCTCGAGCACCTCCGCCGGCGGCCCGACGAACGTCAGCCCCGCGTCCGCGCACGCCCGCGCCAGGTCGGGGTTCTCCGAGAGGAACCCGTACCCCGGGTAGACGGCGTCCGCGCCCGCCTCGCGGGCCACCCGCACGATCTCCTCGATGTCCAGGTACGCACGCACCGGGTGACCGGGCTCCCCGATGAGGTACGCCTCGTCGGCCTTGAGCCGGTGCTCGGAGTTGCGGTCCTCCTGCGGGAACACCGCGACGGTGCGGGCCCCCAGCTCGTAGGCGGCGCGGAACGCCCTGACGGCGATCTCCGCGCGGTTGGCGACCAGGACCTTCGAGAACACCGGCACTCCATCCGTCGACCGTGCGGCGTCACGGCGCCGGGGAGGGCGTCACGCACCGCGCGTACCGGCCGATCCTCCCACGGCGCCCCCGCACGGGTCACCGCACCCGCTGTGACGTGGTCCACACGTCTCTCAGGGGTGCGTCGGCGCTCGCGGCCGGTCCCTCGTTCGGCCCGGCCGGGCGGGAGGGTCAGCCCGCGGTGCGGGCCCGACGGCGCTGGGCGAGCTCGTCCTGCGGGCTCGTCGCGGTGCCGTCCTCGTCATCGAGCGACTCGGTCGGCAGCTCGGCGAGCGTGCCCTCGACCTCGCGCCACACGCGACCGACGGCGATCCCGAACACGCCCTGCCCGCCCTGGACGAGGTCGACGACCTCGTCGGGCGAGGTGCACTCGTAGACGCTCGCGCCGTCGCTCATGAGCGTGATCTGCGCGAGGTCGTCCACGCCGCGCTCGCGCAGGTGCTCGACGGCGGTGCGGATCTGCTGGAGCGACACCCCGGTGTCGAGCAGGCGCTTGACGACCTTGAGCACGAGGATGTCGCGGAAGCTGTACAGGCGGTGGGAGCCGGAGCCGGACGCCGGGCGGACGGTGGGCTCGACGAGGCCCGTGCGGGCCCAGTAGTCGAGCTGGCGGTACGTGATGCCTGCCGCACGGCACGCCGTCGGGCCGCGGTAGCCGGTCGTGGTGTCCTGCTCGGTGATGTCCTCACCGAAGAGGAGGCCCTGCGCGCCCTGCGGAACTGCCGCGCCGACACCGACGCTCGCCTCACCGCTGCTGTTCACTGTCGCCTCCTGGGGTGATGTCACGACCAAACTATGGGCGCCGTCGGGGGCCGTCAACGACCGACGCCCCAGGCGTGCGGGCGTGTCGCGCCCGCGACGTCGTCGCGCCGACCGCGGAACCCTCGACCTGAGGTCGAAGGTCCGTGTTGTCCTGTGTGTCCCCGAAGCCTCGACCGGGGCCCGAGGGTCGGGCCGCTCCCACGGCGACCGTTCCTACTCGTCCACCGAGAAGTCCTCGGGCTGGACGTGGTCGAGGAAGTCGCGGAACTTCTCGACCTCCTCCTGCTGCGCGACGTCGACGACCTCGACGCCTGCCGTCGCCACGACCTCCGCCGAGCACAGCACCGGGCTCCCGGTGCGCACCGCGACCGCGATCGCGTCCGACGCGCGCGAGTCGAGCCGCACGCCGTTGCTGAGGACCAGCTCGGCGAAGAAGATGCCGCCGTCGAGCGCGACGATCTCCGCCCGTTCCAGGCGGACGTCCACGGCGTCGAGAAGGTCCCGCAGGAGGTCGTGCGTCATGGGCCGTGGCGTGGGCAGCCCTGCCTGCGCCATGGCGATCGCGCTCGCCTCGCGGGGGCCGATGACGATCGGCACCACGAGCTCGGACGCGTCGTCGAGCAGCAGCACCACGATCTCCTGGTCGCGCTGCTGCTGTCGGACCCCCAGCACCTCCACCGGGACCATCGGGACGTCGTCGCTCACTCCTCCACGGTACGACTCCGCCCGGTATCCGGCAGGGGGTGGGCACGGGTCCCGGCGGGAGGGCGAGGGCCTCAGCGGGTGAGGTCGTCGACGCCCTGGCGCACGAACACGGTGTGCAGCTGCGCGCACAGCTCGCCGACCTCGGAGGCGACGGTGCCGGCGTGGGCGCGCGCGGACGGGCTCTGCTGGCCGCGCCACGGCGAGACGACCTGCTGGACGAGGCTCACGTGGCGGTCCGCGGCGGTGCGCAGGGAGCGCAGGTGGCGCGGCTCGATCCCGTAGTCCGCGAGGCCCGCGGCGAGCACGACGACGTCGAGCGAGCGCGCGTCGAGCTGCCCGCCCGGTGCCTGGCGCAGCACGCCGGCCTCGATGAGGCCCTCGACGAGCTCGCGCTCGACGCCGGCGGCCGAGACGAGCGCGTCCACGGTGTACCGCTGGCGGACGGCGGCCGAACCCGGCTCGCCGTCGGTGGTCGCGAGACGGGGGGCGAGCGCCTCGACGTCGGTCCCGGCGTCGAGCGCGGCGAGGCGGTCCTTGATGACCTTCAGCGGCAGGTAGCGGTCACGCTGCTCGACGAGGACGTAGCGCAGCCGCTCGACGTCGGCGGGGCTGTACTGGCGGTAGCCCGACGCGGTGCGCACCGGCTCGATGAGCCCTTGCTCCTCGAGGAAGCGCAGCTTGGAGTGGCTGACGTGGGGGAACTCGGCCCGCAGTGCGCGCAGCACGTCGGAGATGCGCATGGTCGCGCGGCGCGAGATCCCTTGCGGCCACGGCTCGGGCCCGTCCGCGGGCTCCGGGGCCGTGGCGTGCGCGGCGCCCGTGGACGTGCTCACGACGGGGAGGCCGCCCCGCCCGCCGACGCCCCCGCGTGCGGGCTGGCGTGGAACGTGAGCCGGTACTTGCCGATCTGGACCTCGTCGCCCGTGCCGAGGACGACCGCGTCGATCCGGCTGCGGTTCACGTAGGTGCCGTTGAGGGACCCGACGTCGCGCACCACGAAGTGCTCGCCCTCGCGCACGAACTCGGCGTGCTTGCGGGACACCGTGACGTCGTCGAGGAAGATGTCGGCGTGCTCGGAGCGCCCCGCGACGGTGCGCTCGGCGTCGAGGAGGAAGCGCGAGCCCTGGCCGGGGCCGCGCTGCATGATGAGCAGGGCCGAGTGGCGGGGCAGGGCGGCGACGGCAGCGTGCTCCTCGGGGCTCAGGCCACCGGGCTGCACGCCTTCCTCGATCGGGGCCTCGATCCGGCCGAAGCTGACCGTCGTGTCGCTGCCCGCCCGGTTCGGCACCTCAGGACCGCCTGGGACACTCATCACGCCTCCTCGGGGCTCACGCACGTCGTGCTCGAGCTCGGAAACCGCACCGGGGGACGCGCCCCCGTGGTGCGGGAAACTGGTGCTCGAAAACTACTACACCCGCAGGTCACGCTGTGCGTGCGACCCTCGGTCGTCCCAACCTACCCCGGGCCGTGGGCCTGCGGGAAGCCGGGTCACTCGTCGGCAGGGACGGGGGTCGCGTACCGGGGTTCGCGGGGCTCGACGGTCGCGGTGACCTCGGCCCGGTCCTGCTGGGTGACGGTGGTGCGCGCACCGTCGGCGCGCAACGACGCCATGGCACCGCCGGGGATCTCGAGCGCGGTCTCGAGCGTCGAGGGGTCGCCGATCGCGGTCCACCGGTACGGGGACGAGATCACCTGCCCGTCGACGACGACGCCGTCGGAGGTGTCCTCGAAGTAGCTGCTCGCGACGAGTCGGACGCCGTTGACCTCCATGGCCTCGGCGCCGGCGTTGCGCAGCTCCTCCAGCACGTTGAACAGCCCGAACGCCTCGAGCGGCTCGGCGCCCTCGACGACCTCGATCTCGACGCCGGGGCCCGCGGCGGGGAGCCGGCCGGAGAGGATGCCGAGCGTCTCGGCCTGCTGCTCGGCGAGCTCGAGAGCGGCGCGCTCGCGGCCGGAGCCGGACTGCAGCTCGTCGCGCGTGGCCTCGAGCGAGGACACCTGGTCCTCGAGCTCGCCGGAGCGCTGGGTGACGTCGTCGAGCAGCCGCACGAGGTCGCTCTGGCGCAGGGAGGACAGCTGGTCCTCCTGCGTCTGGCTCACCTGGACGACGAGCGCGAAGCCGAGCAGCGCGCACAGGACGCCGACCATGACCTGGGAGCGCGACGCGCGCGGGCGCATGGCCCGGCCGAGCCCGCGCAGCCCGCGCGGCTCGGGCTGGGTGGGGGTTCCGTGGCGCCCGACGGCGGCCGTCGCCCCGGTGACCGGTTCCGGTTCGGGGATGGTCGTGCTCGAGGGCTCGTCCGGACGCGCGGCGGTGGGGCGGGTGGCCGGCTCGGGCGTGCCGCCGCCGGGCGTGGTGTCGGCCGGCGTGGTGTCGGTGGCGGGCGCGTCGTGGGGCTGGTCGGTGCGGTCGGCGGGTGCGGGGCGCTCCCCTGCGCCGGTGGCCCCGTCCGGGGCGCCCGGCGTCTCGTCGTGCCCGGCCGGCTCGTCGGACGAGGTCACGGGGTCGCCGGGGACCGCGGCGGGCTCGACGGGGTCGTCGTCGTGGGGCGTGGCCGACGGCGCGGCCGCGGCCGGGTGAGCCTCAGCCGGGTCGGTCGTGGCCGGGGTGGCGGGGGCCTCGCCGGTGGCGTCCGCGCGGGGCGCGACGGGCTCCGCGGGTGCGACAGGCTCGGCGTCGTGGGGGTCGTCCGCGGCGGTGTCGGCACCAGGAGCGTCTGGGGTCGCGTCATCGGGGGCGTCGGCGTGCGCGACGTCGGTGGTCGCCGGTCCGGTCGCGTCGTGGTCGGCGTCCGGCCCGGTCGTGTCGTGGGTCGGGGGCTCGGTGCCCGGCTCGGCGGGGGCGCCTGCGTCGCCGCCGGCGGGCGCGGCGGGGTGCTCGGGCCGGTCGCCGGGAGCCTGGTCGCGGGGGTCGCGGCTCATGCTCACGCCTTGAAGATGTGGCGCCGGATCGCGGCGGCGTTGGAGAAGATGCGGATGCCGAGGACCACGACGACGGCGGTCGAGAGCTGGCTGCCGACGCCGAGCTGGTCGCCGAGGAACACGATGAGGGCGGCGACGACGACGTTCGACAGGAACGACACGAGGAAGACCTTGTCGTCGAACAGGCCGTCGAGGCGCGCGCGCAGGCCGCCGAAGAGGGCGTCGAGGGCGGCGACGACGGCGATGGGGAGGTAGGGCTGCAGCGACACGGGCACGGTGGGTTGCAGGACGAGGCCTGCGACGATGCCCACCACCAGTCCGACGACTGCGATCATTCGACGATCTCCTGCCCTGTCTCGTGCGGTGCGGGTGGGGTCCCGGACCCGTCGGTCGTGCCCGGCGCGGGCCCGGTCTCCTCGGCGGGTGCGTCGGAGTCTACGGTCGTCTCGGGGGCGTGCGCGAAGAACAGCGTGGGTGCGGACCGGCCGGGCAGGTCGAGGCGGCTCTGCGTGGTCACGCCGGAACGGATGCCGTACTGGCTGCCGAGGAGCTGGAGGAAGTCGGACGTCCCGGACCGCAGGAGCGAGGTGCGCATCGCGTCGGGGTCGCCGATCGCCTCGACGCGATAGGGGCCGACGAGGGGCTGCAGGTCGACGAGCACGGCGTCGCCGGCGCTGCGGATCGCGGACAGGCCGGTGAGCCGCTGGTCGTTGATCGCGACGGCCTCGGCGCCGCCGGCCCACAGGGCGTTGACGACGCGCTGCAGGTCGGAGTCGTGCACGAGGGTGCTCGCGTCGGTGGCCCCGGAGGACAGGCCCCCGCTGGTGTCGTCGAGGGTGACGACGACGCCCTGGCCCTCGACGGCCTGCGTGCCGGTGAGCGCGCCCTCCTGCTGGAGGCCGTCGAGCACGTCGGCGCTCGCGCCGCTCAGGGCCGCGCCCTGGAGCTGCTCGATCTCGCCGGAGAGCTCCGCGCCGCGCGCCGAGAGCTCCTCGGCGGTGGCCTGGCGTTCGAGGATCTCCTGCTCCAGGGTCTCGCGCGCGGCGATGACGCCGGGCTGCGGGGCGCGCAGCTGCACGGCGGCGGCGGTCGTGACGACGCCCAGGACGACGGCGAGGGCGACGAGCGCGACGGTGCCGGTGCGCCCGCGGTGCGGGGTCTGTCCGGCGGCGCGGCGTGCGGCCGCGGCGGCGTACCCGGGGTCGAGGGGGCGGTGCATGACCTCGTTGAGGAGGGTCATGGACGCGTCGACGGGCGCGCGGCGCGCGGGGCCGTGCTGGTCCGGTCGCGTGTCGGTCACGGCGTCTCCTTCGTCGCGGGCCCGGGCCGGTCGGTGCGGGCGGCGCGGTCGTGCAGGACGAGCGCCCGGGTCTGCAGCACGTACTGCGCGCCCGCGAGCCAGTACAGGCCCACGCCCCACCAGGTGAACGCCCATCCGGTGACGGCGGCGATGTCGCCGAGCCAGCCGGGCATCTCCGCGAGCAGCAGCAGCGGGAACGCGTACAGCAGCGCGAAGGTGCCCGCCTTGCCCGCGAAGCTCACGGGCAGCGGCCCGTAGCCGTGGCGGGCGAGCAGCGGCAGGAGGCCCGCGAGGAGGAGGTCGCGCGCGACGATCGCGACGACGAGCCACACGGGCACGACGTCGCGCCACGCGAGCCCGAGGAGTGTGACGAGGATGAAGAGACGGTCGGCGGCGGGGTCGAGCATCTGCCCGAGGCGGCTCACCTGGTTCAGGCGGCGCGCCAGCACGCCGTCGAGCCAGTCCGACGCGCCGGAGACCGCGAGCACGAGCAGGGCCCACACGTCGTCGCCGCGCACGATGAGCACCGCGAACACGGGCACGAGGAGCAGCCGCAGGAGGCTGATGACGTTCGGGACGGTCAGGACGCGCGAGCTGACCTGCTGCCCTGCCGTCACACCCACCGCCCCGTGCTCACGTCGCGCCGTCGCGGCGACCTGCCGCGCGCGACCATCCTACGTACCGTGCCCGGTGACCTCGGCCCTCATTTCCGGGCGCGGCGACCGGGTGGGCCCGAAATCACCCGCTTCGCCCGGTGCCCGGGGTCGGTGGTGCGTCGGCGGTGCGGGTGCGGGTGAGGGACGTCACCGGCCTCGGGCCCGCGGCCTGCCCGCACGCTCCGGTACGATGGGTGCACCTCTGGAGTTCGTCGCTCGTCCCGCGTGTGTCCGTGAGAGTGGCCGATCCCCCCTGATCTCCCCGATCGTGGTGGTGGCCGGCCTGGTGTGTTCGGGAGTGCGACCTGCGAGAACCGACCCGGTGACCGCACGCCACTCCACACCCCGAGACGAACGGTCCTCACCCTTTCATGACTGCTGACGTCGTCGTGCCCGCGCACGCCCTCGACCACTCCACCGACACCTCCCCCGCCGTCGCGGAGCAGACCGCTCCCGCCGGCCCCGTGTTCTCCGACCTCGGCCTGCCGGCTCCCCTCGAGCGCGCCGTCGCCGACCTCGGGTTCGTCACCCCGTCCGCGATCCAGGCCGAGGCCATCCCCGCGCTCCTCTCGGGCCGCGACATCACCGGCGTCGCACAGACCGGCACCGGCAAGACCGCCGCGTTCGGCCTCCCGCTGCTCGCCGCGATCGACCCCACGCTGCGGCGCGTGCAGGCCGTCGTCCTCACCCCGACGCGCGAGCTCGCGATGCAGGTCGCCGACGCCGTCGAGTCGTTCGCCGCGCACCTGCCGAAGGTCGACGTCGTCGCCGTGTACGGCGGCTCGCCCTACCAGCCGCAGCAGCGGGCGCTCGCGGCCGGCGCGCAGGTCGTCGTCGGCACGCCCGGGCGCGTCATCGACCACATCGAGCGCGGCACCCTCGTGCTCGACGACGTGCGGTTCCTCGTGCTCGACGAGGCCGACGAGATGCTGCGCATGGGCTTCGCGGAGGACGTCGACACGATCTTCTCCCGCGCGCCGCGCGAGCGTCAGGTCGCGCTGTTCTCCGCGACGATGCCCGCCCCGATCCGTCGCGTCGCGAACGAGCACCTCACCGACCCGGTCGAGATCGCCGTCGCGCGCCAGTCCTCCACGGTGACGAGCGTGCGCCAGACGTACGCCGTCGTGCCGTTCCGCCACAAGACCGGCTCCCTCGTGCGCGTCCTGGCCACGTCCGACGCCGAGGCCGCGATCGTGTTCACCCGCACGCGCGGCGCCGCGGAGGAGGTCGGGTCCGCGCTCGTCGAGCGCGGCATCTCCGCCGCGACCATCTCCGGCGACGTCGCGCAGAAGGAGCGCGAGCGGATCGTGGAGCGCCTGCGCTCCGGTGCGCTCGACGTCCTCGTCGCGACCGACGTCGCCGCGCGCGGCCTCGACGTCGACCGCATCGGCCTCGTCGTGAACTTCGACCTGCCGGGCGAGCCCGAGGCGTACGTGCACCGCATCGGCCGCACCGGGCGCGCGGGCCGCACCGGCGAAGCCCTGAGCTTCGTCACCCCGCACGAGCGCGGGCGCCTGCGCGCGATCGAGCGCACGACCCGCACCCCGCTGCAGGAGATCGAGATCCCCTCCCCCGCGGACGTGTCCGCGCACAAGGTGCGGGCCCTGCTCGGGCAGGTCCCCGCCCGCCAGGAGGCGGGCCGCCTGTCGATGTACGCCGACATGGTGCGCACCTTCCTCGCCGAGCACGACGTCGACCCCGTCGACCTCGCCGCGGCCATGGCGGCGCTCGCGGTCGGTGACGACGGCCCTCGTGCCCGCGAGGAGCAGGAGCGGTTCGAGGCCGAGCGTGCTGCGGCGCGCGAGCAGGCGAAGACGCGTCGCACGGAGCGCACGGGTGAGCGCCCGTCGCGCGGCGACCGTGCGTCGGGCCGGCGCGAGGGCGACGGGACGCGCGGCATCCGCCGCGACGCCGTCGGGACGCGCTACCGCCTGTCGGTCGGCCACAAGGACGGCGTGATGCCCGGCGGCATCGTGGGCGCGCTGACGAACGAGGCGGGCCTGGCCGGGTCGGACGTCGGCAAGATCGACATCTTCCCGTCGTTCTCGCTGGTGGACATCACCGCACCGCTCGACGCGGTCACCATGGACCGCATCTCGCGGGCCCGGGTCGCGGGCAAGGCGCTGCGCATCCGTCTCGACGAGGGCGCGCCCGCGTCCCGCGGCCCGCGGGCCGGCCACGGGCCGTCGGGTCGTCGTGACGAGCGTCGTGACCGCTTCGACCGTGCCGACGACCGGGGCGAGCGCAAGCCGCGCCACCGCGCCGCGTTCTGACCCGCACCTGCCGGCGGTAGACCCGCCCGCGCACGACGACGGCCCCCGGATCTCCACGATCCGGGGGCCGTCGTCGTCGGTGCGGGGGTGCCCGAGGCGGGCACGGGAGCCGCGCGCCTGCGGCGGTCCTTACTCGCGGGCCTCGCCGTGCGCCTGGACCAGGGCGGCGAGGCGACGCGACTCCGCCTCGCCGCGGGCGCCGTCGGCCCGTTGGATGCCCATGACGGCGAGCGTCGACCCGTCCGCGAGGTCGAGGCGCACCCAGGCGTCGCCCGAGCCGAACCGCACCGACACGATCTGCGGCCACGCGAGGCGGCGCGTGTAGATGACGTTGCGCACCCGCAGGCCCTCGCGCGTCGGGACCGCGTGCACGCCGCCCAGGCGCCACAGCAGCCACGCCGCGAACAGCGCGAACGCCGCGATCGACAGCCGGTTCACCCACGACGTGCCGAGCGGCCCCGTCGCGGACAGCCCCACCACGACGCACCCGCCGACGACGACCACGCCCGTCGCCCACGCCGACACCAGGCCGAACCTCGGCCGGAACGTGCGGTACGGGTCGTCGTCGCGGTCGCCCGGCAGGCCGGGGTCGGGGAACGGGTCGGTGCTCATGCCGCCACCGTCTCACACCCTCCGGCGGCCCACCGGGGACCAGGGCTCAGAGGCGCGAGGCGTGGATCCGGGTCACGAGGATCGCGCGCGCCCCGACGTCGTACAGGGCGTCCATGACCTGGTTCGTGCGGTCGCGGCGCACCATCGCGCGCACCGCCGCCCAGTCCCGGTCGTGCAGCGGGGACACCGTGGGCGACTCCAGGCCCGGCGTGATCGCGACCGCACGGTCCACGAGCGACACCGGCACGTCGTAGTCCATGAGGACGTACTCGTGCGCCGTCAGCACACCCTGCAGACGACGGGACAGCACCTCCACCCCCGCCGGGACGTCCTCCTCCGCAACCTTGCGCGGCCGGATCAGCACCGCCTCCGACACCAGGATCGGGTCGCCGAACACCTCCAGGCCCGCGCCCCGCAGCGTCGTACCCGTCGACACCACGTCCGCGACGACGTCCGCCACCCCGAGCTGCACCGCCGACTCGACCGCACCGTCCAGGTGCACCACCGTCGCGTCCACCCCGTGCGCCCGCAGGTGCCCCTCCACGAGGACCTCGTACGACGTCGCGACCCGCAGCCCCTGCACCTGCTCCAACGACGTGATCGTCCCCGCCGGAGCCGCGTACCGGAACGTCGACCCCCCGAACCCGAGCTGCATGTGCTCCACCGCGTCCGCGCCCGAGTCCAGCAGCAGGTCCCGCCCCGTCACCCCGACGTCGACCGTGCCCGACCCCACGTACACCGCGATGTCGCGCGGGCGCAGGAAGAAGAACTCGGCGTCGTTGTCCGGGTCCGCCAGCACCAGCTCGCGCGGGTCACGACGCTGGCGGTACCCCGCCTCGCGCAGCATCTCGACGGCGGGCTCGGACAGGGACCCCTTGTTGGGGACGGCGATACGCAGCATGACAGGACCTTCGTTCAGGGGATCGGGCAGGAAGAGGGGAACAGCAGGGACGAGCGAGGGGCGAGCGGCGCTCGCGGCCGGGAGCGGGGACGCTCACCGGCGCGGCCGCTCACAGATGCTCGTACACGTCCTGCAGGCTCAGACCCTTCGCCAGCATGAGGACCTGCAGGTGGTAGAGGAGCTGGGAGATCTCCTCCGCCGTCTTCACGTCGCCCTCGTACTCGGCGGCCATCCACACCTCGGCGGCCTCCTCGACCACCTTCTTCCCGATCGCGTGCACGCCGGCGTCCAGCTCCGCGACCGTGCCGGAACCGGCAGGTCGCGTCGTGGCCTTCTCGGACAGCTCCGCGAACAGGGACTCGAACGTCTTCACGCGCTCCAGGGTATCCGCCACCCGGACCCGGCCGGGGCGTGTCCGCCCAGCGGGCACACCCCGACCGTTCGCGTCACAGGTCACAGGTCACAGGTCGCGCAACGCCACGACCGTCGCGACCGCCGCCTCCGCCGCCTCCGCACCCTTGTCCTCGCGCGACCCCTCCAGACCCGCCCGGTCCAGCGCCTGCTGCTCGTCGTCGCACGTCAGCACACCGAACCCCACCGGCACGCCCGTGCGCACGCTCACGTCCGTCAGACCCGACGTCGCCGCCTGGCACACGTACTCGAAGTGCGGCGTCCCCCCACGGATCACCACCCCCAGCGCCACCACCGCGTCCGCACCGTGCTCCACCGCACGCGCCGCCGCCACCGGCAGCTCGAACGACCCCGGCACCCGCACCACGCTCACGTGCGACACGTTCGCTGCCGCCAACGCCCGGCGCGCCCCCGCCAGCAACCCGTCCATCACCTCCGTGTGCCAGCTCGCCGCGACCACCGTCACCCGCAGCCCCGACCCGTCCACGCTCAACCTCGGCGCACCCGCCCCGCTCATCCCTCGTCCTCCTTCGTCTCCTCGGCACCGGACCCGTCGCCCGGCCCTCCCACGGCAGTCCCGTCCGGGACCGCCACCGTGTCCAGCAGATGACCCATCGCCACCTTCTTCGTCACCAGGTACGCCCGGTTGTGCTCCCCGTGACCCACCTCGATCCGCTCCGCACCCACCACCTCGATGCCCGACGCCACCAGACCCGTCACCTTCGCCGGGTTGTTCGTCAGCAACCGCACCCGCGACAACCCCAGGTCCGCCAGGATCGCCGCCGCCGCCCCGTACTCCCGCCGGTCCACCGGCCACCCCAGCTCCAGGTTCGCCTGCACCGTGTCCAGACCCGCGTCCTGCAGCTCGTACGCACCGATCTTCGCCAGCAACCCGATGCCGCGCCCCTCGTGCCCCCGCAGGTACACCACCGCACCGCCCTCCGCCGCGACCCGCACCATCGCGGCCTCCAGCTGCGGACCGCAGTCGCACCGCAACGACCCGAACGCGTCCCCCGTCAAGCACTCCGAGTGCACCCGCACCACCGGCACCCCCTCCGGCCCGACGGCGCTCGCGGCCTGCGCGCCCGCGTCACCACGGTCCGACGCGCGAGCCGGACCCACCGCGGGAACCAGCGCCACGTGCTCCGCCCCCGTGCGCAGGTCCCGATACCCCACCACCCGGAACCGGCCGTGCGCCGTCGGGAGCTCTGCCGAGGCGGTGCGGTGCACCCGCCGCGCCAACGCCTCTCGATCCGGCACCTCCGCGGCCACCGCAGGCGCCGGGTCGTGCACCCGCCGCCACGCCACCAGGTCCGCGATCGTGATGAGCACCAACCCGTCACGCTCCGCCAGCGCCGCCGCGTCCCCCAGACGCATCATCGTCCCGTCGTCGTGCACCAGCTCCGCGATCCCGCCGACCTCGCCCATCCCCGCCAGGCGCACCAGGTCCACCGCCGCCTCCGTGTGCCCCGCACGGTGCAGCACACCCCCCGGCACCGCCCGCAACGGCAGCACGTGCCCCGGCCGGATCAGGTCCACCGGACCCGACGCCGGGTCCGCGAGCACCCGCAACGTCCGCGCCCGGTCCTCCGCCGAGATCCCTGTCGTCACCCCCGTCGCCGCGTCCACCGTCACCGTGTACGCCGTGCGCCGCGGGTCCTGGCTGTGCGGCACCATCAACGGCAGCTCCAACGCGTCCGCCCGCGCCGCCGGCATCGGCGCACACAGGTACCCCGACGAGTGCCGGATCGTCCACGCCACCCACTCCGCCGACACCCCCTGCGCCGCGAACACCACGTCCGCCTCGTTCTCCCGGTCCGGCGAGTCCGCCACCAGCACCGGACGCCCCGCCCGGATCGCCGCCAGCGCCTCCTCCACCGACCCCAGCCGCACGCCCTCCGGCACGGCGGCGCTCGCGGACCCCGCGCCCGTCACGACGCGCTCCCGGGGACCACGCCCGACACGAGCAGCCGCTCGACGTACTTCGCCAGCACGTCGACCTCCAGGTTCACGCGGTCCCCCGGGACCAGGCCCCGGAGGACCGTCGCCTCGAGAGTCGTCGGGATGAGGGATACGCCGAACGTGTCGTCGTCCACGTGCGTCACCGTCAACGACACCCCGCTCACCGCGATCGAACCCTTCTCCGCCACGTACCGGGTCAGACCCGCAGGGGCGGAGAACACCAGGTCGTCCCAGCGCTCCCCCGGCGCGCGGCTCACGAGCGCGCCCACACCGTCCACGTGCCCCTGCACCACGTGACCACCCAGCCGCGCGTCCGCCCGGACGGCCCGCTCCAGGTTCACCGGCGACCCCGCGACGAGGTCACCCAGCGCCGTGCGCCGCAGCGACTCCGGCATGACGTCCGCCGTGAACGACCCGTCGCCCCCGAGGCTCGTGACCGTCAGGCACACCCCGTTCACCGCGATCGAGTCGCCCAGGCCTGCGTCCGACACGGCCAGCGGCCCCTCGACCGTCAGCACCGCGTCCTCCCCCTCGCCGCCCGGGAACCCGATACCCCGGACCCTCCCGATCTCCTCCACGATCCCCGTGAACATCAACCCACCCGTCCTTCCACGCTCTTCCTGGACACCACCAGCGCGTCGTCCCCGACGCGCCTCACCTCCACCGTGCGGAACCGGTGCGCGTCGGCGATCGTCGCCACGCCCAGCCCGTCCACCGCCCGTCGACCGCTCCCCAGCAGCACCGGGGCCACGTACGCGTGCAGCTCGTCCACCGCACCCGCGGCCAGGAACGCCGTCGCCAGCGTCGGACCGCCCTCCACCAGCACGTGCCGCACCTCCCGCTCCGCGAGCCTCTCCAGCACCTCACCGACGTCCCGCGTCAGCACGTGCACCAGCTCGCCGCCCGCCGCGCGCACCCGCGCCGTCGGCGGGATCCCCCGCAGCCCGACCACCACCCGCATCGGCTGGTGCTCCGCCAGACGCACGGCGCTCACGGGGTTCTGCGCTGCGGTGCGCGAGGAGTCGTGGGTGCGGACCCGCGCGGTGAGCGCCGGGTCGTCGGCCAGGAGCGTGCCCGTGCCGACGACGATCGCGTCGACCTCCGCGCGCACGCGGTGGGCGTGCTCGCGCGCCGCGGGCCCGGTGATCCACCGGCTCGTCCCGTCCTCGGCGGCGACGTAGCCGTCGAGCGTCGTGGCCGTCTTGAGCGTCACGTACGGCGTGCCGCGCCGGACGGCCGTGAGCCACACGCGCAGGAGCTCCTCACCCTCTGCGGCGCGCAGGCCGCGCACGACGCGCACCCCTGCGGCACGCAGCCGGTGCGCGCCGCCCGTGGCGACGGGGTTCGGGTCGTCGACGGCGAGCACGACCTCCGCCACGCCCGCCGCGACGAGCGCGTCGGCGCACGGGCCGGTACGACCGGTGTGGGCGCACGGCTCGAGCGTGACGACCGCCGTCGCGCCCGTGACGTCGACGCCGCGCGCCCGTGCGTCGGCGAGTGCCGCTGCCTCCGCGTGCGGCGTCCCTGCGCCCCGGTGCCACCCCTCGGCGAGCACGGGCCGCGGGTGCGGGTCGAGCGAGCCGGGGGGCGCGCCCTCAGCCACGGGTGCGCCGGCCGGTGGGCCCAGCAGGACGCACCCGACGCGGGGGTTCGGCCCGTGCGCCGGTCCTCGGGCAGCCAGCGCGAGCGCGCGCGCCATCGCGGCGTCGATCGTCAGGGTGCGGGGGTGCTCGCCCATCGTCCTCCTCCCGGGCACGGGCGCTCCGGGGTGAGGGCGGGCGGCGGGTCGAGCCACGAAGGCCCGACGGCGTCGCTCACCACGGCGAGGCCGCCACCTCGCGACGGGTGCACCGACGGGTCGCCGGAGCACCACGCGCCGAGGCGTGGCCGCGCCGCACGTGCTTCCTCCCATCCGGACTTTCACCGTCGGTCCTGGAGTTCCACCAGGTCAACCGCGCGTGGGCGCGGGTCGCGGACTGTCACCGCCGGCTCGGAATTGCACCGACCCCGGAGCACGTTCGTGCGTACTGCGTTCTGCAACCGCCGATGGTACTCCGGTATCCCCTGCGACAGGGAGGTCGGTGGTCCGTCGAGACGTCTGCGGCCCGAGGCGAGGGCGGCTTTCCCGACAGGTGAGCTCTCCCGAGCCGCGGGTCTCCCCGCGTCGACGCCCGGTCTTCGGTGCTGGTTGGTGAGTCTCACGCGGTCGGTGGGTGGAGGGATATGCGCTTGGCACACTATTTTTTCGGAGACAGAGAAGGGGCTCTCCCCGCGGAGAGCCCCTTCCTCGCTCCCGGATCAGTGGGCGTGCGCCGACGACTCCGCCAGCTCGCGCAGCGCCTGGATCTCCGCCGGCACGTTCTCTGCCCCGTACACCGCCGACCCGGCGACGAAGACGTTCGCCCCCGCGTCCGCAGCCCGCTCGATCGTCGTGCGCGACACTCCCCCGTCGACCTGGATCCACACGTCGAGGCCCGACTCGCTCACGGCCTCGCGCGCCCGCCGGATCTTGGGCAGCGTCCCCTCGATGAAGGACTGCCCGCCGAAGCCCGGCTCGACCGTCATGACGAGGATCATGTCCACCTCGGTCAGCAGGTCCAGGAAGGGCTCCACGGGCGTGGCAGGGCGCAGCGCGACCCCCGCGCGGGCTCCCAGGCGCCGGAGCTCGCGAGCGAGCCGCACAGGGGCAGCAGCGGCCTCGGCGTGGAACGTGACCGACGCCGCGCCCGCCTCCGCGTACGACGGCGCCCAGCGGTCCGGGTCCTCGATCATGAGGTGCGCGTCGATGGGGACGGGCGACACCTGCGCCAGGCGCTCGAACACCGGCAGCCCGAGCGTCAGGTTCGGCACGAAGTGGTTGTCCATGACGTCGACGTGCGCGTAGTCCGCCGTGGCGATCGCGTTCAGGTCGCGCTCGAGGTTCGCGAAGTCGGCGGACAGGATGCTCGGTGCGATGAGGGCTGCCATGCGCCCCAGCCTAGGGGCGCGGGCCGGCGCCCGGCGCTCGTACCCTCGTCGCGTGAGCGACCTCCCCTCCCCCGCCCCCGGTCCGATCCCCGCCGCGTTCCCCCTCGCGCCCGACCGACCCGTGCCCGTGCCCGCCGTGACGGTCCGCCCGGCGACGGTGCACGACCTGCCCCGCGTCGCCGAGATCGCCGCCCCGTTCGTCCGCGACACGTGCGTGACGTTCGAGGAGGAGGTCTGGGACGTCCCGGCGTGGCACCGCAAGCTCGACGACGTCGCTGCGCGCGGCCTGCCGTTCCTCGTCGCCGAGGTGGAGGGTCCGGCCGAACCGGGCTCCCCGCGCGGCACCGTCGTCGCGGGCTACGCGTACGCGTCCGCCTGGCGCCCCAAGCCCGCCTACCGGCACACCGCCGAGGACACGATCTACCTCGACCCGGCCCACGCCGGGCGCGGCGTCGGCACGGCGCTGCTCGCCGCGCTCCTGGAGGCGCTGGCCGCCGCGGGGGTCCGGCAGGTCGTCTCCGTCGTCGCCGACGTCCCCGAGGCCGCCGGGTCGCTCCCGCTGCACCGCCGCTTCGGCTTCGTCGAGGCGGGTGGCCTGACCGCCGTCGGGTTCAAGCACGGCCGCTGGGTCGACACGATCCTGCTCCAGCGCTCGCTCTGATCATGTCGACGCCGCTGCGCGACGACCGGCCCAGGTGCCCGTCGTCGCGCAGCGGCCGACCAGGCGGTCCTGGTGGGTGGAGCGGGCGGTCCTGGTGGGTGGGGGGCACGCGGACCCGCCACGACCACCTGCTCGGCGCGAGAGGAGGCCGTGCTCAGGCGACCAAGCCGCGGCGGAGGTCGGCGGTGCGCCGCTCGACCGTGCGCCAGGCGTGCCGGCTCACGCCGGGGTGGGCGTCGCGGTCGATGTCCGCGAGCGCCGCGAGGAGTCCGTCGAGGGTCTGGGCGACGACGCGCTGGGCGCGTCGGCGGGGCAGCCCCCAGGTGGCGCCCTCGGTGACGAGGTGGTCGGTGGTGAGTCGGTCCATGTCGCGTTCGCCGGCGACGTCCATGGCGAAGACGCGGGAGGCGTGGTCGTGGTGGAGGTGCATGGCGATGTCGTAGGCGGGGGCGAGGCGGACGGTGCCGTCGGCGTGGCGCAGGACGGAGATGTTCTTGGCGTGGGCGTCGGTGTTGCCGAGGGCGAGGTTGAGGGTGGTGAGGGCGAGGAGGGGGTCGGGGCGGGTGCCGTCGTCGCGCAGGGTGCGGGCGATGGCGGCGAGGGAGGGGAAGCGGCGGCCGTGCTGGAACTTGCGTTCGGGGTCGCGGGTGTTGATGCCGAGGGCCTGGGCGGCGTCCTCCTGGTGGAGGCGTGCGGTGCCGGTGGGTTCGTCGGGGTCGGGGACGCGGTCGTAGCGGGTGACGACGATGGCGCGTTCGCCGTCGAACTCGGTGACGTGGGCGTCGACGGTGGTGAGGCCGATGCGGCGGGCGAGGTCGAGGGCGGCTGCTTCGGTGTTGACGAGGTCGGCGGTGGGTGAGTCGGCGGGGCGGGCGACCTTGAGGATGTGGGTGGTGGGTGCGGAGCCGTGGGGTCGGGCCCAGCCGTGCTCGTCGTGGAGGAGGGTGATCTTGGGTTCCATGCCGGGCAGGGAGCTGGTGAGGTGCTCGCTGCGGCCTTCTCCCCCGCTGCGTGCGACGGCGGCGTGCAGGAGTCGTGCGACGGCGGCGTCGTCGAGGTGTTCGGGGGTGCCGGGTGCGGGGTGGGCGTGGCCGTCGGGGGCGAGGAGGACGGCGCCTGCGGTGTCGTGGCCGTAGTGGACGAGGAAGGCGAGGGCGTCGTCGGGGTCGATGCCGGCGTCGATGGCCATGGCGTCGCGGGTGCGGCCCTCGGGGAGGAGTCCGTCGAGCCAGGCGGCGACGCGGGCGGGGTGGGGCGGGGCTTCGTCGGGCGGGGTGATGGGCAGGAGGTGGGACAGGACCCGGGCGTCGTGCCCCCAGCGGTCGAGGGCCTCGGTGGTCCAGGTGAGGCTGACGCGGGGGGTGCCGTCGGTGGTGCGGGTGCTGGTGGGTGCGAGGGTCGCGACGGGGGTGCCGTAGAGCCAGGCGGTGACGGTGGTCATCGGCGTTCCTGGAGTCGCAGGTCGACGTCGAGGGTGTCGAGGAGCTCGAAGAGTCGTTGGACCCAGAGGTTCTCGACGCCGTTCTCGAGCTCGGAGAGGTATTGGCGGGTGATGCCGAGCTCGTCGGCGACCTGGGCCTGGGTGAGCCCGCGGGCGCGGCGGACGCGGCTGAGGTAGGCGCCGAGGTCGCGGGGGCTGCGGGGGGTGGTCCAGGTGTCGGTCATGCTCGCTCTCCTGCCGTCGGGTGCGCTGCCATGCTGCCCGCGTCAGGATTCCCTGGCACGCAGCGCTGTCAGGTTACTCCGACACCCCGGCGTTGTCGAGATATGCCGACACCTCGACCGGTGGCGCGGCGCTCATGCCGTGCGGCGGAGCAGCGTCAGATGCATGGCGTCGGTGCCGTGGACGTGCGGCCAGAGCTGGACGTCCTGACGATCCCCGAGCTCGACGTCGTCGCGCACCTCGGGGCGCACGACGTCGCGCACGACGGCCGGGGCGTCGAGGACCTCGACGTCGTCGCGGCGGCGCAGCACGTCGGCGACGACGACCTGGGTCTCGGCGAGGTGGGGCGAGCACGTGACGTACCCGACCACTCCCCCGGGCCGGACGGCGTCGAGCGCGGAGTCGAGGAGCTCGCGCTGGAGCCCGGTGAGGGTCGCGAGGTCCGCCGGGGTGCGGCGCCACCGGGACTCGGGCCGGCGCCGCAGGGCACCGAGGCCCGTGCAGGGGGCGTCGAGGAGAACGCGGTCGTACGCGCCCGGCTCGTCCTGCCCGACGGCGCGCCCGTCGCCCGTGCGCACGGCCTCCACGGCGTCGGCGGGGACGGCGGCGAGCGCCTTCTCCACGAGGCGCGCCCGGTGCGGCTGGACCTCGTTGGCGACGAGGCGTGCCCCACGCTCGGCCGCGAGCGCCGCGAGGAGCGCGGCCTTGCCGCCGGGGCCGGCGCACAGGTCGAGCCAGCGCGCGTCGTCGCCGACGGAGCCGGGCTGCGGTCCGGTGAGCGGTGCGGCGGCGAGCGCGAGCGCGACGAGCTGGCTGCCCTCGTCCTGGACGCCGGCGCGGCCGTCGCGCACGGCGCCGAACGCGGCGGGGTCGCCGCCGTCGAGGGTCAGCGCGGTGGGTGCCCAGCGGGCGGGGGTGACGCGGTCGTCGCCGTCGGAGAGCTCGTGGGGGTCGGCGAGGCCGGGGCGGGCGACGAGCGTGACGCGGGGGGCGTCGTTGTCGGCGGCGAGGAGGGCGTCGAGCTCGTCCACGGGGCGCCCGTTGCCGGCGAGGGCGTCACGCAGGGCGCGGGCGATCCACACGGGGTGGCTCTGGGTGGCCGCGAGCGCCGCGAGGGGGTCGGGGGCGTCGTCGGCGAGGGTGGTGAGCCAGTCGTCGAGGGGGGTGCGGGCGACGCGGCGCAGGACGGCGTTGACGAGCTGGGCGCTGCCGGCGCCGGTGCGTTCGCGGGCGAGGCCGACGGTCTCGGAGACGGCGGCGTGCTGCGGGACGCGCATGGCGAGGAGCTGGTGGGTGCCGAGGCGCAGGACGTCGAGCACGGGCGGGTCGAGGCGGCCGAGGGGGCGGTCGAGGCAGTGCGCGAGGATCGCGTCGTAGCGGCCGCGCAGGCGCAGGGTGCCGTAGGCGAGCTCGGTGGCGAAGCCGGCGTCACGTCCGCGGATGCCGCGCTCGCGCAGCAGGGGTGGCAGGACGAGGTTGGCGTAGGCGTCGGAACCGTCGACCTGGCGCAGGACGTCGTACGCGACGCCCCGTGCGGGGTCGGTGCCCTTGCGGCGCTGGGAGGGTGCCGCAGAGCTGCGGTGGGCCTCCCCGCGGGAGCGGGCGGCGCCGCGCTGGCGGCCGCGGGCGTCACGGCGGGCGTCGTCCCCGCCGCCGGACGCGGCCCCCGCCCCTGCCTCAGGGCGCGCCTTCGAACGCGCGTTCGAGCGCTCGCCGCCCCGTGGCTCGGCACCGTTCGAACGCGTGTTCGACGCCACGTCGTCCCGACGTTCCGGACGCCCGCTCCCGTTCGAACGTGCGTTCGATCCGCGCGGGGACCGATCGCGGCGCTCGGCGCTCATCGGGCGGTCTCCGCACCGAGGACCGTGGTGTCGTCGAGCCGGGCGCCACGCGCCCAGTCGGCGGCGGGCATGTGCCTCTTGCCCACCGGCGCCACCTCCCCGAGCTGGACGGCGTGGGTCGCGGTCCCGACGAGCACCTCCTTCTTGCCCGCACGCACCTGCCCGGGAGCGAGGTCGACGACGTCGCGGCGCGGGGTGACGGGGCCGAGCCCCAGGCGCGCGGGCGTGCCGTCGGCGCCGGGCAGGGTCGTCCACGCCCCGGGGGCCGGGGTGCAGCCGCGCACCAGGCGGTCGACCGCGAGCGCCGGGTGGTCCCAGCGGACCTCGGCGTCCGCGGTCGTCAGCTTGGCGGCGTGCGAGACGCCGTCGGCGGGCTGGGGCTGGGGGCGCAGGGTGCCGTCCTCGAGGGCGTCGAGGGTGGCGACGAGGAGGTCCGCACCGGAGACGGCGAGGCGGCCCAGGAGGTCGCCCGCGGTGTCCCGGGGGCGGATGGTCTCGGTCGTGGTGCCGAGCGTGGGGCCGGAGTCCAGTCCCTCCTCGATGAGGAACGTCGTCGCCCCGGTCACCTCGTCGCCCGCGATGATCGCGCGCTGCACGGGCGCCGCGCCGCGCCAGGCGGGCAGGACGGAGAAGTGCAGGTTGACCCACCCGTGCCGCGGCACGGCGAGCACGTCGGGGCGCAGGATCTCCCCGTACGCGACGACGGGCGCCACGTCGACGTCGAGCGCGGCGAGGCGCGCGAGGAACTCCTCGCCGCGGGGCCGGTCCGTGAGGACGGGGATCCCCGCCTCCTCGGCACGCACGCGGACGGGGCTGGGGGTCAGGCGCCGTCCGCGGCCCGACGGCGCGTCGGCGCGCGTGAGCACGGCGACCACCTCGTGGCGGGAGTCGAGGAGGGCGTCGAGGGACGGGACCGCGGTATCCGGGGTCCCCGCGAACAGCAGGCGCATGGGCCCGATTCTAGGTGGCCGGGCAGCGCGGCCGACCCGGGAGCGGCCCGGTGCACGGGTCGGGCGCCCGGTGTGCGCAGGCGACCGGTCCAGGCGCGGGCGTCAGCTCGCCAGCGTGGCGACCGGCGGGAACGCGGGGTACGTCTCGTCGTCCACGGGGGCCAACTCCAGGCAGCTGGGCCGGTCACCGTCCACGAACAGCAGCAGGAGGAAGCGCTCCGTGCCCGCCTCCAGCACGACGCGCGGGCCCTGCGCGGGGACGGGACCGGCGTCGTCGCCGAGGTCGATCGTCGGGCAGGACCCGCACGCGCACGTGCCGTGCACCCGCACGGCGTCGACCTGGGCGAGCCACCGCCGTCGGTCGGCCGCGTCCTGGTCGGGCGCGACGGCCTCGTCGCGGCACCCGTGACGGAGCATCCAGACGAGGACGTCGCGCTCCGGGGCCGTGAGCGCGCGCGGCACCCCGGCACCCGTCACGACGCGGCGCCCATCACGACCCCGAGCCCTCGGGGCCGACCGGCACGCCCAGGTCGCGCAGCGCGGCGCGCAGGCCGACCGTGCCGTCGAAGAGGTGGGTGCGCAGCCCGAGACGCGCGGCGGCCTCGACGTTGGCCGGGCTGTCGTCGGTGAACAACGTCCGGACCGGGTCGAGACCGAACCGCTCGACCGCGAGCGCGAAGATCGCCGGGTCGGGCTTGGCCAGGCCCTCGCGCCCCGAGACCAGCACGTCCTCCATGAGGGCCGTGGCGGGCGCGGCCGGCGCGGCGTGGGAGAAGAGCTCCGCGGACCAGTTCGTCAGGCCGTACAGCCGCAGGCCCAGGTCACGCAGCTCGCGCACGAGCTCCTCGGAGCCCTCGACCGGGCCGGTGAGCGTCGCGGGGAACCGCTCGACGTACCGGTCGAGCAGCGCGACGTGGTGCGGGTGGGTCGCCGCCACGCGGTCGCGCGCGTCCTGCCACGTCGCGCCCGCGTCCCGCTCGTGGTTGAGCACCCGGAAGTCCACGTCGGCGAAGAACGCGTCCACGTCGCGGCGGTCGACGCCGTCGTACGCGCCGTACGGGTCCCAGCCCACCAGGACGTTGCCGAAGTCGTACAGCACGGCGTCGATCTCGCGGGCGGCGGGTGCCGGGTCCCGGTCGGGGTTCGCGTCCGCGGACGCCTCGACGAGGGGGGCGACGGTCGGGGCGTCGGGCGCGGGGCGGTGCGTCACAGGATCTCCTTCGGGTCGAGCTCCACCCGCACGCTACCCGGCTCGCGCCGCGCGGACCGGACCGCGACGGACGCGCCGAGCTCGCGCGCCAGCAGCCGGCCGTCGCGCACCGGGACCCGCACCACCGCCCGCACGGGCGGGGCGTCGACCAGCCCGGGCGCCGCGCCGTCCGCCCCGTCGGCACCCCGCCCGCGAGGCGACGCCGCCACCTCGACCGGACCGAGCACGGTCTCCGGGCCTGCGAGCCCCACCCGGCCCAGCACCGCCGCCACGGCGGGACGGTCGCCCGTCACCGCCGCCACCCGGACCGCCGGCGGCAGCGACAGCTCGACCCGCTCGTCCAGCTCACGGTCCGCGAGGAGCGCCGGGTCCCAGCGCACGAGCGCGTTCGTCGGCGCGGGCGCGGCGTCGCCCACGAGCAGCACCTGCCCGCCTGCCGTCGCGGGTCGCACGAGCGCCGCCGCGGCGAGCCAGCGCGCGAGCGCGTCCTGCGCCACGTCGAGCCCGACGTGCGACGTGCTCACCGCCGCGTCCAGCAGCAGCGCCGCCGCGTACCCGCCCTCCGC
Source organism: Cellulosimicrobium sp. 4261 (assembly GCF_040546915.1). Classification (NCBI taxonomy): domain Bacteria; kingdom Bacillati; phylum Actinomycetota; class Actinomycetes; order Micrococcales; family Promicromonosporaceae; genus Cellulosimicrobium; species Cellulosimicrobium sp. 4261. Next base: position 322,342 of record NZ_JBEPOQ010000002.1, read on the forward strand.
GACCGGCTCGGCGCCCGGCGTCGCCACCACCAGCGCGGGACGCGCGGACACCGCCCCCAGCACCCCTCCCGCCGCCGCGGCACCCGACACCTGCACCGGGACCCCCGCGAACGCGCGCCCCAGCTCCTCCGCCGTGCGCTGCGACCCCACGCGCACCGACCGCAGCCCCGTCCAGTGGCACTCCGCGCACGACCACCCGCCCGCGAGCGCCCCGCACCACGCGCACTGCGGGGTCGCCTGCGGGCCGGACAGCGCGAGCGGGCCGTGGCACACCGTGCAGCGCGCCGGCGTGCGGCACCGGGCGCACGCCACCACGGGCACGTACCCGGACCGCGGCACCTGGACCAGCACCGGCCCCTGCTCGAGCGCCGCGCGCGCCGTGCGCCACGCGGCCGTCGGGATGCGCGCCGCCGCGCCCGGCCCCTCCGCCGCCAGCTCGACCGAGGTCAGCGCCCGCACGCGCGGCGCCCGGGCCCGCACGACGTCGCGCGGCGCCGCGAGCTCGTGCGCCCAGCCCCGCACGACGAGCGCGTGCGCCGCGACCGTGCGCCCGTGCGAGCCCAGCAGGAACGCGGCGCCCTCCTGGTCGCTGCGCAGCGCGAGCACCTCGCGCGCGTGCGGGTACGGGGCGCGCGGCTCGGCGAGCGTGTCCTCGCCGTCGTTCCAGCACACCACCAGCCCCAGGTCGACCACGGGCGCGAACGCCGCCGCACGGGTCCCCACGACGACGCGCGCGTCGCCGTGCAGCACGGCGAGGAACGCGCGGTAGCGCGGCGCGGGCCCCTCGTCGGCCGTCAGCCGCACCACCTCGCCCCCGGTCGCCGGGTCCCACGCGGGCAGCCCGGCGGCCGCGAGCGCGGCGCACACCTGGTCGACGTCGCGCGCGTCCGGCACGACGACGAGCGCGCCCCGCCCACCCGACCGGGCCGCGCGCACCGCCTCGGCGACCGCGGCCGCCCAGTGCGTGACGGGCAGCGCGTCGGGCTCCTTGCGGGACCGGCCCGCGCCGCGCCGGCCCGCGGACGCCACCTCGGGCGCCACCTCGGGCGCCGGGGGCGCGAGCCCGGGGAGGGCGGTCCACACGGCCCGGGGTGCCCCGCCGCCCGCGACGTGCGCGAGGAACGCGGCGCCGGCCCGGTACGGGGCCCACACGGACTCCTGGTGCGCCGCGCGCGCCGCAGCGGCGGGCGCCGACGTGGGCACGGGCTCGGCGACGGGAGGGGCTGCAGGAGCCGCCTCGGCGGCGACCACGTCCGCGCCCGAGGCCCCTGCGGCCTCGGAGACCTCGCTCGGGGCCGTTCCCGGCGCGGGGACCGCCCCGGGGCCCGTCCGTGCCGCGAAGGACTGCTCGGCCCGCGCGTGCCGCGGCGGCACGGCGAGGCGCAGCACGTCGGAGAGCGTGCCCGCGTAGTGGTCCGCGACCGCGCGCGCGAGCCGCGCGACGGCGGGTGCCAGCACGGGCTCGGCCGACACGACCCGCCGCAGCGGCAGCAGGCGCCCGTCGTGGTCCGAGCGGTCGACGCGCTCCAGGACGTAGCCGTCGACGTCCCGGCCCGCGAACCGCACCTTGACCCGCACCCCCGGGCGCGCGTCGTCGGACATCGTGGCGGGGACGAGGTAGTCGAACGCGCGGTCCAGGTGCGGGGGGGCGAGGTCGAGCGCGAGCCGCGCCACCGGCAGGTGCGCGGCGATCTCGTGGGACGCCGGCGGCGCCGGGCCCCGACGCGGCGCGGCGGGCGCGACGGTGAGCAGGGTGTCCTGCACCGCCCGCGACGTGTCCTCCGGCTCGCTCACGACGCCATCGAACCACGCGCCGCCGTCACGAGCGGCGCACCCGTCGGCGGCGCGACGACGCTCCTCACACCTGGGACTGCAGGTCCGCGACGCGGTCCGTGCGCTCCCACGTGAACTGCTCGAGCTCGCGCCCGAAGTGCCCGTACGCGGCCGTCGGGGCGTAGATGGGGCGCAGGAGGTCCAGGTCGCGGATGATCGCGGCCGGACGCAGGTCGAACACCTCGCGGATCGCGGCCGTGATCCGCTCGACCGGGACCTTCTCCGTGCCGAACGTCTCGACGTACAGGCCCACGGGGTGCGCCTTGCCGATCGCGTACGCGACCTGCACCTCGCACCGCCGCGCCAGGCCCGCCGCGACGACGTTCTTCGCGACCCAGCGCGTCGCGTACGCGGCCGAGCGGTCCACCTTCGACGGGTCCTTGCCGGAGAACGCGCCCCCGCCGTGGCGGGCCATGCCGCCGTACGTGTCGACGATGATCTTGCGGCCCGTCAGTCCCGCGTCACCCTGCGGGCCGCCCACGACGAACGTGCCCGTGGGGTTGACGAACAGGCGCGTCGCGCGCACGTCGAGGTCGAGGCCCGCGGCGTCGAGCACGGGCGCCACGACCTGCGCCGCGACCTGCCGGTGCAGCTCGTCCTGGCGGACGTCCGGGTCGTGCTGCGTCGAGAGCACGACCGTGTCGAGGGTCACCGCGCGGTCGCCGTCGTACCCGACGGTGACCTGCGTCTTGCCGTCCGGGCGCAGGCCTGGCACGGTGCCGTCGCGGCGCACCGCCGCCAGGCGCTCGGCGAGACGGTGGGCGAGCCACACTGGCAGGGGCATGAGGCTCGGCGTGTCGTCGCTCGCGTACCCGAACATCAGGCCCTGGTCGCCCGCGCCCTGCGCGTCCAGGGGGTCGTGGTCGCCCTGGTCGTCGCGCTCCTCGAGACTCTTGTCGACCCCCTGAGCGATGTCCGGCGACTGCTGGCCGATCGACACCGAGATGCCGCACGAGTCCGCGTCGAACCCGATCACCGACGACGTGTACCCGATCCGGCGCACGACGTCGCGCACGATCTGCGGGATCTCGACGTACGCGTCCGTCGTCACCTCGCCCGCGACGTGCACCAGGCCTGTGGTCACCATCGTCTCCACGGCCACGCGGGACGTGGGGTCCTGCGCGAGGAGCGCGTCGAGGATCGCGTCGGAGATCTGGTCGCAGACCTTGTCCGGGTGCCCCTCGGTGACGGACTCGGACGTGAAGAGACGCAGCTCAGCCATGCCGCACAGCCTACTGTCCCGAAAGGTGAGCGAGCGTATCCGGTAGGCGAGACGAGACGCGGGTCACTCGCCCGCCCCGTCCCGTTCGTCCGTCGACGCCACGCGCGGCACGACGACGTCCCACACCGCGTCCGCGACCTCGCCCTTCGACCCGCTCGCCGTCGCGACGACGTCCCCCGCGCCGTCGACCACGGTCACGTCGTTCGCGTCGACCGCGAACCCCCGTCCCTCGCCCACGGCGTTGACCACGAGCAGGTCCGCGCCCTTGCGGCGCGCCTTCGCCCGGCCGTGGTCGAGCACCGACGCGTGCGCGTCACCGGTCTCGGCCGCGAAGCCGACCACCACCTGGCCCGGACGCAGCCGGTCGCGGGCGAGCTCGGCGAGCACGTCCGGGTTCTCCACGAGCACGATCGGCTCGGGCCCCTGGCCCGGGACCTTCTTGATCTTCGCGTCCGGCGCGTGAGCCGGACGGAAGTCCGCGACGGCCGCCGCCATGACCACGACGTCCGCCGTCGCCGCTGCCGACCGCACCGCGTCGCGCAGCTGCGCCGTCGTCTCGACCTCCACCACGGCGTCGGGCACGCCCCCGGGAGCGCGCACGAGCGCGGCCACGTCCGGGGACAGGTTCGCCGCCACGAGCGTGACGTGCGCGCCCCGCGCCGCCGCGGCGCGCGCGAGCTCGACGCCCTGACGCCCGCTCGACCGGTTGCCGATGAACCGCACGGGGTCGATCGGCTCGCGCGTCCCGCCCGCCGACACCACCACGCGCCGTCCCACGAGGTCCTGCACCGGCCCGCGGTCCGTCCCGGCACCCGCGTCGGCAGCGTCGGCGCGGGACACGTCCGCCACGACGGCGAGCGCGACGCGCGCGATCTCGTCCGGCTCGGGCAGGCGCCCCGGCCCGGTGTCCGCCCCCGTGAGGCGGCCGGACGCCGGCTCGATCACGTGCACGCCGCGCGCTCGCAGCGTCGCCACGTTCGCGACCGTCGCCGGGTGCTCCCACATCTCCGTGTGCATCGCGGGCGCCATGACCACCGGGCAGCGCGCGGTGAGCAGCGTCGAGGTGAGCAGGTCGTCCGCGCGACCGGCGGCCGCGCGCGCGAGCAGGTCCGCCGTGGCGGGCGCCACGACCACGAGGTCGGCGCCCTGGCCCAGCGCGACGTGCGGCACGTGCTCGACGTCCTCGAACACCTGGTCCGTGGCCGGCTCGCCCGAGAGCGCCTCCCACGTGGGCGCGCCCACGAAGCGCAGGGCCGACGCCGTGGGCACCACCCGCACCCGATGGCCCTGCTCCCGCAGCAGCCGCAGCAGCAGCACGGCCTTGTACGCCGCAACCCCGCCGCTCACACCGAGCACGATCCGCATGTCGCTCCTCCTGGAGGTCCGGCTCAGGCCCGCCGCGTGCGGCGGCGGGTCACGCACCCGCGCACCCGGGCGCGGACGCACGAACGCCGCGCCCTCCGGTGGAGGTGCGCGGCGTGCGGGCTCAGGCCTCGGGGGCCTCGTCGGGCTCGGCCTCGATCGTCAGCAGGCCCGCGTTGATCTCGCGCATCGCGATCGAGAGCGGCTTCTCCTGGTTGCGCGTCTCGAGCAGCGGCCCGACGTTCTCCAGCAGGCCCTCGCTGAGCTGCGAGTAGTACGCGTTGATCTGGCGCGCGCGCTTGGCCGAGTAGATGACCAGCGCGTACTTCGAGTCGACGTGCTCGAGCAGGTCGTCGATGGGCGGGTCGGTGATGCCCTCGGGGGCGGCGACGGTTCCGGACACAGTTCGCTCCGTGGGTTCAAGGGTCTGCAGCGGGCGCTGCAGCTGGTCGATGGCGGCGGCGCGCACGGCGTCCCCGTCCGGGACCGGGCGGCCGCGGCACCACGCCGCAGGACGGGCCGCCGACCGGGCCTCGGGCCCACGGGGGGACACCCGCGCACGGGCACCGCAGGACAGTCTACTCGCTGCGCCCCTCGCCGTGCCCGGACGGCACGGGAGACGACGCCGGGGACGAGCCATCCGCCGGGACGGGGCGGGGCTCGAGCCCCATGACGCGCACGAGCTCGTCGGTCGCGCGGTGCACCTCGTCGTTGACGATGACGTGGTCGAACTCCGACTCTGCCGCGAGCTCGACCCGGGCCGTCGTCAGCCGACGCTCCCGCTCCTCCGCGTCCTCCGTGCCGCGGCCGACGAGCCGACGCACGAGCTCGTCCCAGCTCGGCGGCGCCAGGAACACGAACCGGGCCTCGGGCATCGACGCACGGACCTGGCGCGCACCCTGGAGGTCGATCTCCAGGAGCGCCGGCACGCCCGCGGCGAGCTTCTCCTCGACCGCGCGCCGGGGCGTGCCGTAGCTGTTGCGCCCGTGCACGACGGCCCACTCCAGCAGCTCCCGGTCCGCGACCATGCGCGCGAACTCGTCCGGGCCGACGAACAGGTAGTGCACGCCGTCCACCTCGCCCGGCCGCGGGTCGCGCGTCGTCGCCGACACGGACAGCCACACCTCCGGGTAGCGGGCCCGGATGTCGGCCGACACGGTGCCCTTCCCGACGGCGGTCGGGCCGGCCAGGACGGTCAGGCGGGCGGGGCCGGGGACGACGGGCGGCGACGCCGGCTCCGTGGTCTCCCCGGCGGGGACGGACGGCGTCGGCTCGGACGGGTGCGCGGAAATGTCAGCCAAACCTCTCGATGAGGGCCGCGGACTGGTGGGGGCCGAGGCCGCGGACACGACGTGTCTCGGCGATCCCGATCTCCTCCATGATCGCCCGAGCCTTCACCTTACCCACGCCGGGCAGGGACTCCAGCAACGAGACGACCTTGAGCTTGCCGATCATGTCGTCCGTCTGGCCCCGCTCGATGACCTCCTTCAGGGAGCCCTGGGAGTACTTGAGCCGGTTCTTCACCTCGGCGCGCACGCGTCGCGCCTCCGCGGCCTTCTCGAGCGCCGCCGCGCGCTGTTCTGGGGTCAGGGGTGGAAGTGCCACGCAAGTCACCTACTCGTCGTCAGGCGGATGGGCCCACTCAGTCGTCCGGCGTGCCCGCAGGTGGAGCCCCGACCGGGTGGATCACCCGGGCGACCTGCGCCGACGCACGGAGCCGACCCCTCGAAAGTAGCGAGCCTCGGGCGATCGGGCAACGACTGGGCGTGGCGCGTCGTCCGTGGCCGTGCCGCGGACGACCCGGCAGCGACCTCGTCAACGGGCTCAGGACGGGGAAGGGCTCGGCTCAGGACGCCACGAGACGCGCCACGAGCGCGTCGCGCACCGCCGTCGTCACGCCGCACGCCACGAGGTAGTCGTCGATGCTCCCGTGCTCGCGCACCGCGAGCTCCCACGCGCCCTCCAGGTACGCGGGCTCGACGGTGAGGACCGGCGCGAGCGCCTCGGGCGACAGCCCCGGCAACGGGGGCACGAGCGCGGCGAGCCCCTCGGCCGCCGCCGCGCTCGCGAGGTACTCGGCCATGCGCTCCTGCTCCGGGACGCCCGCGACGTACTGCACGAGCGCGACGACCCAGCCCGTGCGGTCCTTGCCCGCCGAGCAGTGCACGACGCTCGCACCGTCGGCCGCGGCGACGTCCGCCAGGACGCGGCCGACCGTCTCCCGGATGCCCGGGTCCGTGACGAACGTCGCGTACACGCCGTGCATGAGGCGCCGCGCGACCGCGGCCGGGTCGTCGGCCGCGAGCAGTCCCGCGACGAGCGCCGCCGGGTCCGCCGACGCACCCGAGCCCGCTCCCCCGTCGACCAGGCCCGGCGTCGGGTCCATGCCGCGGCGCAGCACGCGCACGCCGCCCGGGACGGCGTCCGCGCCGTCGCGCGCGAGCTCGTCCTCGCCGCGCAGGTCCACGACGGTCCGCGCGCCCAGGTCGACGAGCGCCGTCTGGCCCGCGGGGGTCAGCCGGGACAGGCTCGCCGTGCGCAGCAGCACCCCGGTCCGCAGCGGCTCGTCGGAACCGGCCGGCGCCGCCCGACCGCCCACGTCCCGCGCGTTCCAGGTGCCCGGCACGTCCAGCGCGCCCGGCACGGCGCCCGGCGGCGGCAGCTCCGGAGGTGCTCCGGCAGCGGGCGTGGCTGGGACCGTCGTCTCGTCGCGGGAGGTCATGGGCGCAGTCTGGCACGGGACCGCACCGGGCACGACGGCGACCGGGTCGGCCCCCGCGAGGGTGCCGACCCGGTCCCGGGGGGTGCGGGGCTCAGCCGCGCAGCGCCTGAGCCGCCTCGTCCGTGGCCGTCCGAGCCGCCGCGCGCAGCGCGTCCGCGCCGGGCCCGGCGCGCAGCACGCCGCGCGACGACGACGCGAGCACCTGGCGCCGCGCGTCGCCGAACACGGCGGCGAGCTCCGCAGCGCCCGCGCCCTGCGCGCCCACACCGGGAGCAAGGAGCGGCCCACGCACGGCCGCGAGGTCCGTGCCCGTGCGCGCCGCGGCGTCCGCGATCGTCGCGCCCACCACGAGCCCGACCGGCCCGAGCACGTCACCCGCGGCGACGACCGGGGCGTTCACCCGGGCCGCCTCGCGCGCCACGTGCGCCGCGACGGACTCCACGCCCGCCCCGGCGCCCCGGCGCGCGTGCTGCACCTCGGCGCCCTCGGGGTTGGACGTCAGGCACAGCACGAACAGGCCACGCCCCGTCTCCAGCGCCGCGTCCACCGCCGGCTGCAGCGACCCGAACCCCAGGTACGGGGACACGGTCAGCGCGTCCGCCGCGAGCGGCGACCCGTCGCGCAGGTACGCGTCCGCGTACGCGGCCATGGTCGAGCCGATGTCGCCGCGCTTGGCGTCCACGATCGTCAGCGTCCCCGCAGCGCGGGCCGCCGCGAGGACCTCCTCGAGCGCCGCGACGCCGCGGGACCCGTGCCGCTCGAAGAACGCCGACTGCGGCTTGACCGCGGCCACGCGGCCTCCGACCGCCTCGACGACCCGCAGACCGAACTCGCGCAGCCCGGAGGCGTCGTCGGGCAGGCCCCAGTCCGCGAGCAGGCCCGGGTGCGGGTCGATGCCCACGCACAGCGGCCCGTGGTCCGCCGTCGCCGCCGCGAGGCGCGCGCCAAAGCCCGCGCTCATGCGCCCACCCGCTCCGCGGCGGGAGCGGGCAGCTCGACGCCTGCGGTCAGGTCCTCGCCCGCCATGTGCTCCTGGAGGCTGGCGACCGCGAACGGCCCCGCGAGGACCGCCTCGATGCCCTGCACCGCGGCGGCGAGCTGGTCGACCGTCGTCGCGATCGGCTTGTCGGCCGCCGTCGTGGCCGCGCGGATCTCGTAGCCGTCGGCGCGCGCGCCCTGGCCGGACGGCGTGTTGATGACCATGTCCACCTCGCCGGCCGTGATGAGGTCGACGATCGTCGGCTCGCCGTCCGCCCCGCGGCCCGCGGAGAACTTGCGCACCACGCGCGACGCGATGCCGTTGCGGCGCAGCACGCTGGACGTGCCGTCCGTCGCGAGGATCTCGAAGCCTAGCTCCGCGAGCCGCTTGACCGGGAAGACGATCGAGCGCTTGTCGCGGTCCGCGACCGAGACGAACACGCGGCCCGACGTCGGCAGCCCGCCGAACGCGGCGGCCTGCGACTTGGCGAACGCGTGCGGGAAGTCGCGGTCGAAGCCCATGACCTCGCCCGTCGAGCGCATCTCCGGGCCCAGGACCGTGTCCACGACCACGCCGTCCGCGGTGCGGAAGCGCTTGAACGGCAGGACCGCCTCCTTGACCGCGATCGGCGCGTCGAGCGGGAGCGTGCCGCCGTCGCCCTCGGCGGGCAGCACGCCCGCCGCACGCAGCTCGGCGATCGACTCGCCCGCCATGACGCGCGCCGCGGCCTTCGCGAGCGACGTGCCCGTCGCCTTGGAGACGAACGGCACCGTGCGCGACGCACGGGGGTTGGCCTCCAGGACGTACAGCACGTCGGAGACGAGCGCGTACTGCACGTTGAGCAGGCCGCGCACGCCGACGCCCTTCGCGATGGCCTCGGTCGAGCGGCGGATGCGCTCGATCTCCTGCTCCGAGAGCGACACGGGCGGCAGGACGCACGCCGAGTCGCCCGAGTGGATGCCGGCCTCCTCGATGTGCTCCATCACGCCGCCGAGGAAGAGCTCGGTGCCGTCGTAGAGCGCGTCGACGTCGATCTCCATGGCGTCGTCGAGGAACCGGTCGATGAGCAGCGGCGCGGGCAGCGTCCCGGCCGTGCGGTCCTCCGCCGCGGCCGCCACGAGCGCGCGCTCGACGTAGCCCGTGAGCTGCTCGGCCGAGTACACGATCTCCATGCCGCGCCCGCCGAGAACGTAGGACGGGCGCACGAGCACCGGGTAGCCGATCCCGGCCGCGACGTCCTTCGCCTCGTCGAGCGAGCGCGCCGTGCCGAACGCCGGAGCGGGCAGGCCCGCCTCGACGAGCACGCGGCCGAACTCGCCGCGGTCCTCCGCGGCGTCGATCGCCTCGGGGCTCGTGCCGAGGATCGGCAGGCCCGCGTCCGCGAGCCGCTGCGCGAGCGCGAGCGGCGTCTGGCCACCGAGCTGGACGATGATGCCCTTCACCGGCCCCGCGGCGAGCTCCGCCTGGTAGACCTCGAGCACGTCCTCGAACGTCAGCGGCTCGAAGTAGAGGCGGTCGGACGTGTCGTAGTCGGTCGAGACCGTCTCCGGGTTGCAGTTGACCATGACCGTCTCGTAGCGCTCGCGCAGCGTGAGGGCCGCGTGCACGCAGGAGTAGTCGAACTCGATGCCCTGCCCGATGCGGTTCGGGCCCGAGCCGAGGATGATCACGGCCTCGCGCTCGCGCGGCGCGACCTCGGTCTCCAGGTCGTACGACGAGTAGTGGTACGGCGTGCGGGCGGCGAACTCGGCCGCGCACGTGTCGACCGTCTTGTAGACGGGCCGGACGCCGAGCGCGTAGCGGACCTCGCGCACGGTCGCCTCGCCCGCCGGGCCCATGCCCCGCAGGCGCGCGACCTGCGCGTCGGACAGCCCGTGCTTCTTCGCCTCGCGCAGCACGTCCTCCGTGAGCGCGGGCGCGTCGGCGACGGCCGCCGCGACCTCGTTGACCAGCTGGATCTGGTCGAGGTACCACGGGTCGATCTTCGTGGCCTCGAACACCTGCTCCACGCTCGCCCCGGCGCGCAGCGCCTGCTGGACGCCGATGATCCGGTTCTCGGTGGGGCGCGCGATGCGTACGAGCAGCTCGTCGAGCTCCGCGCCGGACACCGGCTCGCCGTCCCAGTGGAAGACCGAGCCGCCCTTGTCGATCGAGCGGAGCGCCTTGCCGAGCGCCTCGGTGAAGTTGCGCCCGAGGGCCATCGCCTCGCCGACCGACTTCATGGTCGTCGTGAGCGTCGGGTCGGCGGCCGGGAACTTCTCGAACGCGAACCGGGGCACCTTGACGACGACGTAGTCGAGCGTCGGCTCGAACGAGGCCGGCGTGACCTGCGTGATGTCGTTGGGGATCTCGTCGAGCGTGTAGCCGACGGCGAGCTTCGCCGCGATCTTCGCGATGGGGAACCCGGTCGCCTTGGACGCGAGCGCGGACGACCGCGAGACGCGCGGGTTCATCTCGATGACGATGACGCGGCCCGTGTCCGGGTCGACCGCGAACTGGATGTTGCAGCCGCCCGTGTCGACGCCGACCTCGCGGATGACGGCGATCCCGATGTCGCGCAGCCTCTGGTACTCGCGGTCCGTGAGGGTGAGCGCGGGCGCGACCGTGATCGAGTCGCCCGTGTGCACGCCGACGGGGTCGACGTTCTCGATCGAGCACACGACCACGACGTTGTCGTTCTTGTCGCGCATGAGCTCGAGCTCGTACTCCTTCCAGCCGAGGATCGACTCCTCGAGGAGCACCTCCGTCACCGGGGAGTAGTGCAGGCCCTGCCCGACGATGCGGCGCAGCTCGTCCTCGTCGTACGCGAAGCCCGAGCCGAGGCCGCCCATCGTGAACGACGGGCGCACGACCATCGGGTAGCCGAGGTCGCCCGCGGCCGCGATCGCCTCGTCGACCGTGTGCACGATGACCGAGCGGGCGGACTCGCCGCCGCAGACCTCGACGACGTCCTTGAACTGCTGGCGGTCCTCGCCCTTCTGGATCGCCGCGATGTTCGCGCCGATGAGCTCGACGCCGTACTCCGCGAGGACGCCGGCCTCGTCGAGCGCGATCGCCGCGTTGAGGGCCGTCTGACCGCCGAGCGTCGGCAGCAGCGCGTCGGGGCGCTCCTTGGCGATGATCGACGTGAGGACCTCGGTCGTGATCGGCTCGACGTAGGTCGCGTCGGCGAACTCGGGGTCGGTCATGATCGTGGCGGGGTTCGAGTTCACGAGGACGACCCGCAGGCCCTCCTCCTTGAGCACGCGGCACGCCTGGGTGCCGGAGTAGTCGAACTCGCACGCCTGGCCGATGACGATCGGGCCGGACCCGATGACCAGGACGCTGGAGATGTCGGTTCTGCGAGGCACGGTCAGCTCTCCTTGGTGGTCTGCTCGACGGCGTCGGAGCCTGCGCCCGCCGCGCCGGCGGCGCGACGCGACGTCATGAGCTCGACGAAGCGGTCGAAGAGGTACGCGGCGTCGTGGGGGCCGGCCGCGGCCTCGGGGTGGTACTGGACGGAGAAGGCGGGCAGGTCGAGGCACTCGAGCCCCTCGACCACCTGGTCGTTGAGCCCGACGTGGGACACGACGACGCGCCCGTAGCGGCCGCCGTCGTGCGGGGCGACGGACTCGCCGTCGAGCGGCGCGTCGACCGCGAACCCGTGGTTGTGCGCCGTGACCTCGACCTTGCCGGTGCGGCGGTCCATGACGGGCTGGTTGATGCCGCGGTGGCCGTACGCGAGCTTGTACGTGCCGTAGCCGAGCGCACGCCCGAGGATCTGGTTGCCGAAGCAGATGCCGAAGAACGGCGTGCCGCGGTCCAGGACGCCGCGCAGCAGCTCGACCTCGTGCGTCGCGGCGCTCGGGTCGCCCGGGCCGTTGGAGAAGAACACGCCGTCGGGCGCGTATGCCTCGATGTCCGCGACCGTCGACGCGGCGGGCACCACGTGCACGCGCACGCCGCGCTGCGCGAGGCGCTGGGGCGTCATCGACTTGATGCCGAGGTCCACGGCGACGACGGTCGCGACGGGCTCGCCGTCCGGCGTCGTGCCCTCGAAGGGCTCGACGACGTACGCCGTCTCCGTGCTCACCTCGCGGGCGAGGTCGGCGCCGGCCATCGCAGGCGCCGCCTTCACCTCGGCGACGAGGTCCTCCACGGTGCGCGGGTAGCCGTCGCGCACGAGCGCGTCGCCGGAGAAGATGCCCGCGCGCATCACGCCGAGCTCGCGCAGGTGGCGCGTGAGGGCGCGCGTGTCGACGTCGCTGATGCCGACGACGCCCTGGGCCGCGAGCTCCTCGTCGAGGGTGCGCTGCGCGCGCCAGCTCGACGCGCGGCGGGCCGCGTCGCGCACGACGTACCCGGCGACCCAGATCTTGCCGGACTCCGGGTCCTCGTCGTTGACGCCCGTGTTCCCGATGTGGGGGGCCGTCATGACGACGATCTGCCGGTGGTAGGAGGGGTCGGTGAGGGTCTCCTGGTAGCCGGTCATGCCGGTGTTGAAGACGATCTCGCCGACGGTCGTGCCGCGCGCGCCGTACGCGCGACCGGCCTGCACCGTGCCGTCCTCGAGGACGATCAGGGCCCGGTCGGGGGCGGGTGCGCCGGTCACCGAGGTGACTGCGGTCGGTGAGCTCACTGCGTTCGCTGAGGCGGTCAAGGTGCTTCCTCGTCGTTCTCGTCGGTGCCGGGTGCCGCGCTCTCGCGCGTCGGCGCCGGGCCGTCCTGGTCGGTGGGTGCGTCGGTGGCGCTGCTCGGCGCCCCGGTTCGTCGTTCGCGGGTACCGTCGGCGCCCGGGCTCCGGGGTCGGCCGGCGAGGTCGCGCACGGCCTCCAGGAGACGCAGGACGTCGTGGTCGTGGCGCGGCATCAGCCCGGTGTCCAGCCGGACCTCAGGGTGCGCCGGCGCCTCGGGCGCGTCGGCCGGGACCGGCTCTGCCGGGACGGACCACGTCACCACGACGATGGCCTCCTTCCCGACGAACTTCCCCGCCATGCCCGGGGTGAGCGCCACGTCCTCGACGGCCGCCGCGGGGACCCACACGTCGTCGGCGCCGCGGCGCGCGACGTGCAGGCCGCCGTCGTGCACGGTGACCTGGGCCTGCGCCCGGTCGCCGAGCCCGTGGACGCCGACGCGCGCGAGCCAGTCGCCCGCGAGCGTGCTCGACACGTACAGCGCGTCGAGCGGGCCGAGCACGACGCCGCCGCGCGCGGGCTCCGTCGGCACCGCGGGCGGCGTCGGCACGAAGCCCGCGGAGCGGCGCACGAGCCGGCGCCGGCCGACGAGCACGAGCGTCAGCAGGACGACGCCGAGCACGATCCAGATCCCGGCCGCGACCGGCTGCGGCAGGTTCACGCTCCCACCCCCCGACCGGCGGTGAACGCCTCGACGGGCGCGCCGTCGAGCACGGTGGCCCGGCCGCGCAGGAACGTCGCGACGACCGCACCGGGCAGCTCGCGGCCCTGGAAGGGCGTGTTGGTGCTCGCGGTGGCCTGCCCGGCGCCGTCGACCACGCGCCGCGCGGCCGGGTCGACGAGCGTGACGTTCGCGGGCTCGCCGACCTCGAGCGGACGACCCTGGGCGCGCTCCCCCGTGTCGATGCGGCCGATGCGCGCGGGCGCGCTCGACAGCACGCGCGCGACGTCGGCCCACGTCATGCGGCCCGTGTCGACCATGGTCTGCTGCACGACGCTCAGCGCCGTCTCGAGGCCCGTCATGCCGAACGCGGCCGCGGCCCACTCGCAGTCCTTGTCCTCGCGCGCGTGCGGCGCGTGGTCGGTCGCGACGATGTCGATCGTGCCGTCCGCGAGACCCTCGCGCACCGCCTCGACGTCCGCGGCCGTGCGCAGCGGCGGGTTGACCTTGAAGGTCGGGTCGTAGCCGCGCGCCAGGTCGTCGGTGAGGACGAGGTGGTGCGGCGTGACCTCGGCCGTGACGTCGATCCCGCGGCCCTTGGCCCAGCGGACGATCTCGACCGAGCCGGCGGTCGACAGGTGGCACACGTGCAGGCGCGAGCCCACGTGCTCCGCGAGGAGCACGTCGCGCGCGATGATCGCCTCCTCCGCGACCGCGGGCCAGCCCGCGAGGCCGAGCTCGGCCGACACGACGCCCTCGTTCATCTGGGCGCCCTCGGTGAGGCGCGGCTCCTGCGCGTGCTGGGCGACGACGCCGTCGAACGCCTTGACGTACTCGAGGGCGCGGCGCATGAGGATCGGGTCGTCGACGCACTTCCCGTCGTCCGAGAACACCCGCACGCGGGCCGCGGAGTCGGCCATCGCGCCGAGCTCGGCGAGCTGCTCGCCCGCGAGCCCGACGGAGACGGCGCCCACCGGGTGCACGTCGACCCAGCCCGCGTCGCGCCCGAGGCGCCACACCTGCTCGACGACGCCCGCCGTGTCCGCGACCGGGGTCGTGTTGGCCATCGCGTGCACGGCCGTGAAGCCGCCCGCCGCCGCGGCGCGGGTGCCGGACGCGATCGTCTCGGCATCCTCGCGCCCCGGCTCGCGCAGGTGGGTGTGCAGGTCGACCAGCCCGGGCAGGGCGACGAGGCCCGTCGCGTCGACGACGACCGTGCCGTCGTCGTCCGCGGCGCGCGCTGCGCCGACGGGAGCGAGCTCGGCGACCACACCGTCCGCGAGGACGAGGTCGACGGGGTCGCCGCCGAGCGGGCGCGCGCCGCGCAGGACGTACGTGGTGGTTGCGGCGCTGCTCACGAGGCGGAGACCCTTTCGACGGCGGGGACGGGCTGGGCGGAGGGCAGGGGCGTGGACGACGCCGCGGCGTCGGCCTCGTCGCTGCCCGCGAGGAGGAGGTAGAGCACGGCCATGCGCACGGCGACGCCGTTCGCGACCTGCTCCACGATCACCGCGCGCGGCGAGTCCGCCGCCTGCGCGGAGATCTCGAGGCCGCGGTTCATGGGGCCGGGGTGCAGGACGACGGCGTGCTCGGCGAGGAGTCCGAGGCGCCGGGCGTCGAGCCCGTACTTGCGGCTGTACTCGAGCGGGTTCGGGAAGAAGGCCCCGCCCCCGGCGCCGGCGCCGCTCATGCGCTCGCGCTGCACGCGCAGCATCATCACGGCGTCGGGGCCGCCGTGCGCCGTGTGCCCCGCGAGGGTTGCGTCCAGGTCGTAGGAGACCTCGCACGGCCACGTCCGGACGCCGACCGGCAGGAGCGTGGGCGGCGCGACGAGCGTCACGCGGGCCCCGAGCGTGTGCAGCAGGTGGACGTTGGAGCGCGCGACCCGGGAGTGCAGCACGTCGCCGACGATCGCGACGTGGCGTCCGTCGAGGCCGGCACCTCGTGCGGCGGCGTCGTCGGGGCCGCTCGCCCCCGGGGAGGTCAGGCCTGTCCCGGTGAGGTGGCGGCGCAGCGTGTACGCGTCGAGGAGCGCCTGCGTCGGGTGCTGGTGCATGCCGTCGCCCGCGTTGACGACGGCCGCGTCGAGCCAGCCCGCGTGCGCGAGCAGGTGCGGGGCGCCCGACGCCTGGTGCCGCACGACGACCGCGTCCGCGCCCATCGCCTGGAGCGTCAGCGCCGTGTCCTTGAGCGACTCGCCCTTGGACACGCTCGACCCCTTGGCCGAGAAGTTGATGACGTCCGCGGACAGCCGCTTCGCCGCGGTCTCGAAGGAGATGCGCGTGCGCGTCGAGTCCTCGTAGAAGAGGTTGACGACCGTGCGCCCGCGCAGCGTCGGGAGCTTCTTGATCTCGCGCGACTGCGTCGCGGCCATCTGGGCGGCCGTGTCGAGGATGCGGACGGCGTCGGCGCGTCCGAGGTCCTGGGTCGAGAGCAGATGCCTCATGCGCGGGCCTCCCCACCGTCGGTGGCGGCCGCCTGCGGGGCCGCGGGCCGGATGACGACCGCGTCGTCGGACGCGTCGCCCGCCGCTGAGGCGCCGTCGATCTCGGCGAGGCGCACGCTCACGCGCTCGGACGTCGACGTCGGCAGGTTCTTGCCCACGAAGTCGGGGCGGATCGGCAGCTCCCGGTGGCCGCGGTCGACGAGCGCCGCGAGCTGCACCGCGCGCGGGCGGCCGAGGTCGCTGATCGCGTCGAGCGCGGCCCGGATCGTGCGGCCGGAGTACAGGACGTCGTCGACGAGGACCACGACCTTGCCGTCGATCCCCGACGCGGGCAGGCGCGTCGCGCCGATCGTGCGCGTCGGGTGGCGGTGCAGGTCGTCGCGGTACATCGTCACGTCGAGCTCGCCGACGATCGCGTGCGGGTCGGGCGCGCCGTCTCCCTCGATCGCGGCGAGTCGCTCGGCGAGCCGGGCCGCGAGCGGGACGCCGCGCGTCGGGATGCCGAGGAGGACGAGGTCGTGGGCTCCCTTGTTGCGCTCCACGATCTCGTGGGCGATGCGCGTCAGCGCGCGGGAGATGTCCGCCGCCGTGAGGACGACGGTCCCGGCGGTCGGCCCCGTCTCGGGGTCGGACCCCGGCCGGGGTGCGGATGGTGTGGGCACAGCAGCGCCAGAGCTCATGTCCGGCGACCTCCTTCCCCGCCTCACAGGACGGGCCTTAAAGGATGTCTGACGGTCACCCACCCTACCGCCGGTGGTCCGGCGGCCGGGTGCGCGTCCCGCCCGGTGGGACGCGGCGTCGGTCACACCCGTGACCGACGCCGCGCGAGGCGTCGTCCCGGCCGAGACCGGGCGCCGCGGTCAGGCCGTGATCGTCGGCTTCATCTCGACGATGCGCGCGAGCAGCCCGTTGACGAACGACGGCGAGTCGTCGGTCGACAGGGAGCGCGCGAGGTCGACGGCCTCGTCGATCGCGACGACGTCCGGGACGTCGTCGTTGAAGAGGATCTCCCAGCCGCCGATGCGCAGCAGGGCCCGGTCGACCGCGGGCATGCGCTCGAGCGTCCACCCGTGGGAGTAGGTCTCGAGCAGCTCGTCGATGCGCTCGCGGTGGGCGAGCACCCCCTCGACGATGTCGACCGCGTACTGCGGCAGCGCGGTCTGCGCCGTCCCGGGGTCGGCGACGCGCTCCGCGAGGAGGGTCGTCGGGTCCACGTGACGCTGCTCCGCCTCGAAGAGGACGTCGAGCGCGCGCTTGCGCGCCTTGGTGCGTGCGGCCATGTCAGTCCGTCGTCTGTCCGTCGGTGCCGGCGGTCAGTCGTTCACGCGGCCGAGGTACGACCCGTCACGCGTGTCGACCTTGACCTTGGTGCCCTGCTCGAGGAAGAGCGGGACCTGGATCTGCGCGCCCGTCTCGAGCGTCGCGGGCTTGGTGCCGCCCGTCGAGCGGTCGCCCTGCAGGCCCGGCTCGGTGTACGTGATCTCGAGGACGACCGAGGCCGGCAGCTCGATGTAGAGCGGCTGGCCGTCGTTCGACGCGATGAGCACGTTCTGGTTCTCGAGCATGTAGTCCTTGGCGTCGCCCACGATCTCGGCGCCGACCGTGATCTGGTCGTACGTCGAGGTGTCCATGAACACGTAGTCCGCGCCGTCCTGGTACAGGTACTGGAAGTCACGGCGGTCGACGTTGGCGGTCTCGATCTTGAGCCCGGCGTTGAACGTCTTGTCGATCGTCTTGCCCGTCATGACGTTCTTGATCTTGGTGCGGACGAACGCGCCACCCTTGCCGGGCTTGACGTGCTGGAACTCGATCACGGTCCACAGCTGGCCGTCGAGTCGCAGCACGGTGCCGTTCTTGATGTCGTTGGTGGTCGCCACGTTCGTCTTCCTGTCGGAGGGTCAGCGGTCCCGTCGACGCGCCACCGCGCGCCGGGACGGCACGAGGGGGCCACGCGAGGGCGGGATGCGGAAATGGGCCTTGACGATCTTACCGGAGCGCGGCGAGGACCGCGTTCGCCACGACGCCCAGGGTCGCCGCCCAGCACATCGAGGCGAGCGTCCCGATGACGAAGCGCTCCGACGCGACGGGGTGCTCGCGCAGCTCGGGATAGCGGCCCAGGCCCTTGATCGCGACGACGAAGGCGATGCCGCCGGGCTCGCCCGCGAGGAGGCAGCCCGTGATCGCGAACCGTTCGAGGATCCCGATCCACGTCCCGCCGCGCAGAGCCTTGACCGCCTCCGTCCCGATCGGCCCCGTCGTCGGAGGGGGCGGCGGGGGCACGGGCACGGCCGCCGGGTCCGCAGGGGCCGCGCGCCGGGGCCGGCCGGCACGCCCCGGAGCGGCGGAGCCGCCCGAGCGCGCCGCCGCGCGCAGCACCCACTGGGTCACGGGGCCGCCGCCGAGGACGCTCGCGGCGAGCGCGACCACCCAGACGACCACCACGAGCACGACCGTCACCGGGTCCGTCACGCCTTCTCCTCCTGCCGATCCACCGGCGGCCCCTCGTGGAGCTCGCCCAGCAGCCTCGCGACCACGGGCCGCACCGCCGCCTCCTCGGGCCACAGCGCGGTGCGCAGCCGCTGGCTGACCGCCTGCTCGGACACACCGAGCGCGCGAGCCACATCCTTCTGGGTCCCACCCACACGCGCCAGCGCGTCGACGGCCTCCCACCCGGGCGCGGTGCGCCGGTCCGCGACCGCCGCGAGGAGACGCAGGAGCGCCTCGACCTCCGCGGCGCGCGACGCGGGCTCCCCGCGGACGGCGACGGGCGCGGTGGCCGCGCGCGACTTCGCCTGCTCCACCGCCTCGCGGGCCAGGACGAACGCCGTGCCCGACGCCTCGCGCGACACCGCGGGCAGCGGCTCGTCGACGGGCCCGACGCCGAGCCCGACGCTCCAGCCGCCGTCGCGCAGGAGGTCGAGCACGACCTCGACGACGACCTCCGGGTGGTCGAGGACCCCCTGGACCTCGTCGCCGACGGTCCGGTCGAACGGGACCACGACACCGGCGCGGTCCGCCAGCACCTCCTCGAGGCGCGCGAGCACCTCGGGGACGCGATCGGGACGACCGGTGCTCCCCCGCTGGTCGACGGTGAGGACGTACATACCCTCAAGGCTAGACCCTTGTTCCCACTCCATCAAGCCTTGGGGCTTGATCGAGCACGATCAAGCCTGGGCCGCTCCACGCAGGCGCGCGGCGACCGCCTCGAGCGCGAGCCGGTAGGAGTCGAAGCCGAAGCCCGCGATCGTGCCCGTCGCCACCGCGCCCACCACGGAGTGGCTGCGGAACGCCTCGCGCGCCGCCGGGTTGCTCAGGTGGACCTCGACCAGCAGCAGGCCGGACGTCGTGACCTGCGCGGCGGCGTCGCGCACCGCGTACGAGTAGTGCGTGAACGCGGCCGGGTTCAGCACGACGTGGGTCCGGGCGTCGACGGCCTCGTGCAGCCAGCCGACGAGCTCGGACTCGTCGTCGGTCTGCCGCACGTCGACGGCGAGGTCGAGCGCGCTCCCCCACGTCGACGCCGACGCACGGAGGTCGGCCATCGAGGCCGAGCCGTAGATCTCCGGCTCCCGCACACCGAGCCGACCGAGGTTGGGTCCGTTGAGGACGAGCACGCGTTCCATGGCGCCCGAGCCTAGCCGTGCCGGGGCCGGCGACGGCGAGACGTCCGTGCCCGCTCCCGACGGGCGACGGACCACGGCCTCGGGCACGCTGGCGGGGTGACCCTCAGCGCTGCCCGCCCTCTGCCCCCGGTCCTGCTCCTGCCGCTGCCCTGCGCACCCGGCCCCGCGCCGTCCGACGCCCGCCCAGGGGCGGCCGCATGAGCGCGACGCGCTACCTGGACGTGCCCTTCGCGGCGCTCGCGCACCGCGGCTTCTCGCGCGAGGGTCTCGAGAACTCGATGGCCGCGTTCGCGGCGGCCCGCGAGCTGGGGCTCCGGTACGTCGAGACGGACGCCCACGCGACGTCGGACGGCGTCGCCGTGGCGCTCCACGACGCCTCGCTGGACCGGACGACGGACGCGCGCGGCCTCGTGGCCGACCTCCCGTGGCGCACGGTGCGCGCCGCCCGGATCGGCGGACGAGAGCCGGTGCCGTCGCTGGAGGACGTCCTCGGGACGTGGCCGGACCTGCGGGTCAACGTCGACGTCAAGTCGGCGGCGGCTGCCGAGCCGGTCGCGCGCGCGATCGAGCGCACGCGCGCGCACGACCGCGTGTGCGTCGCGTCGTTCGCCGCGGCGCGCCGCGAGGCGACCGTCGCGCGGCTCTCGCGGCCTGTGACCGTGTCCGGCGCGCGGGGCGCGGTGGTGGGCATGCTGCTCGCGGGGCGCGCCCGCGTCGACGCGCTCGCCCGACGAGCCGCGCGCTCCGTCGACTGCCTCCAGGTACCGGTGCGCGAAGGCTGGGTGCGCGTCGTGGACTCCGCGTTCGTGCGGGCCGCGCACCGGGCCGGCGTCGCGGTGCACGCCTGGACGGTCAACGACGCCCCGACCATGCACCGGCTGCTCGACCTCGGGGTCGACGGGATCGTCACCGACCGCTCGGACGTGCTGCGCGACGTGCTCCGCACCCGAGGGCTGTGGGCCTGACCTCGACCGTGGCCCCTCAGAGGGCGATCGGCCCGCGGCCCACCGGGGCGTCCGCCGCGATCTCCGCGTAGGCCGCGGCGAGCAGCGTCGGGTCCGGACCCTCGAGGCGGGTCGGGCGGGCGACGTCGTCGAGCACGACGAACCGCAGGAGGTCGCCGCGCGACTTCTTGTCACGGCGCATGGCCGACATGAGCTGCTCCCAGCGGTCGCCCCGATAGGTGAGGGGCAGCCCCAGCGAGCCGAGGATCGCCCGGTGCCGCTCGACGACGGCGTCGTCCAGCTTCCCGGCGAGGCGCGAGAGCTCGGCGGCGAACACCATGCCGACGGAGACGGCCGCGCCGTGGCGCCACTGGTAGCGCTCGGTGAGCTCGACGGCGTGGCCCAGCGTGTGCCCGTAGTTGAGGATCTCGCGCAGGCCGGCCTCCTTGAGGTCCTCCCCCACGACGCGCGCCTTGACCGCGACCGAGCGCTCGACGAGCTCGGCGACGACGGCCCAGGTCTCGTCCGTCGTCGGCCGGGTGCCCCACGCGGCGAGCGCGTCGGCGTGCTCCTCGACGAGCTCGAGGATGCGCTCGTCCGCGATGAACCCGGTCTTGACGACCTCCGCGAGACCCGCGACGAAGTCCCAGCGGCCGAGCGACTCCAGGGCCGCGAGGTCGCACAGCACGCCCGCGGGCGGGTGGAACGCACCGACGAGGTTCTTGCCCTCGGCCGTGTTGATGCCGGTCTTGCCCCCGACCGCGGCGTCGACCATCGCGAGGAGCGTCGTCGGCACGTGCACCACGCGGATGCCGCGCAGCCACGTCGCGGCGACGAAGCCGCCGAGGTCCGTCGTCGCACCGCCGCCGACCGTGACGACCGCGTCCGTGCGCGTGAAGTCCAGCTGTCCGAGCACGCCCCACAGGAACGCCGCGACCTGCGCGGTCTTGGACTCCTCCGCGTCCGGGACCTCCGCGACGTACGCCTCGTAGCCCGACGCCTTGAGGTCCTCGTGGACCACCTCGGCCGTCGCGGCGAGGGCCGCGGGGTGCACGACGAGCACCCGGCGCACCCGGGCGCCGAGCATGGCGGGCAGCTCGCCGAGCAGGTGGCGCCCCACGACGACGTCGTACGGCTGCTCGCCCGAGACCCGCACACGCGTCGGCGCGGCCGCGGTCGTGTCCTGGGCGGGGGTGATGGCGTCGGGGGTCGTGTCGCTCACGCGTTCTCCTGTTCGACCGGGGTTCCGGCGGGGTCGGCCGGCGCGGGTGCGGGCGTCGTGCGCCCGGGAGTGCCGGGCGCACCGTCCACGAGGTGCTCGCGGATCTCGCGCGCGACCTGGGCGGGCGTGCGCGCGTCCGTCGCGACGTGCAGCGTCGAGACCCGCTCGTAGACGGGGCGCCGCGCCTCCATGAGCGCGGCCCAGCGCGCCCGCGGGTTCCCGAGCAGGAGCGGACGCGCCTGGTTGAGGCCGACGCGCGGTGCGGCGTGCGCGAGGCTCACGTCGAGGAAGACGACCGTCCCGCCCGCGGCGACGTACGCGGCGAGCGCGGTCTGCGTGTGCTCGTCGAGCACCGCGCCGCCGCCCAGGGCGAGGACGCCGTCGTGCGTCGCGAGCGCGGTCGTCACGGCCTCGCGCTCGAGCTCGCGGAAGTGCGGCTCGCCGTGGTCGACGAAGATGTCCGCGACCGGCTTCCCGGCCGTGGTCTCGACGTCGACGTCCGTGTCGCGCTGCGCGAGGCCGAGCAGCTCGGCCAGGTGGCGCGCGACGGTCGACTTCCCGCTCCCGGGCGGCCCGACGAGCACGACGACCGGCCGGGTCCCCGGGGCGACGGGCGTCATCAGCGCTGCAGCTCGGGGATCGCGGCGAGGTACGCCTCGGCGTTACGGCGGACCTCCGCGACGGAGTCGCCGCCGAACTTCTCGAGCGCCTGCTCGGCGAGGACGAGCGCGACCATGGCCTCGGCGACGACCGCCGCGGGCGGGACCGCGCACACGTCGGAGCGCTGGTGCTGGGCCTTGGCGACGTCGCCGGTGACGACGTCGACCGTCGCGAGCGCGCGCGGCACCGTCGAGATCGGCTTCATGGCGGCGCGCACGCGCACCACCTCGCCGTTCGACATGCCGCCCTCGACCCCGCCGGCGCGGTTGCTGCGCCGGTGGATGCGACCGTCGGCGCCGCGCTCGATCTCGTCGTGCGCGGCGGACCCGCGGCGGCGCGCGGTGCGGAAGCCGTCGCCGACCTCGACGCCCTTGATCGCCTGGATGCCCATGAGGACGGCGGCGAGGCGCGCGTCGAGGCGCCGGTCGCTCTGCGCGTAGGTGCCCAGGCCCGAGGGAACCCCGTACGCGAGCACCTCGACGACGCCGCCGAGCGTGTCTCCCGCCTTCTGGCACTCGTCGATCTCCGCGACCATGGCCGCCGCGGCGTCCGGGTCGAAGCAGCGCACCGGGTCGGCGTCGAGCGCGGCGACGTCGTCGGGGCCGGGCACCGGCGCGTCCTCGGGGACCTCGACCGGCCCGATCGCGACGACGTGCGACACGAGCCGGACGCCGAGGGCCTGCTCGAGGAACTTCGCCGCGGCCGTGCCGAGCGCGACCCGCGTCGCGGTCTCGCGCGCCGAGGCGCGCTCGAGCACCGGTCGTGCGTCCTCGAAACCGTACTTGCGCATGCCGACGAGGTCGGCGTGCCCGGGGCGCGGCCGGGTGAGCGGGCGGTTGCGCGCGATCTCCCGGACGTCACCCGTCCCGGCGTCGACGAGCAGCGCCTCGGGCGGCACGGGGTCGGACGACATGACGTCGACCCACTTGGGCCACTCGGAGTTCGCGATCTCGATGGCGAGCGGACCACCCTGGGTCGCGCCGTGGCGCAGGCCGCCGAGGACGCGCAGCTCGTCCTGCTCGAACTTCTGGCGTGAACCGCGGCCGTACCCGAGGCGGCGACGCGCGAGCGCGGCGCGCACGTCGTCCGTCGTGAGCGCGACGCCCGCGGGCAGCCCGTCGAGGATCCCGACCAGCGCCTCGCCGTGCGACTCACCCGATGTCAACCAACGCAGCATGATCGCCATCCTCCCACGTCGGCGCCGTCGTCCCGGCGGCCGCCCGCAGTGCGGACCGACGGCGTGCGACGACGGTCGAGCGGTCCCCTGAGGCGTCGGTCCCGCGGTCCCCTGCGGCGCGGCGCGCAGCTCCGTGCCCGCCGACGCGGCGGCCTGTGGACGACGACGTCGCGCGCCTCCGCGGGCACGCTACGGTGCCGCGCATGGTCCAGCAGGGGGACGGGACGAGGCACGCCGCGACATCGCGCCGCGGGTCGGGTGACGACGAGCCGGACGAGGCGCGGGCGGCCGTCGTGACCGCGGGCGCGCCGAGGACGTGGGGACGACGCCGTCGCGCCGATCTCGCCCGCGAGCTCCGGGTCGCGGGCCGGGCGGGTGGAGTGCTCGCGCTGCTCGCGGTGCCGGCCGCGGCGTGGTGGTCGGGCCTGTCGTGGGCGACGCCCGCCGTCGCGGTCGTCGCCGCGGCAGGCGCGCTGCTCGCCGTGATCGACGTGCGCACGCACCGCCTGCCGGACGTGATCGTGCTCCCGACAGGGGTCGCGGTCGTCGTGCTGCTCGCGGTCGCGTCGCTCGCGGCGGGCGACGGGGAGCCGCTCGTCCGCGCGCTCGCCGGCGGCGCCGTGGGCTTCTGCGCCTACGCCGCGCTGCGGCTCGCGCACCCGCCCGGGCTGGGGTTCGGCGACGTCAAGCTCGCGGGCACGCTCGGCGCCCCGCTCGCGTGGTTCGGGTGGGCCGAGCTCGTCACCGGGCTCCTCCTGCCGTTCCTGCTCGGCGGGGCGTGGGCGCTCGGCCTGGTGGTCTCGCGGCGCGCTCGCCGCGACACGGCGGTGGCCTTCGGCCCGTTCATGGTGCTCGGCGCGGGCGTCGCCGCCGGCTGGGGCCAGACGACGACCCGCGCGGTCCTCGGCGGCTGATTCGCGTGGGGCTCAGACCGGGGCGCCGAGCGCGGAGCCGAGGGCGCGGTCCATCGTCGCCAGCGGCGCAGCCTTGCCCGTCATGAGCCGCACCTGCTCGGCCGCCTGGTGCAGGAGCATGCGCTCGCCGCCGACGACGGTGCCGCCGCCCGCGGCCCAGGCGACGGACAGCGCGGTGGGCCGGGGGTCGTAGACGACGTCGAGGAGGACCCCGCCGGGCGTCACCGCGGCCTGGGACAGCGCGCCCGCCACCGGGTCGGCGGCACGCGACGGCAGGGTGGCCACGACGGCGTCCGTGCGCACGAGGCGGTCGACGAGCGCGGGCGACGCCGGGTCCAGCACCTCGAACCGCGGCTCGACGCCCATGCGGTGCGCGGCGCGCTGCAGGGTTCCCGTGCGCCCCAGCGAGCGCACGAGGACGGACGGTGCGGTGCAGCCCAGCTGCGCCAGCGCGGCGAGCGTCGAGGCGGCGGTCGCGCCGGCGCCCAGCACGACGGCGGAACGGACTTCCCGCTCCCCCAGCCCTTCGCGCAGCGCCGCGACGAGGCCGTGCACGTCGGTGTTCGTCCCGACGAACGTCGGTCGTGTCCCACCCGTAGGCTGCACCACGAGCGTGTTGACCGCCCCGACGACGTTCGCGAGCGGGTCGACGTGGTCCAGCAGCGGGATCACCGCGTGCTTGAGCGGCATGGTCAGGCTCAGGCCCGCCCACGAGGCGTCGAGGCCGTTGACGAAGGCCGGGAGCTGCTCCTCGGTCGTGTCGATCGCCTCGTAGGACCACCCGTCCAGCCCGAGCGCGTCGTACGCGGCACGGTGCAGCACCGGCGACAGCGAGTGCGCGACGGGGTGGCCGAGGACGGCCGCCCGGCGCGGCGGGCGCGTCGTGCTCACCCCTCGTTCTCCGCCAACCACTGCCGGTACTCCTGCTTGAACTGCTCGAACTCCGCGTACTTGTCGGTGAACTTCGTCTCTCCGGTGTCCAGGTTCACGGTCACGTACCAGAGCCACGGGCCCTCCGGTGCGTTGAGCACGGCCTCGACGCTCTCCCGGCTGGGGCTCCCGATCGGGGTGGGGGGCAGGCCCTGGTGGACGCGCGACGCGTACGGGAGGTCGGGGTTCTGGAACTCCTCGGTCGTGATCTGACCGGCCGGCTTGCCCAGCCCGTAGACGTCGATCGCGTCCATGCCGAGCGGCATGCCGTCCTCGATGCGGTTGTAGATGACGCGCGCGACCTTCTGCCGCTGCTCCGCGTTCTTGCCCTCCCACTCGACGATCGACGCCATCGTGAGCACTTCCTGGAAGCGCTCGGGCGCCACGCCGAGCTCGGCGAGCTCGCTCGTGGTCTGGCTGACCATGCCCTGGATGATCCCCGTGGCGGTGACGTCGCCCGGCTCGAGGACGTACGTCGTCGGGTAGAGCCAGCCCTCGTAGTTGCCGTTCGCCTCGGCGGGCAGCCCCGTGGCGGCGGTGTCGGCCATGGCCGCCTCGAACTCGGCGACGGGAATCCCGGTCACGGAGGACGACCGCTCGAGCACCTGCTTGACCGTGTAGCCCTCGGGGATCGTGATCTTCGTCTCGACGCGCGAGTCGTTCGCCACGAGACGCGCGACGGCGTCCTTCGCCGACATCCCGAGGAGCAGCGTGTGCGTGCCCGGCTGGATCTTGCCGGCGTTCGGGTTGTCCTCGAACGCGTTCGCGAACGCCGCGGAGCTCGCGACGACGCCCGCCTCGGTGAGCACCGCCCCCATGTCGCGGCCCGTCGAACCGGGCTCGATCACGACGTCGACGGGCTCGGTCCCCGGGCCCTCGAAGTCCTTCGCCTCGAGCGGGTTCGCGAACCCGAAGAGGTCGGACGCGTTGTTGAGCAGCAGGTAGCCCGCTCCGCCCACCACGAGGAGCGAGACGAGCAGGACCACGAGGGCCCGGCGGCGCCGGCGCTGGCGTCGCTTCTTCGCGGCCCGGCGCGCGCGCTGCTCGGCGCGCGAGGAGCGCGCGGGCTGCTGCTCGCCCTGGACTGCGGGCCGTTCGAACAGGTCGGTCACGGTCGGTGGTCTCCTGTCGGGTCTACAGGTTCTCCGGCGCGCACCCCCGCGCCCCGCTCGGCCTCGAGAGCGGATTGCAGAATGATAACGGCGGCGGCCTGGTCGACGACGCTCCGGTGCTTGCGACCGGCGCGTCCCGACGCGTGCAGCGCCTGGTGGGCGCTGACGGTCGTCATCCGCTCGTCGACGAGGTGCACCGGCACCGGTGCGACGACGCGAGCCACCGCACCAGCGTACGCCCGGGCGCCCTGGGCGGCGGCGCCCTCCCCGCCGGAGAGGTGCCGCGGCAGGCCCACGTACACGACCTGGGCGTTGCGCTCCTCGACCTCGGCCGCGATGCGGGCGACGTCGGCGGGGACCGCCGCGCCGGCGCGCGTGTCGCGTGCGAGGGTCTCGACGGGGGTCGCGACGAGACCGTCAGGGTCGCTCGCGGCCAGGCCGACGCGGACGCTGCCCACGTCGACGCCGAGGCGCGCCCCCCGCGGGAGGGGGGCGCGCCCGTCGTCTGCGGGCTGCACGGGCAGGCCGGTCACGCGCCGGCCGCTGCGCCGTCGCGCACGCCCCGGAGGGCGGCGGGCAGCGCGGACACGTCCGTGCCGCCGCCCTGGGCCATGTCGTCCTTGCCGCCGCCACCGCCACCGAGCGTCTGGGCGGCAGCCTTGGCGAGCACGCCAGCGCGCAGCCCGGCCGCACGAGCGGAGGCGTTCGTCACGACGACGACCTGCGGGCGACCCTTCGCGACGCCGCCGACGGCGACGACCGCGGGCTCCGCCTCGCCGAGACGGCCGCGCACGTCGAGCGCGAGCGCGCGCAGGTCGTCCGCGGACGCGACCTCACCGGCGTCGTGCACGACGACGCGCGTGCCGCCCACGAGCTCCGCCCCGGCGGCGAGCGTGCCGGCCGCCGCGAGGAGCTGGGCCTGCCGGAGCTGGGCGAGCTCCTTCTCGGCGTCGCGCAGGCGCGACACGAGCGTGCTCACGCGGTCGGGCAGCTCCTCGGTCCGCACGTTGAGCAGACCCGTGAGCTGGCCCACCAGCGCGTGCTCCTTCGCCTGGAACCCGTACGCGCCGTCACCGACGAGGGCGTCGACGCGCCGCACGCCCGAGCCGATCGACGACTCGCCGAGCAGCGTGACGAGGCCGAGCTGGCCCGTGCGCTGCACGTGCGTGCCGGCGCAGAGCTCGCGCGACCAGTCGCCGCCGATGGAGACGACGCGCACGGTGTCGCCGTACTTCTCGCCGAACAGCGCCATCGCCCCCAGGGCGCGCGCCTCGGTGATCGGCATGAGCTGGTCCGTGACCTCGAGGTTCTCCTGGAGCTGGGTGTTGACCCGCTCCTCGATCTCCGAGAGCGCGCCCGAGGGCACGGCGGACGAGCGGCGGAAGTCGAAGCGGATGCGGCTGGGCGCGTTCTCCGACCCGGCCTGCGTCGCGTCCTTGCCGAGCGACTCCTGGAGCGCCTTGTGGATCATGTGCGTCGCCGAGTGGGCGCGGCTGATCGCCTTGCGACGGTCGCGGTCGATCGTCGCGGTGCCCGGGTCGCCGAGCGCCGCGGTGCCCTCGACCAGGCGGCCGCGGTGCACCGACAGGCCCTTGATCGGGCGCTGCACGTCGTCGACCTCGATGGTCGCGCCGCCGTCGAGCACGATCGTGCCGTGGTCGGCGAGCTGGCCGCCGGCCTCCGCGTAGAACGGGGTGCGGTCGAGCACGACCTCGACGTCGGCCGGCGCCGTCGCGGCCGGGGCGGGGACGCCGTCGACCAGCAGGCCGGCGACGCGCACCGCCGCGGACGACTCGGTGTACCCGAGGAACTCCACGGGCGCCGCGAGCTCGGACGCGAGCGACTCGTACGCCGCCGTGTCGACGCCGCCCGAGCGCTTCGCGAGCGCGTCGGCGCGCGCCCGCTGGCGCTGCTCGGTCATGAGCGCGCGGAACGCCTTCTCGTCGACCTGGACGCCCTGCTCGGCCGCCATCTCGAGCGTGAGGTCGATCGGGAAGCCGTACGTGTCGTGCAGCGCGAACGCCTGGTCGCCGCCGAGCAGCGGCGTCCCGCCCGAGCCGGCCGCAGCCTTGGCCCGCGACACGGCGGTGTCGAGGATCGTCGTGCCGGCCGTGAGCGTGCGCCGGAACGCGTCCTCCTCGGTGTAGGCGACGTCGGAGATGCGCGCGAAGTCGGTCGCGACCTCCGGGTACGACGGCGCCATCGCGTCGCGGCTCACCGGGAGCAGCGCGGGCATGGCGCGGTCCTCGACGCCGAGCAGGCGCATCGCGCGCACCGAGCGGCGCAGCAGACGGCGCAGCACGTAGCCGCGGCCCTCGTTGGACGGGCGCACGCCGTCGCTCATGATCATCAGGGCCGAGCGGACATGGTCGGCCACGACGCGCATGCGGACGTCGTCCTCGTGGTTCGCGCCGTAGCGCTTGCCGGAGAGCGCCTCGGCCGCGGTGATGACGGGGAACACCTCGTCGATCTCGTAGAGGTTGTCCTTGCCCTGGAGGAGGTAGGCGACGCGCTCCAGGCCCATGCCGGTGTCGATGTTCTTGCGCGCGAGCTCCGAGACGATCCGGAACTCCTCCTTGGACTTCACGTCGTCGATCGCGTACTGCATGAAGACGAGGTTCCAGATCTCCAGGTAGCGGTCCTCGTCGACGACGGGGCCACCCTCCTGGCCGAACTCGGGACCGCGGTCGATGTAGATCTCCGAGCACGGGCCCGCGGGGCCGGGCTGGCCCGTGGACCAGTAGTTGTCCTTCTTGCCGCGCGCCTGGATGCGCTCGTCCGGCAGGCCGGCGATGCGCTTCCAGAGCTGCCGCGCCTCGTCGTCGTCGTGGTAGACGGTGACCCACACGCTCTCGGGGTCGAACCCGTACTTCCCCTCCTCGCGCGCGCCCGTGACGAGGTCCCAGGCGTAGGTGATCGCGCCTTCCTTGAAGTAGTCCCCGAACGAGAAGTTGCCGTTCATCTGGAAGAACGTGCCGTGGCGCGTCGTCTTGCCGACCTCGTCGATGTCGAGGGTGCGCACGCACTTCTGGACGCTCGTCGCACGGTCCCACGGCGGGGTCTGCTCCCCCGTCATGTACGGGATGAACGGGACCATGCCCGCGATGGTGAACAGCGTGGACGGGTCCGGGGAGACGAGCGACGCCGACGGCACGACGGTGTGGTCGCGGTCGGCGAAGTAGTCGAGCCAGCGCTTGCGGATCTCGGCGGTGCGCATGATGTCCTTCGGAAAGAGGTCGGTGGTCGTGCGGGGTGGTGCGGTGGGCGCCGCGGGCTCGGCGTCCTAGAAGGAGTAACCGAGCAGGTCCTCGACGTCGTCCGTGTCGTCGAAGGCGTCCCGGTCGGCGGCGGCGGGGCGCGCGTGGCGTCCGGCCGCGCGACGTGCGCGGACGGCGTCCGGGTCCTCCTGGCCCTCGGCGAGCAGCGCCGCCATGAGCTCCTGCTCGCGCGCGTCGCGCGCGAGCGCGAACTCGGTGCGGAAGTCGCGGGCGATCTCGACGACCTTCTCGCCGAGGCCGTTCACCTGCTCGGTCGCCTGGTCCACGAGCGACGCCGGCGCGTAGCGCGCCAGGACCTTCTTGCCGCGCACGACGACCACGACCGTGATCGCGACGCCGACACCGATCCAGAAGACCCGGCGCATCAGCGCGACCCCTCGGCGCGGCCCGTGGACGAGGCCGACGACCGGCCCGACGACCGACGGCCGCCGAACGAGCGCGCGGCGGCCTGGCGCACGCCGTAGGTGAACGCGGCGACCTTGACCAGCGGCGCGCCGAACGTCGCGGCGTACAGGCCCGTGAGCGCGGAGACGTTCTCGCTCACCTGGGCGGCCGACGTGGTGATGGTGTCGACCTTGACGAGCTGGCTGTTCGTCGTGGCGACGGTCGTCGCGGCCTCGTCGAGGATCGGCACCGAGTGGTCGGTGACCTCCTTGATGCTCGCGCGCGCCTCGTCGAGCACGCGGCCGAGCTTGAGGAGCGGCACCGCGAGCAGGCCGACGAGCAGCACGAACGCGACGGCTGCGATGAGGCCGGCCACATCTCCCAGGGACATTCTTCCTCCAGTGCCAGTCACGGTGCCGCGTGCGCGGCACCCGTGCGCCGTGCGCGCGGGACGGTCGTCGCCGCAGGGCTCCTCGCGGACGCACCCACGGCTCCGCGAAACACTACCCGCACCAGGGCGGGGACCGTCGTCGGGCACGGCGCGACCGCACCCGCGGGGGGCGGGCCGGCGCACCGGCCCGGACGCACGAACGCCTCGCTCGCCGACGAAGCGGTGAGCGAGGCGTCCGGGGCAGGAATCAGCGAGCGTAGTACTCGACGACGAGCTGGACCTCGCACTGCACGGGGACCTCGGCGCGCTTCGGGCGACGCGTGAGCACCGCGCTGAGCTTCTCGAGCTGGACGTCCAGGTAGCCCGGGACGGCCGGCAGCACGTCGCGGTGCGCGCCCGCGGCCGCGACCTGGAACGGCGTCGTCGCCTGGCTCTTCGGCTTGACCTGGAGGGTCTGGCCGGGCTTCACGCGGAACGACGGACGGTCCACGATCTTGCCGTCGACGAGGATGTGGCGGTGCGTGACCGCCTGGCGCGCCTGCAGGATGGTGCGGGCGAAGCCGGCGCGCAGCACGAGCGCGTCGAGACGCGTCTCGAGGTTCTCGACGAGCGCCTCACCGGTCAGGCCCTTGTCCTTGCGGGCGTCCTCGTACGCACGCGCGAGCTGCTTCTCGCGGAGCATGTACTGGGCGCGCAGACGCTGCTTCTCGCGGAGACGGACCGCGTAGTCCGACTCGGTGCGACGGCGGGCGCGGCCGTGCTCACCCGGGGGGTACGGGCGCTTCTCGAAGTGCTTGACGGCCTTCGGGGTGAGGGCGATGCCCAGGGCGCGGCTCAGGCGGACCTGGCGGCGCGAGCGCTTGACAGACGTCACAGCGGTGTCTCATTCCTGTCGTTCGGGTTCTGACGTCACACCTGGTCCCGAGAACCGGGTCCGGGTGCGGGACCAGCCGATGGACCGCGCGCTCTTCCGTGAGGAAGGGCGAGGGGTCGGGGCCGAGGTCCCAGGTGGTCGCCGTGCAGGCAACCTGAGCAGTCTACCGCACGCAGGGCGTCGCGGTCCCCGACCCCGTCAGCGCGCAGGACCGTCCTGCCCGAGGATGTCGCGGATGCGCCCGAGCCGGTCCGTGACCTGCCGCTCGTACCCGCGGTCCGTGGGCGTGTAGTACCGCGACCCGACGAGGGAGTCCGGCAGGTACTGCTGCGCGGCGACGCCGTGCGGCGCGTCGTGCGCGTACCGGTAGCCCGCACCGTGACCGAGCTGCTTGGCGCCCGGGTAGTGCGCGTCGCGCAGGTGGGGCGGGACCGACCCCGCCTTCCCGGCGCGCACGTCCGCGAGCGCCGCGTCGATCCCGAGGTAGGCCGCGTTCGACTTGGGCGCGGTCGCCAGGTGCACGACCGCCTCGGCGAGGACGATCCGGCCCTCGGGCATGCCGATGAGCTGGACCGCCTGGGCGGCGGCGACCGCGGTCTGCAACGCCGAGGGGTCGGCCATGCCGACGTCCTCCGCGGCGGCGATGACGATGCGGCGCGCGATGAAGCGGGGGTCCTCCCCCGCCGCGATCATGCGGGCGAGGTAGTGCAGGGAGGCGTCGACGTCGGAGCCGCGCATCGACTTGATGAAGGCGGAGACGACGTCGTAGTGCTGGTCGCCGTCGCGGTCGTACCGCACCGCGGCGACGTCGACGGCGCGTTCGACGGCGTCGAGGTCGACGGGCACGGGCGGGGGGCCGGCGTCGGGCGTGCCGCGCCCTGCGCCCTCGGCGTCGTCGTCGGCCGACGCGGCCGCTGCGGGCACGGGTACGGGGGCGTCGGACAGCGCGGCGCCGGCGGCGGCCTCGAGCACGGTGAGCGCCTTGCGCGCGTCGCCGCCGGCGAGGCGCACGAGGTGGTCCTCCGCCTCGTCGGTGAGCGCGACGAGGCCGCCGAGGCCACGCTCGTCGGCGACCGCGCGGCGCACGAGCGCCCGGACGTCGTCGTCGCCGAGCGGCTGGAGGGTGAGCAGGAGGGAGCGCGACAGCAGCGGGGAGTTGACGGAGAAGCTGGGGTTCTCCGTGGTGGCGGCGACGAGCGTGACCCAACGGTTCTCGACAGAGGGCAGGAGCGCGTCCTGCTGCGACTTGGAGAAGCGGTGCACCTCGTCGATG
Organism: Cellulosimicrobium sp. 4261; assembly: GCF_040546915.1. Taxonomy (NCBI): domain Bacteria; kingdom Bacillati; phylum Actinomycetota; class Actinomycetes; order Micrococcales; family Promicromonosporaceae; genus Cellulosimicrobium; species Cellulosimicrobium sp. 4261. Next base: position 355,022 of record NZ_JBEPOQ010000002.1, read on the forward strand.
AACAGGACGGTCTCCTCGCCGCCGGTGGCGAGGCGGCGGCGCGCGTCCTCGACGACCGTGCGGACGTCCTTGACGCCCGCGGTGACGGCCGAGAGCTCGACGAAGCGGCGGCCGGAGGCGGTCGCGATGAGGTAGGCGAGCGTCGTCTTCCCGGTGCCGGGCGGGCCCCAGAGGATGACGGAGCCGGGCGCCGCGCGACCGCCGGACGCGTCGCTCTCGGCACCGGACCGGATGAGCCGCCGCAGGGGCGAGCCGGGCACGAGGAGGTGGGCCTGGCCCGCGACCTCGTCGAGGGTGGCGGGGCGCATGCGCACGGCGAGCGGGGCCCCCGGTCCGGGTCGCGGCGTGCCCTGCGCGCCGGAGGTGGCGGCGCCGAAGAGGTCGCCGCCGAAGAGATCACCGGTGGACATGGGCTCGAGCCTACGCACCGCCGCCCACGCGGAGGTGCCGGGCCGGGGAGGTCGGGTGAACGTCCGTCGCCGGGGCGCGGGAGATCTGACACGCAGCGGGAGCGGGTGGGATGCTGGCGCTCGTGTTCTCGAGCCTCGGTCGTCGTGTCGCCCGCCACCCGCGTCTCACCGTCGTCGTGTGGGTCCTCCTCGCGGCGCTCGGCTTCGCGCTGGCGCTGTTCGGGGTCCACGGGGAGAGCGTGTTCGACCGCGTGACGACGGGCGCGCCGACGATCCCGGGCTCGGACAGCGAGCGGGCGTCGCAGGTCCTCGCGGAGAACGACGAGGGCGGGACGGAGATCACGCTCCTGGTGTCCGGCGTCGACCCGGCGGACCCGCAGGTCGTGGAGGCCATGACGGGGGTCGACGCCGACCTCGTCGCCATCGAGGGCGTGGACACGGTCATCGACCCGTACGTGATCCCCGGCGGCGTGGAGGACCCGGCGGCGCAGTCGCTCGTCGCGCAGGACGGGCGCGGCTTCCTCTCGGTCGTGACGCTGCGCACCGACCTCGACGCCGAGCGCACCGACGCGGTCGCGGACCGCGTCGTGGAGCAGCTCGAGGCCGTGCCCGGCGTGCTCGCGGACGCCGCCCCGGAGGCGGCGGGCGACGCGACGGGCCTCGTGGGGTCGAACGGGCTCATCGTCGAGGCGATCACGAGCCAGGTGAAGGAGGACCTCACGACGGGAGAGGCCGTCGCCCTGCCGGTCGCGCTGCTCATCATGGTGCTCGTCTTCGGCGGGTTCCTCGCCGCGGCCATGCCGATGGCCGGGGCCGTCGCGTCGATCGGTGCCGGTCTCGGGGTGCTGCTGGGCCTGACGTACGTGCTCGACGTCGACGCCTCCATCGTCAACGTCGTCACCCTGCTCGGCCTGGGCCTGTCGATCGACTACGGGCTGCTCGTGGTGTCGCGGTTCCGGGAGGAGCTGCACCGCCTGATCGAGGCGGGCGACGACCCGTCCCTGCGTCGGCGGCGCGGAGACGGTGTGGTGCACGAGGCGCTCGTGCGCACCATGGAGACCGCGGGCCGCACGGTCGCGTTCTCGGCGCTCACGGTCGCGATCTCCATCGCGGGCCTCATGGTGTTCCGCCCGGACATCCTGCGCGCGGTCGGCGCGGCCGGGCTCGGGGTCGTGCTCGTGGCCGTCGCGACGGCGCTCACCCTCGTCCCTGCGCTGCTCGCGTACTCGGGGCGCCGCCTCGCCCGCCCGGGGCTGCTCGGCCGGGTCCCGGGCCTGCGCCGCGTGCTCGCCCGGACCGCGGACGTGCAGTCGGACGAGGGCGCGTTCTCGCGCCTCGCGGAGCGCGTCCAGCGGCACCCGACGTGGGTGCTGCTCACCACGGCAGCGCTGCTCGTGGTCCTCGCGCTGCCCGTGCTCGGGCTGCAGCTGCGGAACTCGGGGATCGAGCTGCTCCCCCAGGGGTCGCCGCAGCGTGAGTTCGTCGACGAGCTCGCTGCGCAGTACCCGTCGAGCGCGGGCGCCCAGGTCGTCGCGGTCGTGGACGCGAGCGTCGAGGACGCCCAGGCGTGGGCCGACGACGTGGCGGCGCTCGACGGCGTCGAGAGCGTCGACCCGGCAGCGCCGCTCGGGTCGTACGCGGTGGTGGGCGTGCACGTCGACACGGACGACGCCGGCGGGCCGGAGGCCGTGTCGGTCGTGCGGGAGGTCCGGGCGACGGACCCGGGGTTCGACGTCTGGGTCACGGGGCAGGCGGCGGGGCAGGTCGACTTCCTCGAGGCGCTCGGCGAGCGCGTGTGGTGGGCCGTGGGGATCGTCGTCGGTGCCACGCTCGTGCTCCTGTTCCTCATGACCGGCTCCGTGGTGGTGCCGGTGAAGGCGCTGCTGACGAACGCGCTGTCGCTCGCGGCGTCCCTCGGGGTGCTCGTGTGGGTGTTCCAGGACGGCCACCTGGAAGGGCTGCTGAGCTTCTCCTCGGTGGGGGGGATCGAGACGTACGTCGTCGCGCTCGTCGTGGCGTTCGCGTTCGGCCTCGCGATGGACTACGAGGTGTTCCTGCTCGCACGCATCAAGGAGCTCTACGACACCGGCCTGTCCAACGACGAGGCGGTCCGGCTCGGGCTGCAGCGCTCCGGGCGGATCATCACGTCGGCGGCCGCGATCATCGTCGTCGTGTTCGCCGGTTTCGTCTTCGGCGACCTGCTCGTCATCAAGGAGGTCGGGTTCGCGCTCGCCGTCGCCGTCCTCGTCGACGCGACGATCGTGCGCCTCCTGCTGGTCCCCGCGACGATGACGCTGCTCGGGCGGTACAACTGGTGGGCGCCCGGACCGCTGCGCCGGGTGCACCGCCGGCTCGCGATCACCCACTGAGACGCGCTCACCGGCAGGGACGGTTCGTGCGCGGGCACTCCCGCGGGCGGCTACGGTAGGCGGCAGCACTCAGTCGCACGGGGGGAGCCGGATGGCGGACAACACGCGAACCGCAGTGATCGTCGAGGACGACGCGGAGATCCGTGATCTCCTGCGGACGGTGCTCGGTCAGGCCGGCTTCGTCACCGAGGCGGCCGCGACCGGCGTCGAGGGCGTGGAGCTCGTCCGGCGGACCGACCCGGTCGTGACGACCCTCGACGTGAGCCTGCCCGACATCGACGGGTTCGAGGTGTGCCGGCGCATCCGCCAGGTCTCCGACACCTACATCGTGATGCTCACGGCGCGCACCGACGAGATCGACACCCTCATGGGCCTGGACGCCGGTGCCGACGACTACCAGACGAAGCCCTTCCGCCCGCGCGAGCTGCGTGCACGGATCGAGGCGCTCCTGCGGCGACCGCGACGCGGCCTGCCGTCGGACGGCGCCGACGCCGCGCGCCCCGCCCCGGCGGACCACGAGCCGACCCTCATGGGCTCGGCCGGGCTCCTGCTGGACGTCCCCCGCCGCACGGCCACGGTCGACGGCACGGCCGTCCACCTGACGCGCAGCGAGTACGACCTGCTCGGCGCGCTCGTCGAGGCGGCGGGTCGCGTCGTCAGTCGCAACGAGCTCGTCCGCGTCCTGTGGGGCGAGGAGTACGACGCCGGCACGTACGTCACGGACGCGGACCGGCGCAGCGTCGAGGTGCACATCGCGAACCTCCGCCGCAAGCTCGGCGACGGCCCGACGTCGCCCCGGTGGATCCGCACCGTGCGCGGCGTCGGCTACCGGTTCGACCCCGTGGGCTGACCGGCGGGCGGCAGCTCGCCGAGCAGGAGCGACACGTCGTCGCACGCGCTGCGGGCGGCCGCCCGCAGCGCCGTGAGCGCGCGCGCCTCGTCCGACGTCGTCCGGGCGTCGCGGCGGACGCGGTGCCGGTCGAGCACCGCGGAGGCGGCGTCCCCGACCTCCGTGGCCCCGACCATGAGCGACGTCGACCGCACGGTGAGCAGCGCGCTGCGCGCCTCCTCGTCGTCGCCCCGGGCGAGCGCGACCGCCGCTGCGTCGACCCGAGGGACGACGAGGTCCCGGTACGCGACGAAGAACCGCCGGACGGCCTGCACGTCGCCGTCCAGGTCGTCCGCGAGCGCCGTCCACGCCCGGCGCAGGTCCTCCCTCACGCGCGGAGGCCGTGGTGGCGGCGCACGAGGCGGCGCAGCATGAAGAAGGTCTGGAGGATCGTCACCACGCCGAGGACCGGCCACCCGACCGAGAGGACGGCGGACTGGACCCCGGGGGTCAGCGTCGTCCAGGCCCACACGACGGCCGCGAGGGCGACCAGGGTGACGAGCAGCGGGCTGAGGTAGGCCCAGCCGCTGCCGCGCTCGGCCTTGGCCTGGGCCGCCCAGTTGTCGGTGCGCGAGCGGGACAGGAACTTGGACCAGGCGCGCACGAAGTGCCCGATGCGGATCCACATGTAGGCCTCGGCCGGGACGAGGGTCGCGGCGAAGAGCACGTCGCGCCAGGTGCGTCCGCGGATGGAGAGCGCGGTCCGGAGGTTGAGCGCGACCGCGACGGAGGGCGGCACGAGCCAGACGGGCGAGAAGCGGAACGCGTGGAGGCTCAGCGCGCCGGCGACGAGCAGGCCGAACAGGATGCGGGTGGCGGCGTTGACGAGCATGCTCGCGTTCTCCATCCAGCGCAGGCGCAGGTTGGGGTGGAACGGCTGGCCGCGGGTGTCGCCGCGCTGTCCGGGCCACATGAGGTCGATCGCGCCGTAGTTCCACTTGACCTGCTGGCCGTCGAGCGCGCGCAGCGTCGTCATGCCGCCGACGGTCGCGCGCGCGGTCGCCGAGATCTTCGTCGAGTAGCCGAGCGACTTGATCTGGAGGCTGAGCAGGGAGTCCTCGACCTCGGAGTCGGAGATCCACGGGTCGCGCTGGTGGTGCGCGAGCATGACCGCCTCGAGCGCCGACATGCGGAACAACGAGGCCTGGCCGCCGAGGACGGCCATGTTCCGGCCGCGCAGGAGGTTCTGCATGTTGAACGCGGCGAACTGGGCGCGCTGGCCGGTGAGCAGGAACCGGCTGAGCGGACCGCGCGGCGTGACGTTGTCGACGGTGTAGATGGCGGAGATGCCGCCGATGCGCGGGTCGGACGACATCTCGGCCTCGAGGCGCTCGACGGCGTCCTTGGCCAGCACGGTGTCGCCGTCCACGCCGAGGAGGTAGTCCGCGCCGTGCACGAGCCGGTAGCCGTAGTTGAGGGCACCGACCTTCTTGTCGGCCAGGGTGCCGAGGTCGTGGACGTACACGCGCGTCGTCTGCTCGACGCCGTGGCGGCGCCGCGTGTGCTCCCCGGCGAGCTTGGACGCCTTGGCGAAGGTGCGGTCGCTCGTGTTGTTGACCACGACGTGCACGACGTCCGGCAGGCGGGTCTGGCGCAGGATGCCCTTGAGCACGGACTTGATCGTCGATCCCTCGTTGTAGGCAGGGATGATCGCGCCGATCGTCGCGCGGCGGGCAGGGGCCTGGACCACGACCTCGTCGGGCGTGAACTGGTAGCGGTCGAGCTCCGTGCCGAAGGGCGCGGGCTCGTCGACGTCGACCGGGTCGCGGTCGGTGAGCAGGGCGGTCATGAGTGCCTCGTTCGTCGTGGGGTTCAACGAGCACGATCCTGCGCGCCCCGGCGCGAGGCACCCGCCGAGTCGGCGCAGCGAAACCTCAGGATCTGCTCAAGATCTGGGCGGGACGCCGGCGCGGGCTTCGTCCTCGGCCGGTCCGCCTCGTGCCTCGCCGCGGCAGGGGTGGTCGTCGCGGTCCGGACGCACGGAGGGCGCGCCGCCCCGGTCGGGGTGGCGCGCCCTCGGCGTCGTGCGGTCGGCCGCTACGCGTCCGTGCGCCCGGTCGCGTCGCCGTCCTGGCCGCCGTCGGGCGCGGGAGCGGCGGGCTTGGCGTCGACGCCGGCCTCCTTGCGCTGCTCGGGCGTGATCGGGGCGGGTGCCTGCGTGAGCGGGTCGTACCCGCCGCCCGACTTGGGGAACGCGATGACGTCGCGGATGGAGTCCGACTTCGTGAGCAGCGCGACGATGCGGTCCCAGCCGAACGCGATCCCGCCGTGCGGGGGCGCGCCGAACTTGAACGCGTCGAGGAGGAAGCCGAACTTCTCCTGCGCCTCCTCGGGCCCGATGCCCATGACGTCGAAGACGCGCTCCTGCACGTCGCGACGGTGGATACGGATGGACCCGCCACCGATCTCGTTGCCGTTGCACACGATGTCGTAGGCGTAGGCGAGCGCCTCGCCCGGGTTCTGCTCGAACGTGTCGACCCAGTCGGGCGTGGGCGACGTGAACGCGTGGTGCACGGCGGTCCAGGCCGAGTGGCCGAGATCGACGTCGTCGTCCTCTCCGGTCGGCTTGAACAGCGGCGCGTCGACGATCCAGACGAACGCCCACGCGTCCTCGTCGATCTGCCCCGTCCGCTTCGCGATCTCCTGGCGTGCGGCGCCGAGCAGGGCGCGCGAGTCGGACGTCTTGCCCGCGGCGAAGAACACGGCGTCGCCCGGCTGCGCGCCGGTCGCGTCGCGCAGGCCCTGACGCTCGGTGTCGGACAGGTTCTTCGCGACGGGCCCGCCGAGCGTGCCGTCCTCGCCGAACGTCACGTACGCGAGGCCGCGGGCGCCGCGCTGCTTGGCCCACTCCTGCCAGGCGTCGAACTGGCGGCGCGGCTGCGACGCCCCGCCCGCCATGACGACGGCACCGACGTACTCGGCCTGGAACACGCGGAACGGCGTGTCCCGGAAGTAGTCCGTGAGCTCGACGAGGGGATTGCCGAACCGCAGGTCGGGCTTGTCCGACCCGTACAGGCGCATGGCGTCGTGGAAGGTCATGCGCGGGATCGGCGTCGGGATGGTGTACCCGACGAGCTCCCACAGCGCGACGAGGATCTTCTCGGCGAGCGCGATGACGTCGTCCTGCTCGACGAAGCTCATCTCGACGTCGAGCTGCGTGAACTCGGGCTGACGGTCCGCGCGGAAGTCCTCGTCGCGGTAGCAGCGCGCGATCTGGTAGTAGCGCTCCATGCCCGCGACCATGAGGAGCTGCTTGAACAGCTGCGGCGACTGCGGGAGCGCGTACCAGGAGCCGGGCGCGAGGCGCGCGGGCACGAGGAAGTCGCGCGCGCCCTCCGGGGTCGAGCGGGTGAGCGTGGGCGTCTCGATCTCGACGAACTCCTCGGCGTCGAGCACGCGGCGCGCGGCCTGGTTCGCCTTGGCGCGCAGGCGCAGGGCGTGCGCCGGGGCGGGCCGACGCAGGTCGAGGTAGCGGTGCTTGAGACGCGCCTCCTCGCCGATCGTCTCCGTGTCCGCGAGCGCCGTCGACACCTGGAACGGCAGGGCCTCGGACGTGTTGAGCACGACGACGTCGGTCGCGACGACCTCGATCTCGCCGGTCGGCAGGGACGGGTTCTCGTTCCCGTCGGGGCGGCGCGAGACCTCGCCCGTGACCTGGAGGACGAACTCGTTGCGCAGCGGGTGCGCGACGGCCTCGTCGCGGATGACGACCTGGGCGATGCCGGACGCGTCACGCAGGTCGATGAAAGCGACGCCGCCGTGATCGCGCCGACGGTCGACCCAGCCCGTGAGGGTGACGGTCTGACCGGTGTGCTCGGCCCGCAGTGAGCCGGCCGTTCGGGTGCGCAGCACGGAGGGTTCCTTCCAGGTGGGCGGTGGGGGTCGCGATCCCGGTGCGGGGACGCGTCCGCTGAAGTCTAGTGCGGGCGGGCGGGCGGCTCGACCGGATACCTCCGACGGGAGGCGGTCGACGGTCCGCTCTCGACCGGCGGGGGCGACCGGATACCGTGGCGGTGCCGCCGCGACGTCCCGTGACGGCACCGCCGGGACCGGCGCCGCGCCCGTGGGCGCACGGGCCGACCGGCCGCGGCAGGGCCGTCCGGCCCGCCGCCCGCACGAAGGAGGGTCACCCGTGGCACGCACCATCGCGACGAACCGGCGCGTCGAGCGCGACGAGCTCGAGGAGTTCCTGCGCTCCCGGCACGACGGCGTCCTCGTCACCACCCGCGCGGACGGCCGGCCCCAGCTCAGCCCGGTCACGTACGGGGTCGACGACGCGGGCCGGGTCGTCGTGTCGACGTACCCGGAGCGCGCCAAGGCGGTCAACGTGCGCCGCGACGCGCGCGCGTCGCTCCTGTCGCTGGGCGAGCGGTTCTCCGACCCGTGGGTGCAGGTCGACGGCGAGGCGGAGGTGATCGACCTGCCCGGGTCGGTCGAGCCGCTCGTCGACTACTACCGGGCCGTCAGCGGCGAGCACCCGGACTGGGACGAGTACCGCGCGGCGATGGTCAGCCAGGGCAAGTCTCTCGTGCGGCTGACGATCACGCGCTGGGGACCGGTCGCAACCGGCGGCTTCCCGGCGCGCCTCGCCGACGCCTGAGACCGGTCAGAACAGGACCTGCTCGACTCCCCCGCCGACGACGTCGAGCCCGCCGCCGTCCATCGGCATGCCCGCGAGCGCCCCGCCGTAGCTGGCGCGCGCGTCCTGCGGCGCCGGGTCGACGGCGAGGCTGCCGGCCGGGTAGGCGCCGTCCGTCGGCGGCCCTGGCCGGCGTCGCCGGTCGCCGGGCTCGCCGCGGCGGAACCGGCCCTCGACGCCCGCGGGGCCGCGGTGCCCCGCGACTCCGAACCCGCGCGCCTCGAGCATCGGCCGCACCCGGTCCCACAGCCAGGACCGGTACGCCGTCGAGGCGTACGTGCCGCGCGCGTACACGCGCTCGTAGCCGGGGACGAGCCGCGGGTGCTCGCGCGCGAGCCAGCCCATGTACCACTCGCGCGTACCGGGCTTGAGGTGCAGCGGCAGCACGGTGACGCCCGTCGCGCCCGCGTCCTTGACGGCGTCGAGCAGCTCGGTGAGCGCCCGCGTGGAGTCGGTGAGCCACGGCAGCACGGGGGCGACCATGACGCCGCACGGCAGGCCGGCCTCCCGGACGGTGCGGACGAGGTCGAGCCGCGCGCGCGGCGACGGCGTGCCGGGCTCGACGCTCGCCTGGAGCTCGGGGTCCAGGAGCGCGAGGGACACGCCGATCCCGACCTCGACGCGCGAGGCGGCGTCGACGAGCAGGGGCAGGTCGCGGCGCAGGAGCGTGCCCTTGGTCAGCACGGAGAGCGGCGTGCCCGACCCGGCGAGGGCGTCGATGATGCCGGGCATGAGGCGGTAGCGTCCCTCGGCGCGCTGGTACGGGTCGGTGTTGGTGCCCAGCGCGACGGCCTCGCGCGCCCAGGACGGTCGGGCGAGCTCGGCGCGCAGCACGTCGTCCACGTTGACCTTGACCACGACCTCCCGGTCGAAGTCCTCGCCCGCGTCGAGGTCGAGGTACTCGTGCGTGGGGCGGGCGAAGCAGTTGTGGCTCACGACCCCCGCGGCGACGAAGTCGCGCGTGCCGGTCGTGATGTCGACCAGCTCCGTCACCTCCCCCGGCCCGTCGAGGGCCTCGAGGGAGTCGACGCGCAACGCCTCGCCGCCGGTGACGTCCTGGCCGTCGAGGACGGGCCGCCCGTCCGCGAGCGCCGCGGCGCCCGGCCCGACGAGCACGTCGCCGAGCGCCAGGCGGGCGCGGTGCCCGGCGCCGCCGACGACGTGGCGCCAGCCGCGCTCGGTGAGGAACCGGTGGTCGCCGCTCGCGACGAGGCGCGTGCCGTCGGCGAGGGTCACCCGGTAGGCGCGCTTGCGGGTGGTCCAGCGGTCGAGGACGCGGGTGCGCACGTAGCGCCGGTACGCGCCGTGGGGGGCGGTGCCGACGATCTCGTCGCCGACGCGCAGCTCGCCGATCGCCCGCTGCGTGCCGTCGGCCAGGAGCACGGGCGTGCTCGGCGCGAGGCAGTAGGAGCACGCGTGGCTGCACCCGCGGTACGGGTTGACGGTCCAGCGGAAGGGCATGCGCGACATCGCCGGGACCTTCGACAGCGCGCTCTTGGCCGTGACCTCGTGGAACGTGATCCCCGCGAACTCGGGCGTGCGCACGCTGCGGACGAGGCCCATGCGCTCCAAACCGGGAAGCGCGCCGTCGTCCGCGCCGAGCGCCTGTCCGTCCCACCGCATCGCGCCATTCGAACAAATGTTCGAACCCGCTGTCAAGGACGGGTCATCCGCCGGCGGACCACGTCTTGAGCAGCGCCAGGTTCCCGAGGGGGATGTGGTGGCCGATGCGGGGGTGGTCGAGCGCGACGCCGACGACCCCTGCTGCGGCGAAGGACGCAACGTAGTCGATCGCCGCCGGCACGGGCACGCCGAGCAGCGGCACGGAGCCGGTCCCTTCGGCCGCCAGCCCGAGCGCCCGGGCCGCCTCGTCCGCGCGCGGGGCGCTGCTGTAGAGGCAGATCATGGGCCCCTGGTCCGCGGCGACGGCGTACGGACGCGGCTGGTCCTCGGGCCCTCGGGCGATGAAGAACCACGTGCCGAGGCGCGCCGCCTGCCGCCACAGCGCGATCTGCGCCGACGTGTCGCCCGCGGGCGCGCTCCGCACGGCCTCGTCGAGGCGGTCCAGCTCCGCGACGGCCGCGGGGTCGTTGTCTCGGGTCATGCGCGCTGCCTCGTTCCTCGTCGTCGGAGCCCGTCCCCGGTCCGCGCGGGCGCCTCGTCGCCGTCACCTTCTCACGGTGCCCGGACGTCCCGGTGGGTGAGACGCCGGGATTGTCCGGCGGACGTCCAGGCCCTAGGGTCGGGCCGAACGCCTCCGGGGAGCGCACGAGCGCTGAGAGTGCAGGTCGGACACCCGTCCCCCCTGCAGACCCGTGGAACCTGATCTGGTTCGTACCAGCGAAGGGAGCAGGGCCGACGTCACCGTCCCCTGCGCGCTCGTGCCCGCGCCCCGCGCGTGCCGTCCGCGCGGGGGCAGCGGTGGCGCGCCGTCGTGCACCCTCCGCCCCGGGGGCCCGACGGAGGGAACCGCATGACCGAGCCCCGCACCACCCCGCCCCGGGAGACCCCGCCCACCAGCACGCCCGGCCCGCCGGCCGACGCCGTGCCCCCGGCGCCCGGTCCCGGAGACCGCACCGTCACCGCTCCCCCGGCCCGCGCCCGGCGCCGTGGCCTCACGCTCCACGAGACGGTCCTCGTCGCCGTCCTGGGCGTCGTGTTCGGGTTCGTCTACTGGGCGTTCGTGCAGCTCTGGGCCCCGCTCCAGCTCGCCATGGGGCCGCTCGCGGACCTTGCCGCGAACGTGCTCGCGGGCGCGTGGATCGTCGTGGGCCCGCTCGCGACGTACATCGTGCGCAAGCCGGGCGTCGGCATCCTCACCGAGACGCTCGCGGCGCTCGTCGAGGTGGTCTTCCTCGCGTCGCCCGCAGGCCCGCTGCTCGTCCTCGTGGGGCTCGTCCAAGGGGTGGGCGCGGAGATCCCCTTCGCGCTGACCCGGTACCGCCGCTACGGCTGGTGGGTTTTCGTCGCGTCGGGCGTCAGCGCGGCGCTCGTCACCTACGCGTTCAACGCGGTCCGGTTCGGCTGGCTCGGGCAGGACTGGGCGATGCTCCGGCTCGGCGTGCAGGTCGTCTCGTGCGTCGTGCTGTGCGGGATCGCGGCGCGCCTCCTCGGCGACGCCCTCTCCCGCACCGGCGCGCTCGACGCCTTCGCGATCGGCACGGACCGCCGTGGCTGAGGTGCGGGACGCCGCGGCGGACGTCATGCCCGGCACCGTGCCGGGCACCGTGCCCGACGCCGTCTCCGCCGCGGGCCTGACCGTCACCGTGGGCCACGACGCGACGTGCGTGCTCGACGACCTCACCCTGACCGTCCCCGCGGGGACGGGGCTGCTCGTGCTCGGCCCCTCGGGCTGCGGGAAGTCCACGCTGCTGCGCGCGCTCGTCGGCGTCGTGCCCCACACGCTCCCGGGCACCGTCACGGGCGACCTGCGCGTGACGGGCGTCGACCCGCGCGCCACGACCCCCGCGGGGCTCGCCGCGCGCGTCGGCCTCGTCCAGCAGCGGCCGGGTGACCAGCTCTGCCTCGGCCGCGTCGACGAGGAGCTGCGGTTCGCGCTCGAGAACCGGGCGGCGGACCCGCGCACCATGGACGCCCGCGCCGCAACCGCTCTCGCCGCTGCCGGTGCGGGCCACCTGCACGACCGACCGACCCACGCGCTGTCGGGCGGCGAGGCGCAGCGCGTCGCCCTCGCGGCGGCGCTCGTCGCCGACCCCGAGCTCGTGGTCCTCGACGAGCCGACGGCGTTCCTCGACCCGGCCGCGGCGCACGAGGTGGGGACGCTCGTGGGCGGGCTCGTCCGGGCGCCCGGACCGGACCCGCACGGAACACCCCGCCGGTCGGTCGTGCTCGTCGAGCACCGCCTCGACGACGTCGGGACGCTCCCGGACGCGACCCTCGTGCTCGACCGCACGGGCCGCGCCGTCGCGCACGGCCCCACGACCGCCGTCCTGCGCGCGCACGCCGCCACGCTCGCCGCGCTCGGGTGCTGGCTGCCGCTCGACGTCCGGCTCGAGCGGGCCGGGGCCCCCGGACCGCTCGGTGCCCCCGCGACCGACGCCTGGCTCGTCGACCTCGCGCGCACCGCAGACCCGCGCCCCTCGGATCCGCGGGCACCGGTCCCGGGCGCCTCGGACGCCGGTCCGAGTGCGCCCGGCCCGGTCGCCCTCCGCGCCCGTCGTCTCGCGGTGCACCGCGCCATGGCAGGCCGCCGACGGCGCGGGCGGGACGAGACGCCGGTGGTGCACGACGTCGACCTCGACGTCCGCGCGGGCGAGGTGCTCGCGGTGGTGGGGCCGAACGGGGGCGGCAAGTCCACCCTCCTGCGCGGGCTCGCGGGACTCGAACGGACCAGGGGCGACGTGACGACGGCGGCGGACGCGCCCGTCGCGATGGTGTTCCAGGACCCGGAGCACCAGCTCCTCGCGCGGACGGTGCGCGACGAGGTCGCGTGGTCGGCGCGCCTCGCGCGGCTGGCCGACGTCGACGGGCGCGTCGCGCGGACCCTCGACACCTTCGCCCTGACGCACCTCGCCGACGCCAACCCGTACCGGCTCTCCGGCGGCGAGCAACGGCGTCTGTCGCTCGCGACGGCGACGGTGCTCGACCCGCCCGTCCTCCTCGCCGACGAGCCCACGTCGGGGCTCGACCGCGCCCAGGCGGACGCCGTCGCCCGCGCGCTGCGGCAGCGCGCTGACGTCGGCGGCGCGGTCGTCGTCGTCACGCACGACCTCGCGCTCGTCGCGGCGCTCGCCGACCGCGTCGCGGTGGTCGTCGGCGGCCGGCTCGTGGCGCTCGGCCCGGCCGCCACCATGCTGGCCGACGACGCGCTGTGCCGGCGCGCGCGCCTGCGCCGCCCGCCCCTGCTCGCGTGGTGGGCCCGCACGGGACGCCGCCACGGCGTCGACCCCGGCGCGCTCGTCCGCGCGCTCGACGCGGCAGTCGCCCGCACGGAGGCCGCCCCGTGACCGCGCCGCACAGCACGCCCCTCGGGCGCTGGAACCCGACCGTCAAGCTCGCGACCGTCCTCGTCGTGTCGACCGGCGCGCTCCTCGTCACCGACCCGTACACCCCTGCGATCGGGTGGCTGCTCACGGTCGGGGCGCTGCTGGTCGTGGGGCGCGTCCCCGTGCGCACGCTCGCCCTGGCCCACGTGCCCTTCCTCGTCTTCGCGACGAGCCTGCTGGTCGTCAACATCGCCACCCGGCCGGGCGGCGACCCGGTCGACCTCGGCCTGGTCACCGTCGGCTCCGACGGCCTGACGATCGGTGCCGGGCTCGCCGTGCGCACGCTGCTCGTCGGCGCCCTCTCGCTCACGGTCGCGACGACGACCGACCCGGTGCGCCTCATGACGAGCCTCCACCAGCACGGGCGGCTGCCCCTCACGTGGACCTACGCGGTGCTCGCGGCCCACCGGCTGCTCGTCGAGCTCCCCGACGCCTGGCACACGATCCGCTGCGCCCAGGCCCTGCGCGACCCGCGCCGACGACACGGCGTGCTCCCCCGGTCCCCCCGCGCGCTCGGCTCCGCGGCGTTCGCCCTCCTCGTCGGTGCCGTGCGCCGGTCCGAGCGCCTGACCGTCGCGCTCGAGTCACGGGGCCTCGGGTCCGGTCCGCGGACCACGTCGCGGCCCGTGCCGCTCGGCGTGCCCGACGTCGTCGCCGCGGTGGGCGTGCTGGCGGTCGCGGCGGCGGTGGTCCTCGCCGGGGTCCTCGGGGGGTGGGTCACCGGGCTGGGCGCGCTGACGGCGTGATCCCCGGCGGGACACGGGTCAGACGGGCTCGACGACCGCACCCTCCGCGGGGACGCCCCGGTCCACGACGCGCGCCGAGCCGTCACGGGCCCGCTCGCGGAACCCCCGGAAGACGAGCGGCAGCCCGCGGGCGGCGAGCGCGTCCGCCGCGTCCATGGCCTGCACGTGGACGTGCGGCTGCGTCGAGTTCCCCGAGCTCCCGCACCGGCCCAGCTCGTCGCCGACCACGACGCGTCGGCCGGGCTCGACGGCCACCGACCCGGCGCGCAGGTGGGCGAGGACGACGAACGTGCCCGGCCGGTCGAGGGCCAGCACCACGTGGTTGCCCGCGAGCGCCGCGGCACCGCCGCGCGCTCGCGCCGCCTGCGTGAGGGCGTAGCCGAGCAGCGCGGCGGGTGAGCGACGGGCCTCGTGGTCGGGCTCGCCGTCGTGCACCGCGACGACGGTGCCCGCCGCGGGGGCGAGCACGGGCTGGCCGAACGCGACGAACCGTTCGGGCGGCTCGGTGCCCAGCGCGGCGCGCCAGTCGCGCACGACGGCGGTGCGCCGCCCTCGGACGGCGACGAAGTCGATCGCGTACGTGGTCGCGAACAGGTCGGTGCCGTGGCTCGGCACGCGCCGCGCGGGGCTGTTGCGCACGAGCCACGTCCCGTGGAACGGCAGGGCGAGCTCGACCGGTCGCGTCACGTCGCCCTCCCCTCCCCGGTGCGGCGGGTCAGTCCCCCGCGGGCACGACGCGCGGGAAGCGGTCCTCGGCGGGCGGCACCCACGTCGCGGCGTCGGCGTCGACCTGCTCCCCGGAGCGGATGTCCTTCACCTGGTCGGGGGAGCGCGTGCCGTCGTCCTCGACGCGCCCGGGGAACCAGACGAACGGGATGCCGCGCCGGTCGGCGTAGCGGATCTGCTTGCCGAACTTCGCGGCCGCGGGCGCCACCTCGACCGGCACGCCGCGGGCGCGCAGCGCGTGCGCGACGGCGTCGGAGGCGTCGCGCGTCTCCTCGTTCGTGACGGCCACGACGACGGCGCTCGGCACGGAGCGCGTCGCCCGCACGAGGCCTGCGGAGAGCAGGCGCGACACGAGCCGGGACACGCCGATCGACAGCCCGACGCCGGGGTAGGTGTTCGCGCCGTCGGACGCGAGCGTGTCGTAGCGCCCGCCCGAGCAGATCGAGCCGAGCTGCTCGTGGCCCACGAGCACGGTCTCGTAGACGGACCCGGTGTAGTAGTCGAGGCCGCGTGCGATCTTGAGATCGGCGACGACGACGCCCGGGGCGCGCACGCTCGCGGCCTCGATCAGCGCGCCGAGCTCGCCGAGCCCGGTCTCCAGCAGCTCGCTCTCCACGCCGTGCTCGGCCGCGAGCGCCCGCACGCGGTCGACCACGCCGGAGTCGCTGCCGCTGATGCCCGCGAGCGCGAGGCACGCCTGCGCCTGCTCGGGGGTCGTGCCCGCCTCGGACACGAGCAGCGCGGCGACCTTCTCGGGGCCGACCTTGTCGAGCTTGTCGATCTGGCGCAGGACGTCGTCCACCGCGTCGATGCCGAGCCCGCGGTAGAACCCCTCGGCGACCCGGCGGTTGTTCACGAGGACGCGGACCTCGGGCACGCCGATGTCGCGCAGCGCGCCCAGCGCCTCGGCCATGACGAGCGGCAGCTCGACCTCGTAGTGGTAGGGCAGCTCGCCCGCGCCGACGACGTCGACGTCGGCCTGGGTGAACTCGCGGAACCGCCCGTCCTGGGGGCGCTCGCCGCGCCACACCTTCTGGATCTGGTAGCGCTTGAACGGGAACGCGAGGTGCCCGGCGTTCTCGAGCACGTAGCGCGCGAACGGGACGGTGAGGTCGAAGTGCAGGCCGAGCTGCTTGTCGCCGGCCGCACCCTTCCCGGCCGCCCCGCCCACGGCGTCGTCCTGCGGCTCCTCCTGGAGCCGGCGCAGGACGTAGACCTCCTTCGACGTCTCCCCCTTGCGCAGGAGCTGGTCGAGCGGCTCGACCGCGCGCGTCTCGATCCCGGCGAACCCGTGCAGCTCGAACACCCGGCGCAGGGTGTCGAGGACGTGCTGCTCGACGATCCGACCGTCGGGGAGCCATTCGGGGAAACCGGAGAGAGGTGTGGGCCTGGCCATGGGTCAGATCTTCCCAGACGCCGGGACCGGCGACCGCATCGTCCGGACCACGGACCCGCGCTCAGCGGGCGAGGAAGGGGTTCGTCGCCAGCTCGCGCGCGACCGTCGTCGCCGGGCCGTGCCCCGGGAGCACGTCCCAGGCCGGGTCCAGGTGCGCGACGACGTCGCGCAGGGTGCGGGCCATCGTCGCGCCCTCCCCGCCCGGCAGGTCGGTCCGGCCGACGGAGCCCGCGAAGAGGACGTCGCCGCTGAGCACGAGGCCCGCTCCCGGCTCACCGACCAGGTAGAGCGTGGAGCCCTCGGTGTGCCCGGGCGCGCCGACCGCGCGCACCGCGAGACCGCCCCAGCGCAGCACCTGCTCGCCGCCCGCGGGCACGTCGAACGTCTCGACGCGTCCCGGCTCGCGGTAGTCCTGCGGCCCGGCGCCCGCCGCCGCGAGCGCCGCGCCGAGCGGGCCGGACACGACGGCGCCCGCACGGCTCGCGTCGGGCCCGCCGTGCTTCGGGTGCTCCAGGCTCCCGAACGGGTCCGCGAGCCGGTACGCGTCCGCCGCGTGCAGCACGACGGGCACCTCGAAGCGGTCCGCGAGCGCCGCGGCGTCCCACGTGTGGTCCACGTGGCCGTGCGTCGCGAGCACCGCGCGCGGCACGAGGCCCGCCGCGCGGACGTGCGCGACGACGGCGTCCGCGACCCCCGCCCCTGCGTCGACCACGACGCAGTCGCCGCCCGGGGCGCTCACCACCGTGCAGTTCGTGCCGAAGACGGGGGCCACGACCACGTGCACGGCCGGCCCGGGGGCGTCCCGCCGGTCGTCGTCAGAGGGCGTCGGCGTCGTGCCACGAGGTCGGTCCACGAGGGCGAGGGTAGCCCGCGGCACGAGCGTCGGGGCTGCTCCGGGCGGGCGCAGCGCGGGTTTCGAGCGCCGGCGTCGATACCGGACCGTGACCTGCGTGCGGCAAATCCACCCGCCACCAGGGTTCTCGGTGCCTAGACTGTCCCGTACCGACCACGGCCGCACCGGGGTCGACCGTGCGCGCCGTCGCGGCGCCGGACGAAGGAGCTGGGGTGTCGACGAAGAGTCGCGAGCGCGAGCAGGCGCGTCGTCGTGAGGAGAAGTGGGACCGTCACGTGGCCCAGCTCCGCGCGAAGCGCCAGCGCACGTGGTCGATCGTGGGCGTCGTCGTCGCGCTCGTCGTGATCGGCGTCGCCGTCTGGTGGGCGCTCGCCGCCACCCAGGAGCCCGGCACCGACCCGGGCGGCGACACGGGCGGGGCGCCCTCCGGCGAGCACACCCTGCCCCCCGCGTCCGCCGCCGAGGGCCGCGACTGGACCACGACGCTCACCACGAGCGCGGGCGACCTCACGCTTACGCTCGACGGCGCGGCGGCCCCGCAGGCGGTCGCGAGCTTCGTGTCCCTCGCCGAGTCCGGGTACTTCGACGGCACGTCGTGCCACCGCCTGACGACCTCGGGCATCTACGTGCTCCAGTGCGGCGACCCGACGGGCACCGGCACGGGCGACCCGGGCTACAAGTTCGGCCCCGTCGAGAACGCCCCGACCGACGACGTCTACCCGGCCGGGACCGTCGCCATGGCCCGCCAGGGCGGGGACGCCGACTCGATGGGCTCCCAGTTCTTCCTCGTCTACGAGGACTCGACCATCCCGTCCGACGCGGCGGGTGGTTACACGGTGTTCGGCACCATCACGTCCGGCCTGGACGTCGTCCAGGCAGTCGCTGACGCGGGGACGCAGGACGGATCCGGCGACGGGTCCCCCGCCACCCCGGTCACCATCGAAGGAGTTGAGACCCAGTGAGCGATCCCGCCCAGAACCAGGCGAGCGCACCGGCACCGGAGCCCGCGGAGGCGAGCGAGACCGGACGGGTCGACGCGACAGACGTGGAGCCGACGCCCGAGGCCACCGAGGCCACCGAGGCCACCGAGGCCACCGAGGCCACCGAGGCCACCGAGGCCACCGAGGCCACCGACCAGGGTCCCGCTCCCGACGAGGCGGAGCCCGCCCCGGCCGCCGAGACGGACGACGCACCCGCCGCCGAGACGGAGGACGCGCCCGCGGCCGAGACGGAGGACGCGCCCGCGGCCGAGGCCGAGCAGGCCGACTCTCCTACCGTCGACGCCGCGCCCGCCGCTGAGCCCGAGCAGACCGAGGCCCCCGCCGACCCCGTGACGGACGCTCCGGCTGCCGACGCTGGCGACGACGCCGTCGCTGCCGAGGCCACGACGGAGGCCGCGCCCGCCGAGACGACCGCACCCGCGGAGGCGCCCACGGACGCGCAGGCAACCACGGACGCGGCGCCGCGGCCTGCGGCCCCGCGTCCCGGCCCGCGGCCGAAACCGTCGGCGCTCCCGCACCCGCCCCGCAAGCCGGCCGCCCCCACCGCGGGCGCTCCCGCGGCTGCGGCCGTCGTGCCGGAGGTGCCCACCGTCCCGGCGCTCGCCGACGACTCGGCCGCCGCCAAGGCCGCGGCCGCGTTCGGTCGCGTGGACGACGACGGCACGGTGTACGTCCGCGAGAGCGCCGGCGAGCGCTCCGTCGGTCAGTTCCCCGGCGTCGGCGCCGACGAGGCGCTCACGCTGTACGTGCGCCGCTACCTCGACCTCCAGGCGAAGGTCGCGCTGTTCGAGGCACGGCTGACGAGCACGGACCTGTCCGTCAAGGAGATCGACCAGACGATCGCCCGGCTCACCGAGGAGACCGCCGAGCCCTCCGCGGTCGGCGACCTCGACGGGCTCCGCGCGCAGGTCGAGTCGCTGCGCGGCGCCGCGGCCGAGCGCCGCGCGCAGCTCGAGGCGGAGCGCGCCGCAGCGAAGGCCGCGGCCCTCGAGGCCCGGACGGAGATCATCGAGGCCGCGGAGAAGATCGCCGCGACCGACCCGAGCCGCATGCAGTGGCGGCCGGCGGGCGAGGAGCTGCGGGGGCTGCTGGAGCGCTGGAAGGAGGCCCAGCGCTCGGGCCCGCGCATCGACCGCGCGAGCGAGGAGGCGCTGTGGAAGCGGTTCAGCCACGCGCGCACCGCGTTCGACCGCGAGCGTCGGCACTACTTCGCCGAGCTAGAGCAGCGCAACGCCTCCGCCAAGGCCGCGAAGGAGAAGCTGGTCGCGGAGGCCGAGTCGCTGTCGTCGAGCACCGACTGGGGCCCGACGGCGGGCGCGTACCGCGACCTCATGGCGCGCTGGAAGGCCGCGGGCCGGGCGAGCCGCAAGGACGACGACGCCCTGTGGGCCCGCTTCCGGGCCGCGCAGGACACGTTCTTCCAGGCGCGCGACGCGGTGAACTCCGCGACGGACGCCGAGTACGCGGCGAACCTCGAGGTGAAGGAGGCGCTGCTCACCGAGGCGGAGGCACTCCTGCCCGTCAAGGACCTCGCCGCGGCCAAGGCGGCGCTGCGTGACCTCCAGGAGCGCTGGGAGGAGGCCGGGCGCGTGCCGCGCGGTGACCTGCAGCGTGTCGAGGGACGCCTGCGCGCCGTCGAGAACGCGGTCCGCGACGCCGAGCAGGCGCAGTGGACGCGGAGCAACCCCGAGACGCGCGCCCGCGCCGAGGGTGCGGCCGCGCAGCTCGAGGCCGCGATCGAAGGGCTCGAGGCAGACCTCGCCGCTGCGCAGAGCCGCGGGGACGCGCGCGCCGTCAAGGAGGCCGAGACGGCGCTCGCCGCGCGGCGCTCCTGGCTCGAGCAGGTCGTCCGCGCGGCGGAGGACTCGCGCGGCTGACGCACGTCCCGCTCGACCGGAGGGCCGGCGCTCGTCCACAGACGGGCGCCGGCCCTTCCGCGTCCCCACCGCCGTGCGGCACGGTTGAGGCGTGCCCGCAGCCACGACCGTGCCCGACCACGCCGTACCCGACCACCCCACGGGACTCGGCCCCGCAGCCGCGCTCGCGCACCTGCTCCGGGTCGAGGAGCCGGAGGTGGGCCTGCTCGTCGCGCCGGAGGACGTCGGCGGGTCGGCGGCCTTCCAGGAGCTCGTCCGGAGCGGCGCCGTGCGTCGGCTGTGGGGCGACGTCGCCGCCCCGGCGAGCGTGCCCGTCACCCCCACGCTGCGGGCGCTCGCCGTCCGCGACCTCGTCCCGCGCGGCACGGTGCTCGCGGGCGCGGCGGCCGCGTGGGTGCTGTGCGGCTCCGCGCCGCCCCGCGTGCTCGACGTCGTCCACCCGCCCGGTCGGCACCGGCCGGCGCCGCACCAGGGCCGGGCCGCGCGGCAGGCGCACGTGCTGCGCGACGAGACGAACCTCGTCGCGGGCGTCCTCGTGACGTCGGTCCTGCGGACCGCGCTCGACGTCGCCTCGCGGTGCGAGCCGGTGCAGGCGCTGAGCACCCTGCGTCGGCTGGAGGCTGTCTGCGGGCTCGACGCCCGCACGGCGGCGCGGTCGCTCGAGCTGCGCCACCGGTGGCCCGGCCGGTCGCAGGCGCGACGCACCCTCGCGCTCCTGCTCGCCGGGGCCGACGACCCGGTCTAGGTTGGTCGGCATGGCCGCAGCCACGACACCCCCCGTGGAGCTCGACGTCCGAGGACGGACCGTGCGCGTCACGAGCCCGGACCGCGTCGTCTTCCCCGCGCGCGGGCTCACCAAGCTGGACGTCGTGCAGTACTTCCTCGACGTGGGCGACGGCATCCTCGGCGCCCTGGTCGACCGCCCGACGACGCTCGAGCGCTGGCCCAAGGGCGTGTTCGAGGGCGCGCGCATGAGCACGCGCACGGACAGCACCGGCGACGCGTTCTACCAGAAGCGCATCCCGAAGGGCGCGCCGGACTGGGTGCAGACCGCGCGCATCGCGTTCCCGAGCGGACGCACCGCCGACGAGGTGTGCCCGACCGAGCTCGCCGTCGTCGCCTGGGCGGCCAACCTCGGCACCCTGACGTTCCACCCGTGGCCCGTGCGCGGCGGCGACGTCGAGGCGGTGGACCAGCTGCGCATCGACCTCGACCCCCAGCCGGGCACGGACTTCGACGACGCCGTGCGCGTCGCGCCGCACCTGCGCGAGGTCCTCGACGAGCTCGGCCTCCCCGGCTACCCCAAGACGTCGGGCGGCCGCGGGATCCACGTGTTCGTCCCGGTCGCGCCCGAGTGGGACTTCGTGGCCGCGCGCCGCGCGACGATCGCGATCGGTCGTGAGCTCGAACGCCGTCTGCCGGACCAGGTCACCACCAAGTGGTGGAAGGAGGAGCGCGGCGCCAAGATCTTCGTCGACTACAACCAGATGGCGCGCGACCGCACGATCGCGTCGGCCTACTCGATCCGCTCCAACCAGCGCGCGACGGTGTCCGCTCCCCTGCGCTGGGAGGAGCTCGGCGACGTCCACCCGGACGACTTCGACGTGCTGTCGATGCCCGCGCGCCTCGCCGCGGCGGGCGACCTCTTCGCACCCCTGCGCGCCGACCGGGAGGACCCGGGCGCGTCGCTCGAGCCCGCCCTGGAGCTGTCCCGGCGTGACGAGGCCGAGCACGGGCTCGGGGACCTCCCCTACCCGCCCGAGTACCCGAAGATGCCCGGCGAGCCCAAGCGCGTCCAGCCGAGCAAGGACCGGGACCGCGCGCGGGACTGACGCGGTGCGCGGGCTCGGGGGCGCGCGGCGTCAGGCCACGCCGGGCGCCCCGGGCAGGATGCCTGTGAGGTCGTAGCGCACCGGCTCCTCGAGCTGCTCGTAGGTGCACGATGCCGGGTCGCGGTCCTCGCGCCAGCGCCGGAACTGCGCGGTGTGCCGGAACCGGGAGCCCTCCATGTGGTCGTAGGCGACCTCGAGCACGCGCTCCGGACGCAGCGGCGTGAACGACAGGTCCTTGCCCGAGCTCCAGCGCGACACCGCACCCGGCATCCGCTCCCCCGCGGGGTTCTCCCACCCGGACCACGGGTGCGCGTCCGCGTCCGGCGTGCCCGGCTCGACGACGAGCGGCGCGAGCTCGGCGACCAGCGCGGCACGGCGCGCTGTCGGGAACGACGCGGCGACGCCGACGAACTGGAGCTGGCCCGCGTCGTCGTACAGGCCGAGCAGGAGCGAGCCGAGCAGCGGCTTCGTGGGGGTCGACGTCTTGTGCAGGCGGTACCCCGCGAGCACGACGTCCGCCTCGCGGCCGTGCTTGATCTTGAGCATCGCCCGCTTGTTCGGCTGGTACGTGCCGTCGAGCGGCTTGGCGACGACGCCGTCCAGCCCAGCCCCCTCGAACGTGTCGAACCACTCCCGCGCCACGGCGACGTCGCGCGTGCGGGGCGTGGCGTGCACGGCCGGGCCGTCCAGGCCCAGCGAGTCGAGCACCTCCTGCCGCCGCGCGAGCGGTGCGCGCGTGAGGTCCTCGTCGCCCAGCGCGAGCACGTCGAACACGACGAGCGCCGCGGGGGTCTGCTCCGCGAGCAGCCGCACGCGCGACGCAGCCGGGTGGATGCGTTGCTGGAGCACCTCGAACTCGAGACGCCCGTCGCGCGCGACGACGATCTCGCCGTCGACCACGCACCGGGGCGGCAGCGCCGCCCGCACCGCCTCGACGACCTCGGGGAAGTAGCGGTCCATGGGCCGCGCGTTCCTGCTGTCGAGCCGCACCTCGTCGTCGTCGCGGTACACGATCGCGCGGAAGCCGTCCCACTTCGGCTCGTACACGTACCCGCCGTCGACGGCGTCGGGCTCGGGCACGGTGGGCACGGACTTCGCGAGCATGGGCAGCACGGGAGGCATGACGGGCAGGTCCATGTGCCGATGCTGCCACCGGGCCTGCCGCCCTGCGCGGCGTGGTGGCCTCGGTCAGCGTGCCGGCCGCGGCCTCAGGCGGGGAGCTGCGCCGTCTCGGCGGCCTTTGTCCCCGTGATGCGGTAGACGTCGAACACGCCGTCGACCTTGCGGACCGCGCTGAGGACCTGCGCGAGGTGCGCGGGCTCCGCCATCTCGAAGACGAAGCGCGACATCGCCACGCGGTCGTTCGAGGTCGAGACGGTCGCCGAGAGGATGTTCACGTGGTTGTCCGACAGGACGCGCGTCACGTCGGAGAGCAGGCGCGCACGGTCGAGCGCCTCGACCTGGATCTGCACGAGGAACATCGCGTTGCTGCCCGTGGTCCACGAGACGTCGACGATCCGCTCGGGCTGGTTGCGCAGCCCGACGACGTTCGCGCAGTCCGCGCGGTGCACGCTCACGCCCTGCCCGCGCGTGACGAACCCGATGATCTCGTCGCCCGGGACCGGCGTGCAGCACTTCGCGAGCTTGACCCAGATGTCGTCGACGCCCTTGACCATGACGCCCGGGTCCCCCGTGCGCACGCGGCGCGCGGTGTGCCCGGGACGGGCGGTCTCGGCGACGTCCTCGACCGTGCCCTCCTCGCCGCCCATCGCCTGGACGAGCTTGGAGACGACGTTCGCCGCCGACACCTGGCCCTCGCCGATCGCCGCGTACAGCGCGGTGACGTCCGCGAAGCGGAGCTCGTTGGCGAGCGCGACGAGCGACTCGTGCGACAGCAGGCGCTGGATCGGCAGGTTCTGCTTGCGCATCGCCTTGGCGATCGCGTCCTTGCCGTGCTCGACGGCCTCCTCGCGACGCTCCTTGGAGAACCACTGCCGGATCTTGTTGCGCGCCCGCGGGCTCTTGACGAACGCGAGCCAGTCGCGGCTGGGCCCCGCGTTCTCGGACTTCGACGTGAGGACGTCGACCGAGTCGCCGTTCTCGAGCGTCGAGTCGAGCGGGACGAGCCGGCCGTTGACCCGCGCACCCATCGTCCGGTGCCCGACCTCGGTGTGCACCGCATAGGCGAAGTCGACCGGCGTCGAGCCTGCCGGCAGCGCCATGACGTCGCCCTTGGGGGTGAAGACGTAGACCTCCGCGCCGCCGATCTCGAAGCGCAGGGAGTCGAGGAACTCGGCCGGGTCGGCCGTCTCGCGCTGCCAGTCCACGAGCTGGCGCAGCCACCGCATGTCGTTGGCCGCGGCGTCGTCCTTCGCCGTCTTGCCGCCCGACTTCGCGGTCTCCTTGTACTTCCAGTGCGCCGCGACGCCGTACTCCGCGCGCCGGTGCATCTCGTGCGTGCGGATCTGGATCTCGACCGGCTTGCCGCCCGGCCCGATGACCGTCGTGTGCAGCGACTGGTACATGTTGAACTTCGGCATCGCGATGTAGTCCTTGAACCGCCCCGGCACGGGGTTCCACCGCGCGTGCAGCGCGCCGAGCGCCGCGTAGCAGTCCCGGACGCTGTCCACCAGGACGCGCGCGCCGACGAGGTCGTAGATCTCCGCGAAGTCGTGGCCGCGCACGATCATCTTCTGGTAGATCGAGTAGTAGTGCTTCGGCCGACCGGTGACGGTCGCCTTGATCTTCGCGCTGCGCAGGTCGGCCGTGACCTGCTCGCGCACGACGGCCAGGTACTCCTCGCGCGCCGGCGCGCGCTCGGCGACGAGGTGGACGATCTCGTCGTACACCTTGGGGTACAGGGCCTGGAACGACAGGTCCTCGAGCTCCCACTTGATCGTGTTCATGCCGAGGCGGTGGGCGAGCGGCGCGTAGATCTCGAGGGTCTCGCGCGCCTTGCGCCCTGCCGACGACGACGACACGTACTTCCAGGTGCGGGCGTTGTGCAGGCGGTCGGCGAGCTTGATGACGAGCACGCGGATGTCGCGCGCCATGGCGACGACCATCTTGCGCACCGTCTCGGCCTGCGCCGCGTCGCCGTACGTCACCTTGTCGAGCTTGGTCACGCCGTCGACGAGCATGGCGATCTCCTCGCCGTACTCCTCGGTGAGCTGCGCGAGCGAGTAGTCGGTGTCCTCGACCGTGTCGTGCAGCAGCGCGGCGGCGAGCGTCGACCCGTCGAACCCGAGCTCGGCGAGGATCGTCGCGACCGCGACGGGGTGCGTGATGTACGGGTCGCCGCTCTTGCGCAGCTGGCCGCGGTGGGCGCGCTCGGCGGTCTCGTAGGCGCGCTCGATGACGCTGAGGTCCGTGCGGGGGTGGTTGGTGCGGACCGCCTGGAGCACCGGCTCGAGCGCCGGGCTGCCCGCGTTGGGGCGCGCGCCGAAGCGCACGAGGCGGGAGCGGACGCCGCGCCCGCCCGAGCCACCGGTGCCGGAGGTCGGGGCGCCCGCGCGCTCAGGAGCGCGCGACGTCCGGGTGTTCTCGCTCATGCGCGCCTCCTTCCGCAGGGCGGCGGCCGCCGGCACGATACCGGCGACCAGCCGAGACGACCGGAGTGGCAATCCTACGACTCGACGTGGACCAGCGTGGCCACCTCGCGGCCCGCGAGCCGCTCGCGGCCTCCCAGACCCTCGAGCTCGAGGAGGAACGCCAGGCCCACCACGACGCCTCCCCCGCGCTCGACGAGCTCGGCGCCCGCGGCCGCCGTGCCCCCGGTCGCGAGCACGTCGTCCACCACGAGAACACGCGCACCCGGGGGCAGTGTTCCCGACCGGAGCTCGATCGTCGCGGTGCCGTACTCGAGGTCGTAGGTGACGGTGTCCGTCGGCGGCGGGAGCTTGCCCGCCTTGCGCAGCGGCACGAACCCCACGCCGAGGTGCGTCGCGAGCGGCGCCCCGATGAGGAAGCCGCGCGCCTCCATGCCCGCGACGAGGTCGACCCCGCCCGCGGCGCGCGCCACGTCGCCGAGCGCCTCGACCACGTGGCCGAAGGCGTCGCCGTCGGCCAGCAGGCCGGTGATGTCCCGGAAGACGATCCCCGGCCCCGGGTAGTCCGGGACGGCGCGGACGAGCTCGAGCACGCGCGAGGCGCGCTCGGGGCCGAGGCCGGCGAGGTGGACGGCGCGCAGGCCGCCCGCCTCGCCGGCCGTCACGTGACCGGGTGCCGTCATCGGGGACGACGGCGGCGCGGCTGCGCCTTGTTGCCCTGGTGCGCGCCCGGCTGGAGCTGGCGGTGCCCCGCCCCGACGCCGGCCGCCGCGAGCGCGGCGTCCTCCTCGTCGCCCGCGACCTCGGCCCGCTCCGCGCGCAGCGCGAGGACCTTGGCCGTGTGCTCCTGGATCGGCTTCTCGCGCTCGCGCAGCGCGACCTCAAGCGGCGTCGCGAGATACACCGACGAGTACGCGCCGACGGCCATGCCGACGAACAGCGCGAGCGCGATGTCGCGCAGGGTGCCCGCGCCGAGGAGGAACGCCCCGATGAAGAGGATGCCCGCGACGGGGAGCAGCGCGACGACGGACGTGTTGATCGAGCGCACGAGCGTCTGGTTGATCGCGAGGTTCGCCCGCTCGGCGTACGTGCTGCGCGTCTGGTCGAGGACACCCGCGGTGTTCTCACGGACCTTGTCGAAGACCACGACCGTGTCGTAGATCGAGTACGCGAGGATCGTCAGGAGCCCGATCACCGTCGCCGGCGTGATCTCCCAGCCGATCGCCGCGTAGATGCCCACCGTGACGATCAGGTCGTGGAACAGGGCGATGACCGCGGCGAGCGCCATGCGCCAGTTCCGGAAGTAGATCGTCATGACCAGGCTCACGAGGAGCAGGAAGACGACGAGGCCGACGATCGCCTTCTGGGAGACGTCCTTGCCCCAGGTCGGGCCGATGTACGAGCTCGTCACCTCCCCCTCGGACACGTCGTACGCGCTCGCGAGCTCGACGGCGACCTGCTCGACCTGCGCGTTGCTGAGCTCCGCCGTCTGCACCCGCACGGTGCTGGAGCCCACCGAGGTGACGCGCGGCACCTCCTCGGGGGCGACCGCCGCGACGGCGTCGAGCGCGGGCTGCTGCGAGGTGTCGGAGACGCCGGAGACGGTGAACTCCGACCCGCCGCGGAACTCGATGCCGAGGTTGAGCCCGTCACCGGCGATCCGGACCCCGATGATGCCGAGGGACAGGACGACCAGGACGAGCGCCACCACGAAGTAGGCACGCCGCTTGGCGACGATGGCGTAGGACCGGCGGCCCGTGTACAGGTCGTTGCCCCACTGGGCGAAACCGCTGGCCATCAGTGCTTCTCCTCGTTCTCGTCGCCTGCCGCGTCAGCGGCCGGGGACCCGTCGTCGCCGTCCGCGGAGGCGGCGGCTCGCCGCTCGGCCGCGCGGCGCTCCGCGATGGTCATGCGCGGACCGTCGGACCGGCCCACGCCCGCGCCGACCGTCTCCCGCACGGGCGCCGCGCGCTCGGGCGTCGGGGCGTCCTGCACGGGCGCGTCCTCGACGACGGCGTCGCCGGCCGCGGGGGCCGTCGAGGTCGCGCCGACGACACGACCGCGACCTGCGTACCGCGGACCGCGCACACCGAGGCGCCGCGGGTCGAGGCCCGACGCCGGGTGGCCGTTCGCGAAGAACTTGGTCCGGGCGAGGAGCTGCATGAGCGGGTGCGTGAACAGGAACACCACGATGAGGTCGACCAGGGTGGTCAGGCCGAGCGTGAACGCGAAGCCGCGCACGCCGCCGACGGCCAGGTAGTACAGCACCACCGCGGCGACGAAGTTCACCGCGTCCGAGGCGAGGATCGTGCGGCGGGCGCGCTGCCAGCCCTTCTCCACCGCGGAGTTCAGCGTCCGGCCGTCGCGCAGCTCGTCGCGGATGCGTTCGAAGTACACGATGAACGAGTCCGCGGTGATACCGATCGCGACGATGAGCCCCGCGACGCCGGCGAGCGACAGGCGGTACCCGATCGTCCACGAGAGCACCGAGATCACGCCGTACGACACGACGGCCGCGATGCCGAGCGACGCGACGGTGACCAGGCCGAGCACGCGGTACTGGAAGAGCGAGTAGATGACGACCAGCAGCAGACCGATCGCGCCCGCGAGCAGACCCTTCTCGAGCTGCTCGGAGCCGAGCGTCGCCGAGATCTGCTCCTGGCTCTGCACCTCGAACGTCAGCGGGAGCGAGCCGAAGTTGAGCTGGTTCGCAAGCGTCGCCGCGCTGTCGCGCGTGAAGCTGCCCGAGATCTCGGCCTTGCCGTCGGGGATCGCGACCTGCGAGACGGGCGCCGAGATGACGAGGCCGTCGAGGACCATCGCGAACTGGTTCTGCGGCGACGGCAGCGTCGTGAGACGCGTCGTGACGTCACGGAAGGCCTTGGTGCCCTCGGAGTCGAACTCGATGTTGACGACCCACTCGTTGGTGACGACGCCGTTCTGCCCGACGCGCAGGCCGGAGCTCGCGTTCGAGATGTCGGTGCCCTCGATCTCGACCGGGCCCAGGATGTACTTGGCCGTGCCGTCGTCGGCGCACGAGACGAACGCGCTGTCGGTCGGTCCGCTGTCGCCGCCCACGAGGTTCTCGGGGAGCGTGCAGTCGAGCGCGTCGAACTGCGCCTGCAGCTCCGGCGTGATCTGCGCGAGGTCGCTGGGGTTCTCCGGGCGGGTCGTCTCCGGTGCCGGGTCCGTCGTGGCGTCGTCCGCCGGGGCGTCCGTCGCTGCGTCGGCCGCCGGGTCCGTGCCGTCCTCGGCCGCGGGGTCCGTCGCGCCGTCGGTGGCCGCGTCCGCGGACTCCGTCGCGTCCGGGGCGTCCTCGGCCGTGGCGTCCTCGCCCGCGGCCGGGTCGGTGGACTCGTCAGCGGGCGTCGCCGTCGGCATGCCGACGGAGAGCACGGGGCGGAAGCGCATCTGGGCCGAGGTGCTGACGAGGTCGATGGTCTCCTGGGACGGCTGCCCCGGGATGCCGACGACGATGTTGTTGCGGCCCTGGCTCGTGATCTCGGCCTCGGACACACCCTGCGCGTCGATGCGCTGGCGGATGACGTTGATCGCCTGGTTGATGTCCTCGGCCGTCGGCTGCGAGCCGTCGGTGGTGACGGGCTGCAGGATGATCTGCGTGCCACCCTCGAGATCGAGCGCGAGGCCCGGGGTGAGGCTCGCCCCGCCCGGGTTGTCCTCGGTCTTCGGGTCGAGCTTCGTGCCCGCGAAGAGGGACCCGAAGAGGACGACGATGAGGATTCCCAGGGTGACGAGGGTCCGTACGGGCCTCGCTCGTGTGCTGCTGGTGGCCAACTGTCCGTCTCTTCTCGTGCGTGTGCGGTGGGCCTCGCGGCCCACCGCGTCAGGCCGGTCGCGGCAGCGACCGGCATAGGGTCACTTGATGTCGGTGCCGTCGTCCCGGCGTCCGCGGTCCTTCTCCGACCGGTCGTCGGTCAGACCGGAGAGGTCGTCGGGCACGACGAGGTCGTCGACGTCGCCCTTCGTGGTGGTCCCGGCGTCGGCGCCGGCGGTGCCGTACTCGGCCGCGTCCTCGGACGCGTCGTCCGCCGTCGTCTCCTCGGTCTCCTCGACCGGGGGCTCGACGAGCTTGGCGATCGCGGCGCGCAGCCACCGGGACTGGTTGCCCGGCGTCGACTCGATGGTGATGACGTCGGCTTCGTCATCGACGTCGACGACCGTGCCGAACATGCCCGAGCCCGTCATCACCTCCTGCCCGGGGGCGAGGGTCGCCCGGAAGTTCTGGGCCTCGCGCTGCTGCTTGCGGGTGCGGCTGGTCATGAGGAACATCGCACCCGCCGCGAGGGCGAGGATGAGGATGAAGCTGATATCCATGACGGAGTCTCGTGTCCTGTTCTGTGCGGGATCTGCGCGCAGTCTAGGCGTGCGCGCACGGTTCACCAACGAGCCGTCTCGCCGCGGAGTTCCGCCCGCTCGGGTCCCGACCATTCTAGGACCACCCGCGGAGCGCCTGTGACCGCCGTCACGGAGCGCTCCCGCGGGCCCGTGACCGCCGGCGTCGCCTCAGGCGTCGAAGAGCGTGCCGCCCTCGCGCGGCGGGGTGAGCCCGAGGTGCGTCCAGGCGGCCGGGGTCGCGACGCGGCCTCGCGGCGTCCGCCCGATCAGGCCCTCGCGCACGAGGTACGGCTCGGCGACGGTCTCGACCGTCTCCGCCTCCTCGCCCACCGTCACCGCGAGCGTCGTCAGGCCCACGGGACCGCCGTTGAAGCGCGTGCACAGCGCGGTGAGCACCGCCCGGTCGAGCCGGTCGAGGCCGATCGGGTCCACCTCGTAGACCTCGAGGGCTGCGCGCGCAGCCGCGAGGTCCATGGTCCCGTCACCGCGCACCTGCGCCCAGTCGCGCACGCGCCGCAGCAGGCGGTTCGCGATGCGGGGCGTGCCGCGCGAGCGGCCCGCGATCTCACGGGCGGCGTCCGGGTCGAGCGCGACGCCGAGCAGGCCGGCCGAGCGCGTCAGCACGCGCTCGAGCTCGTCGCCCGAGTAGAAGTCCAGGTGCCCGGTGAAGCCGAACCGGTCGCGCAGCGGCGCGGGCAGGAGCCCTGCGCGCGTCGTCGCACCGACCGCCGTGAACGGCGGGAGCGAGAGCGGGATGGCGCTCGCCCCGGCCCCCTTCCCCACGACGACGTCGACGCGGAAGTCCTCCATCGCCATGTAGAGGAGCTCCTCGGCCGGTCGCGCGAGCCGGTGGATCTCGTCGATGAACAGGACCTCGCCCTCCTCGAGCGAGGACAGCACCGCCGCGAGGTCGCCGGCGTGCTGGATCGCCGGACCGGACGTCACGCGGAGCGACGTGCCGAGCTCCGCGGCGATGATCATGGCGAGCG
Source organism: Cellulosimicrobium sp. 4261 (assembly GCF_040546915.1). Classification (NCBI taxonomy): domain Bacteria; kingdom Bacillati; phylum Actinomycetota; class Actinomycetes; order Micrococcales; family Promicromonosporaceae; genus Cellulosimicrobium; species Cellulosimicrobium sp. 4261. The sequence goes on from NZ_JBEPOQ010000002.1 coordinate 385,659, forward strand.
TCGTCTTGCCGAGCCCGGGCGGGCCCGACAGGAGCACGTGGTCGGGCGCGCTCCCCCGCGCGAGCGCAGCCTGGAGCACGAGCGACAGCTGGTCGCGCACGACGGCCTGGCCGACGAACTCCTCCAGCCGGCGCGGGCGCAGCGCGGCCTCGGCCGCGCGCTCGAGGTCGTCCGCGCCCGCCGCGACGATGCGCTCCGACGAGAACGTGCCGTCCCCGCCGAGGTCGTCGAGACCCACCTGGTCGAAGGTCGCCATCGTCAGCTCCTCGGCCCGCCGAGCACCCGCAGCGCGGCGCGCAGCGCACCCGCCACGTCGGGCGCCTCGACGACGTCGACGCCCGCCTCGGCGAGCACGGTGGACACCGCGTCGTCCGCGGCCTTGAGGTTCCAGCCGAGCCCGACGAGCGCCTCGACCACCTGGTCGCGGCGGTCGTCCGGACGCGCCGCCGCCGAGGCGGTCGACCCCGCGTCGGGGGCGTCGGAGCCCGTGGGCGGGCCGAGCTTGTCGCCGAGCTCGAGCGCGATCCGCTGCGCACCCTTGTTGCCGATACCCGGGACGCGCACGAGCGCGGCGATGTCGGCGCCCGCGACCGCACGGCGCAGGCCGTCGGGCGTGTGCACGGCGAGCATCGCGAGCGCGAGGCGCGGACCGACGCCGCTCACGGTCTGGACGGTCTCGAAGACGGCGCGCTCGTCGTCGTCGGCGAAGCCGTAGAGGGTGAACGAGTCCTCGCGCACGACGAGGCTCGTCGCGAGGCGCGCCGTCTCCCCGACGCGCAGGGCGGCGAGCGTGGCGGGCGTGGCGTGGACGAGGTAGCCCACTCCTCCGACCTCGAGCACGGCGCGGTCGAGCTGGACGCTCGCCACGACACCGCTCAGGGACGCGATCACGCAGGCTCCTCTTCCGGCCGGCACCGCCGACCTGGTCCGATGGTCCGCCGGCCCGAGGACCGCCGTCGGGCCGCGCGCCGAGGGGCGCGTCGAACACCCGTACGACCGCGGTCACTCTAGCAAGGGCCGCCCACCCGCCGACCGACCGACACGGACCACCGGCGCGGCCACGCGCACGACCACCGCCACGGCCGCCTCTAGCGCGGCGCGCGGCGTCCCTTCGCCGCGTGCTCCGCGGCCGCCCAGGCGCGCTGCGCGGGCGTCAGCTCGTGGCGCTCGCCACCCTGCAGGGCGCCCGCCGGGCGCCACAGGTGGCAGATCCCGAGCGCGAGCGCGTCCGCCGCGTCCGCGGGCTTCGGCGGCTCCGCCAGGCCGAGGATGCTCGCGACCATGCGCTGGACCTGCTCCTTGCCGGCGCGTCCGCTCCCCGTGACCGCGGCCTTGACCTCCGACGGCGTGTGCAGCGCGACGGGGACGCCCCGCTTCGCCGCCCCGACCATCGCGATCCCCGCAGCCTGCGCGGTGCCCATGACCGTCCCGACGTTGTGCTGCGCGAACACGCGCTCGACCGCGACGACGTCGGGCACGTGCTCGTCGAGCCACGCGTCGAGCCGCTCCGCGACCCGCAGCAGCCGCAGGTCCACGCTCAGCTCCGGGTCCGTCCGGATCACCCCGACGGCGACGAGCTCGGCCCGCCGCCCCCGCGCGGAGTCCACCACCCCGACACCGCACCGGGTCAGCCCAGGATCCACTCCGAGAACGCGCACCCCCCGACCCTTTCACGTGAACGGCACGGACCGGCCGTGCCACGCGGTCCGGCGACGGACCAGCCAGCGGTGGGGCCGGGAGGTCGGTGCGCGGTCGTGGCGGGCCTGGCGGGAGCGGCGCGAGGAACGAGCGCCGCGGATGGTAGACCGCGCGCCGACCTCCCGGCCGCACCGCGACCTGACCACCCGGAGGCGACCCGAGCCGGGTCAGTCGTCGTTCTCGAGCTCCGCCATGACCTCGTCCGACGCGTCGAAGTTGGCGTAGACGTTCTGCACGTCGTCGCTGTCCTCGAGCGCGTCGATGAGGCGCAGGATCTTGCGCGCGCCCTCGGCGTCGACCTCGACCTCCATGGACGGGTGCCAGATCGAGTCGGCGGAGTCGTACTCGATCCCCGCCTCCTGGATGGCGCTGCGCACGGCGACGAGGTCGCTCGCCTCGGAGAGCACCTCGATGACCTCGCCGGAGTCGGTGACCTCCTCGGCCCCCGCCTCGAGCGCGGCGAGCATGACGTCGTCCTCGGTCACGCCGTCGGCCTTCGGCACGACGACGAGGCCCTTGCGCGAGAAGAGGTAGGACACGGAGCCCGGGTCGGCGAGGTTGCCCCCGTTGCGGCTGAACGCGAGGCGGACCTCGGAGGCCGCGCGGTTCTTGTTGTCGGTGAGGCACTCGACCAGGACGGCGATGCCGTTCGGGCCGTAGCCCTCGTACATGATCGTCTGGTAGTCGACGGCGTCGGCGCCCGTGCCCGACCCGCGCTTGACGGCGCGGTCGATGTTGTCGTTGGGGACCGACGACTTCTTCGCCTTCTGGATGGCGTCGAACAGCGTCGGGTTGCCCGCGGGGTCACCGCCGCCCGTGCGCGCCGCGACCTCGATGTTCTTGATGAGCTTCGCGAAGAGCTTGCCGCGCTTGGCGTCGATGGCCGCCTTCTTGTGCTTGGTCGTGGCCCACTTGGAGTGCCCTGACATGCGTTCCTACCCCTTCGCGATTCTGACGAACAGCTCGTGCACGCGCGCGTCCCCGGAGATCTCCGGGTGGAACGAGGTGGCGAGCAGCGATCCCTGCTGGACTGCGACGATCCTACCGGCGGCGGCCGTCGGGATGCCGGGTGCGCCGTGCTCGGGGATCCGCGCGAGCACCTCGACCCCGGGCCCGGCCTCCTCGACCCAGGGCGCACGGATGAACACGGCGTGCACCGCGTCCCCGTCCCGGCTCGGTCTCGGTGCACGGCCGCGCCCGCCGTCCGACGGCGCCAGACCCGCGAACGCGAGGTCGGTCTCGAACGAGTCGACCTGGCGACCGAACGCGTTGCGCCGGACCGTCACGTCGAGACCGCCGATGGTGCGCTGGTCGGCCGTCCCGCCGAGGATGCGGTCCGCGAGCAGGATCATGCCGGCGCACGAGCCGTAGACGGGGAGGCCCTCGGCGATGCGCGCGCGCAGCGGCTCGTCGAGCTCGAAGATCCGGAGGAGCTTGTCGATGGTCGTCGACTCACCGCCCGGGAGCACGAGCCCGTCGACCGCGGCGAGCTCCTCGGGGCGCCGGACGCCCACCGTGCGGGCGCCCGCGGCCTCGAGCGCCGCGCGGTGCTCGCGCACGTCGCCCTGGAGGGCCAGGACACCGATCGTGATCGTCACGAAGGGGAATGATACGTCGGCGGTCCTCTCCGCCGGTCCGCGCGGTGGGCCTCCGGCCGCGCCCACGGTTGCTAGCCTCGCCGTCGTGACGTACCCGCCCGCCCCCGGTCAGCCCTACCCCGCGCCCGGTCCGGCGCCGTACCCCGGGACCGCGCCCCGGCCCCCGCGCAGCACGCGCGGCGCGACGACGATGATCGTCGTCGGCGCCGTCGTGCTCGTGCTCGCGCTCGTGGCGGGGGTCCTCGGCGTGACGACGTTCGTCCGGGCGCTGCCGACCGGCGTGATCGACGGCGCGGGCCAGCCCGGGTCGGCCGCGCTCGCGTCGGGCGACGTACCGGGCGAGGCGGAGCTCGCGGCGACGGGCGGCCAGCCGTACAGCGTCTGGGCGGTGGGTCGCGCGGGGTCCTCGGACAGCGCGCTCCTCGACGTCGAGGACGTGACCGTGACCTGCGCCGACGGCGACCTCACGGTGAGCGCCCCGTCGGTGTCCGGCAGCTCCGGCCTGGGCTCCTTCCAGGCGACGACGGTGGCCGAGGTCACGCCGCCCGCGTCCGGGACGTGCACGGTGTCCGTCGCGCAGGGCGCGGCGCCCGCGGGCACGACGTTCGTCGTCACCGAGGGCTGGCGCTTCGGCACGTTCTTCGCGACGCTCGGCGGCACGATCGTGCTGTGGTTCGTCGCGATCGGCGGCGGGCTGCTGGGCGCGGGCCTGCTGGTCGGCGGGATCGTGTGGCGGGTGGTCGCCCGCCGGGCGTAGCGCCGTTCAGTCCGCGCGCGCCGTGCCGAGGTGCCGCGTCACGCCGTCCCACCCGCGCAGCAGCGGCGCGACGAGGTCGGGCAGGCCCTCGGGGAAGACCTCGATCCGGACGCCGCGCAGGTCGTCGAGCGCCCACCAGCGCATCTCGTCGACGACGTCGAGCTCGACGTCCGTCCACCCGTCGCGGCTCAGCCCGCCGTCGCCGTCCACCCCGGCGACGCGCGCGAGGAACAGCACCTCGTCCTGGCGGCAGTGCTGGCGGTAGAAGTCGAAGATCGCGCTGCGCGTGTACACCGGGCCGACGAGCGCGCCCGGGTCGAGGCGCAGGCCCGTCTCCTCGTGGACCTCGCGCAGCGCGGCGTCGACGTCGCTCTCCCCCGGGTCGACTCCCCCGCCGATCGTGAACCACCACGAGCGCTCGGGCTGGTCGACGTCGTGCCCGCGCGCCAGGAGGATGCGGTCCGCGTCGTCGAGGAGCAGCACGCGCGCGCCGCGGCGGAAGTACAGGCCGTCGTCCCCGAGCACCCAGTCGGGTCCCAGGGACGACGGCGCTCCGGCGGCCTCGGCCACGACGGCTCAGCCGTCCGTCGTCGGCACGACGACGGACGGCTGCGACGCGCGGGAGTCCGTCACCAGCCGCGCTCGGCCAGGCGGTGCGGGACGGGGATGTCGTCGACGTTGATGCCGACCATCGCCTCGCCGAGCCCGCGCGAGACCTTGGCGATCACGTCGGGGTCGTCGTAGAACGTCGTGGCCTTGACGATGGCTGCCGCGCGCTGGGCGGGGTTGCCGGACTTGAAGATGCCCGAGCCCACGAACACGCCCTCGGCGCCGAGCTGCATCATCATCGCGGCGTCGGCCGGGGTCGCGATCCCGCCGGCGGTGAACATGACGACCGGGAGCTTGCCGGTCGCCGCGACCTCCTTGACGAGCTCGTACGGCGCCTGGAGCTCCTTCGCGGCGACGAACAGCTCGTCCTCGGGGAGCGACGTGAGGCGGCGGATCTCCCCGCGGATGGTGCGCATGTGCGTGGTCGCGTTGGAGACGTCGCCCGTGCCGGCCTCGCCCTTGGAGCGGATCATCGCGGCGCCCTCGGTGATGCGGCGCAGCGCCTCGCCGAGGTTGGTCGCCCCGCACACGAACGGGACGGTGAACTGCCACTTGTCGATGTGGTTGGCGTAGTCCGCGGGCGTGAGGACCTCGGACTCGTCGACGTAGTCCACGCCGAGCGACTGGAGCACCTGCGCCTCGACGAAGTGGCCGATGCGCGCCTTGGCCATCACGGGGATGGAGACGGCCTCGATGATCCCGTCGATCATGTCCGGGTCGGACATGCGCGAGACGCCGCCCTGGGCGCGGATGTCGGCGGGCACGCGCTCGAGGGCCATGACCGCGACCGCCCCGGCGTCCTCGGCGATCTTCGCCTGCTCGGGCGTGACGACGTCCATGATGACGCCGCCCTTGAGCATCTCCGCCATCCCCCGCTTGACCTTCGCGGTGCCGACCGCGCCGGCACCCTCCGTGGTCGCGGCGCCCGGGGCGCTCTCGGCAGGGACGTTCTGGTCGGCCACGTTGGTCACCGGTACCTCACACCTTCAGGTCAGGGGAACGTCGCGCGCTCGCGCGCGGACGCCGTCGAACAGGCTCGACGGCACATGCTCCCACGCGCTCCCATCCTATCGCCGGGACGTCCACGGCCTCGGCGCCCGGACCGGCCGGGAGGGGGCCGCCGAGCCCGGTACCGCACGCGAGAGCCGACTCTCAGTCGGCCGTGGCCGCGGAGGCGACCGGCCGCACGAGGACGTCCGGCGCGGCGTCGTCGAGCTCGACCGTGACGGGCATCGGCGCGTGGCCCGCCAGGTGGAACAGGCGCACCCACCACTTGCTGCGCACGCGCAGCGCCTGCGCGACGGCCTCGTTGTGGAAGCGGCGCGCGAGCTGGGCGCGGTACCACGCGGCAGACAGCGTGGCGAGCAGCTCGTCGCCCGCCGGGACCGACCGCACCTCGGCGAGGTCGTCGGCGTCCTCCAGCGCGGAGCGCAGGGTCGCGGTGAGGTCGCTCTCGGCGAGCGCGCGCGACTCCGCCATGCCGCCCAGGAGACGCCGGGGCCGGGGGCCGTCCGGCGGCACGAGGCCGGGCACCTGCTCGCCGAGCCGGCGGGCGTCCGCGTCGTCGTCGAGGACGGCGTGCGCCGCCTCGGCGACCAGGACGGAGCTGGCCGGGTCGAGCTCGCCGGACGCGGCGAGGTCCACGGCGGCCGACGCGCGGCGCACCAGCTGCGCGTCCAGCGCGAGCCGCGACGCCATGACCTTGCGGTGGAGGCGGTCGAGCCGCGACGCGGCGACCCACAGCAGCCAGGCGGCGAGGGCCGCGACCACGAGGACGAGGACGGCGATCTCGGACCAGGTCACGGGTGACCCACCTCCTCCTCACGGACGCGTCCGAGCAGGCGCCCGCCCCGGCGCGAGCGCGGGTCCTCGTGCACGGGGATGACCGCCTCGGACGCCGCGAGCACCATGTCGTACACCGCGGAGACCTGGTCGGTCACCGCGGACCAGTCGAACCGGCGGACGAACTCGGCCGCGCGCGCCCGGTGCTCGGCACGGGCGTCGGGGTCGGCCAGCACGTCGACCACCGCACGGGCCAGCGCCTCGGGGTCACCGACGGGGAACAGCACGCCTGCGGCGCCGTCGTCGAGCACGCGGCGGAACGCGCCGAGGTCGCTCGCGACGACGCACGCCCCGGCGCTCATCGCTTCCACGAGGACGATCCCGAAGCTCTCGCCCCCCGTCTGCGGGGCGATGTACAGATCGACCGAGGCGAGCAGGCTCGCCTTGTCCTCGTCGCTCACGCCGCCGAGGAACTCGACGGACGACGCGTGCGCACCGAGCGCCTCGATCGCGGTGTCCCGGCCGTCGTCGCCCCGGCCGGCGACGAGGAACCGCGCGCCGGGGAGCTGCTCGAGGATCCGCGGGATCGCGGCCGTCAGGACGGGCAGGCCCTTGCGCGGCTCGTCCAGGCGTCCGAGGAACGCGATCGTCGGCGCCTCGGGCGTGCCCTGCCAAGCCGGGCTCGGCACGGCGTCGGAGAACGTGTCGACGTACACGCCGTTGGGGATGACGACGGCGTCACCGCCCAGGTGGTCCACGAGCGTGCGCCGCGCGTCCTCCGAGACGGCGATCCGCGCGTCGATCTTCTCCAGGCTCTGCCGCACGAGCGGGTAGGCGACCTGCAGCGCGCGCGAGCGCACGAGCGACGTGTGGAACGTCGCGACGATCGGGCCCTGCGCGATCCAGAGCGCGAGCATGCTCAGCGAGGGCGTCACGGGCTCGTGCAGGTGCAGCACGTCGAACCGCCCGGCGTCGAGCCACCGGCGCACGCGGCCCGCGGTGCGCGGCCCGAACGTGAGCCGCGCGACGGAGCCGTTGTAGCGCACGGGGACCGCGCCGCCGGCGGAGGTGAGGTAGTCCGGGACGGGCGTGTCGTCGTCGGCCGGGGCGAGCACGGAGACCTCGTGGCCCCGCGCCATGAGCGCCTCGGCGAGGTCGCGCACGTGGAACTGCACCCCGCCGGGGGCGTCGAACGAGTAGGGGCACACGATGCCCACGCGCAGGCTCATGCGGCACGCTCCGTGTCCGGGGCCGGCTCGCCCGCCGCGGCGCGCGTGCGCGCGTAGCGGTCGGGGTCGAGGTCGTCGACGAACACCTTCTGGAGCATGTGCCAGTCCTGCGGGTGCTCGCGGATCGCGACGCTCAGCGCGTCCACCCAGGACTGCGTCGCCGCCGCCACCCGCTGGGCGCGCGGGAGGTCCGTCGCGATCTCGACGCGCGGGAAGAAACGGATGACCAGCCCCCAGGGCGAGCCCGCGGCACGACGGCGGTCCCCGTGCAGCCGCTCGTAGAAGATGCCGGCGGGAACGAGCGGCGCGCCCGTGCTCACGGCGAGCGCCGCGGGCCCGGCGGCGACGCGCGCGCGGTGACCGAAGAGGTCGACCTCGACGCCGCGGTGGGTGAGGTCGCGGTCGGCGAGCAGCGGGATGATCTTCCCCGGCCGGCTCGCGCCGCGCACCAGGTCGCGGAAGACGTCGCCGTCGCCGAGCGCGAGGATCTCGAGCCCGAGCGACGTGCGGAACGCGAGGAACTCCTCGAACAGCTCGTCGGGCTTCAGCCGCTCCGCGACCGTGAGCACGGGCGCGATGTGCGGGGTCGCGTACGCGCCCGCGAGGTCCCAGTTGCCCTGGTGGGACAGCGCGAGGACCGGGCTCCGGTCGCCGTCGAGGTGCACGGCCAGGTGCTCGTAGCCGACGAGCCGCACGCGCGCCTCGACCTGCTCGGGCGTCCACGCGGGGAGCGTGAAGGCCTCCCGGTAGTAGCGCATGTACGACCGCATGCCCGCGCGCGAGAGCCGGCGCAGGGCGCGCGGCGAGAGCCCGGGCCGCACGCGCGCGAGGTTGCGCTCGAGCTGGCGCACTCCCCCGCCGTGCAGCAGCCACGTCACGTCGGCGATCACGTCGAACAGCCCGCGCAGCAGCGGGTCGGGCACCTTGCGCGCGTTGCGCCAGGCGAACGTGAACGCCTTGCCGGCGTCGAGGGCCATCAGCGACCGTCCTCCGTGTCGTCGGTGCGGGGGGCGCTCGTGGCGAGGGCGAGCGCCTGGCGGCGCACCGTCGCGACGCGCTGCACGACCGTCACGGCGCTCGCGAGCGCGAGCAGGCCGAGCACGACGACGAGCACGACGGGCGGCAGGCCCAGGCCGACGAGCCCGGCGGCGACGAGGGCCGCGACGAGGCGGTCGGCGCGCTCGGCGATCCCGACCTGCGCGGTCATGCCGACGCTCTCGGCCCGGGCCCGTGCGTACGGCACGACGGCGCCGAGCGCGAGGCACGCGAGCGCGACGCCGGTCCCCCACGCGGCGAGGTCGGGCGTGAGGCGCGGGTCGTCGGCGCGGACGAACCACAGCGTGAGCCCGACGAACACGGCGGCGTCGGCGAGCCGGTCCAGGGTCGAGTCGAGGAACGCGCCCCACGGCCCCGACCGGCCGGCGCGGCGCGCCATGACGCCGTCGAGCACGTCGGCGAAGGCGCAGACCATGACGACCATGACCCCGGCGAACAGGTGCCCGGTCGGGAAGAGCCACAGGGCGCCGACGACGACGCCGAGCGTCCCCGTGACCGTCACCGCGTCCGGGCTCACCCCGACGCGCAGGAGGAACGCGGCGAGCGGCGTGAACAGGCGCGTGGTGAGCGCGCGCAGGCGACCGAACATCAGGCGTCGTCCCCCTCGCCGGTGGTCGGCCACGCGTCCGAGAGCCGCGCCCGCGTGTCGGCGAGCAGCTCGGGGACGGCCTTCGTCTGCGCGACGATCGGCAGGAAGTTGGCGTCCCCCGCCCAGCGCGGCACGACGTGCTGGTGCAGGTGCGCGGCGATGCCCGCGCCCGCGACCGCGCCCTGGTTCATGCCGAGGTTGAAGCCGTCGGGCGCGGACACCGCGCGCACGACGCGCATGGCCGTCTGCGTGAGGTGCGCGACCTCGACCGTCTCGGCCTCCGTGAGGTCCGTGTAGTCGGAGACGTGCCGGTACGGCACGACCATGAGGTGGCCCGGGTTGTACGGGTAGAGGTTGAGCACGACGTACGCGGCCTGGCCGCGCGCGACGACCAGCCCGTCCTCGTCCGTCCGGTCCGGCACGCGGCAGAACGGGCACTGGCCGCGCGAGTCGTCCGCGGGCTTGTCCTGCCCGCCGATGTACACCATGCGGTGCGGCGTCCAGAGCCGGTCCAGGCCGTCGTCGAACCGCGGGTGCTCGTCCGGCGTCTCGACCGTCGCACCGGTCGCGGGGTCGGGTGCGGCGCCCGGCGCGGCCTCGTCGGCCGCGCCGGGCGCCCCCGTGCGCTCGTCGCTCACGCGCCGTCAGACCTGGACGCGGTCGCGCACGGCGGAGACGATCCGCTCGACGGCCTCGGCCACGGGCACGCCGTTGTCCTGGCGGCCGTCCCGGTAGCGGAACGACACGGCGCCCGCCTCGGCGTCCTCGCCGCCCGCGATGAGGACGAAGGGCACCTTGCGCGTGCTCGCGTTGCGGATCTTCTTGCCGAACCGGTCGTCGGAGTAGTCGACCTCCGCGCGGATCCCCTGCGCCTTGAGCTGCGCGACGACGTCGGCCACGTAGTCGTTGAACGGCTCCGCGACGGGGACCGCGACGACCTGGACGGGCGCGAGCCACGCGGGGAACGCGCCTGCGTAGTGCTCGACGAGGATCCCGAAGAACCGCTCGATCGAGCCGAACAGCGCACGGTGGATCATCACGGGGCGCTGGCGCGTGCCGTCGGACGCCGTGTACTCGAGCTCGAACAGCTCCGGCTCGAAGAAGTCGAGCTGGATCGTCGAGAGCTGCCACGTGCGGCCGATCGCGTCCTTGGCCTGGACCGAGATCTTCGGTCCGTAGAACGCCGCACCGCCCGGGTCGGCGACGAGCTCGAGGCCCGACTCCGTCGCGACCTGACGCAGGACCTCGGTCGCCTCCTCCCACGTCGCGTCGTCGCCCACCGACTTCTCGGGGTCGCGCGTCGAGAGCTCGAGGTAGAAGTCGTCCAGCCCGTAGTCGCGCAGGAGGTCCAGCACGAACGAGAGCAGCGAGCTCAGCTCGCCGCGCATCTGCTCGCGCGTGGTGTAGATGTGCGCGTCGTCCTGGGTGAAGCCGCGGGCTCGCGTGAGCCCGTGCACGACGCCCGACTTCTCGTAGCGGTACACCGTGCCGAACTCGAACAGCCGCAGGGGCAGCTCACGGTACGACCGCCCGCGCGAGCGGTACACGAGGTTGTGCATCGGGCAGTTCATCGGCTTGAGGTAGTAGTCCTGGCCCGCGCGCTTGACGTTGCCGTCGTCGTCGAGCTCCTCGTCCAGGTGCATCGGCGGGTACATGCCGTCGGCGTACCAGTCGAGGTGGCGCGACGTCTGGAACAGGTTCGCCTTGGTGATGTGCGGCGTGCTGACGAACGAGTAGCCGGCCTCCACGTGCCGCTTGCGCGAGTACTCCTCCATCTCCATGCGGATCGTCGCGCCGTTGGGGTGGAACACCGGCAGGCCCGAGCCGATCTCCTCCGGGAAGGAGAACAGGTCGAGCTCGTTGCCGAGCCGGCGGTGGTCGCGCCGCTCCGCCTCCGCGAGCCGCTCGAGGTACGCCTTGAGCTCGTCCTTCGTCGGCCACGCCGTGCCGTAGATGCGCTGGAGCTGCGGGTTCTTCTCGCTGCCGCGCCAGTACGCCGCGGCCGAGCGCATGAGCTGGTAGCCGTTGCCGATCAGGCGCGTGCTCGGCAGGTGCGGGCCGCGGCACAGGTCCTTCCAGACCACCGTCTCGCTCTCGCGCCCGGCGCCGCGCACGTTGTCGTAGATCGTCAGCTCGCCGCCACCGACCTCGACGCTCGCGCCCTCGGTGTCGTCCGTGGTGCCGGAGCCCTTGAGCCCGATGAGCTCGAGCTTGTACGGCTCGTGCGCGAGCTCGGCGCGCGCCTCGTCCTCGGTGACCACGCGGCGACGGAAGGTCTGGCCCTCCCGGACGATGCGCGACATCGCCTTGTCGAGCGCCTTGAGGTCCTCGGGGGTGAACGGCGTCTCGACGTCGAAGTCGTAGTAGAACCCGTCCGTGATCGGCGGGCCGATGCCCAGCTTCGCGTCCGGGTTGACCTGCTGGACGGCCTGCGCGAGCACGTGCGCGGCCGAGTGCCGCAGCACGGCGAGGCCGTCGGGCGAGTCGATCGTCACGCCCTCGACCACGTCGCCGTCCGCGACCGGCGTGTCGAGGTCCTTGAGCTCCCCGTTCACCCGGATGACGACGACGTCGCGACGCGACGCGAACAGGTCCGTGCCCGTCGTGCCCGTCGTCACCGTGGTCTCCTCCGCGTCGAGGGTGATGGTGAGTGGTGACGAGACGACGTCAGACACGTCCGTGCTCCGATCTGTGGCGGGAGGCGCGCGCGGCGCCCGGTCAGGTCCCCCGGTGCCGGGGCGTCCCCGACAGCACGAAGGGCGCCGTCGTGGACGGCGCCCCTCGATCGTACCGACCCGCAGGTCAGTCGTTGGCCTTCTTCGCCCTCTCGGCCAGGGTGTCGACGTGCCGGTCGACGGAGTCCGGGGCCACGGACTTGATCTTCCCCGCGACCTCGTCGATGCGCTCATCGGTCATGAGCTCCTTGGCCTTGTCGATGCGCTCGTCGGTCATGAACTCCTTGGCCTTGCCGAGAAGGTCGCCGAGGCCGCCCCGGTCCTTCGGTGTCTGCTCGCTCATACCGGCTCCCTCGGGGGGTCGTGGTGCGCGCGTCCCGCACCGGGCGGGGCTCGTCCCGCGCCCGCACGGAACGCTACCCGGCCGCACCACGCCGCGCGACGCGGGCACGGGCGGGGGCCCCGCCCGCGAGACCCGCCGACCCGGGCCGGCGCACGCGCGGTCCGAGCCTGCCAGAATCAGCCCATGGACGACGACGTGGCACCCGGGGAGCGCACCGCACGCGTCTTCCGGCACCGGCTCAACGAGCTCTTCGCGCGCGGCCGCGGCGGGCGTCCCGTGACCAACAGGGAGGCCGCCCACTGGATGACGGCGCGCGGCTACTCCATCAACGAGGCGTACCTCAGCGCTCTGCGCGGCGGGCACCGCTCGTCGCCCAGCCTGCGCGTCGTCGAGGGCATCGCCGCGTTCTTCGGGGTGAGCACGGGGAGCCTCGTCGACCCCGAGGAGAGCCCCGACGACCGGCTGCGCGCCGCGCTCGCCGACGAGGGCGTGGAGCAGTTCGCGCTGCGCGCCCAGGGCCTGTCGCCCGAGAACGTCCGCGCCATCATCGAGATCGTCGACCGCGTCCGGAGCCTCGAGCACCTCCCTCCCGTGGCACCCCGCGGCACCCCGCACGGGCACCCTCCTGCCCCGGAGGCCGACCGTGGATGACCTCCTGCGCGCCGCGGGGCTCGATCGCGCCCGCAGCATCGACGAGGCGTGCCGCCTCGTCGCCGCGACCCGCGGCAAGCCCCTCGAGGTCGTCGAGGGCGACCTCGGCCCCGGCGTCACCGGCCTCTGGCTCGCGTTCCCCGAGCGCGACCTCGTCCTCGTCGACGCCCGCCAGACGCTCCCCGGCCCCCACCGCGACCACGTCGTCGCGCACGAGCTCGTGCACGTCCTGGACTCGACGCGCCCCGGCCCGGCCCCGTCCGCCGCCGGGTGCCGCGACGAGCACGACGACCCTGCCGAGCAGCGCGTCGAGCGGCTCGCGAGCGAGCTGATGATCTCCATCGCGTCGCACGGGAGCTCCGCCGCACGCCTGACGTCCCTCGAGCTCTACCGATGAGCCCCGTGCTCGACCTCGTCGCCACCGCGCTGTTCGCCACCGCCGCCACGTGGACGGCGCTGCGCGCCCGCACGGGCGCCGACACGGCGCTCCCCCTCGGCCTCGCCTTCGTCGCCGTGGCGTCCGCGCTCCGGGTCCCCGCCGTCGCCGAGCTCCTCAAGACGCACGCCCCCGGCGGCACCCACGAGGTCGCCAAGCACGTGGCGCTCGTCGCCGGCTGCCTGTTCGTCGGCGTGTGGGCGTACAGCACGACGACCGGCCACGCCCCGCGGACGCGGTACGTGGCGCTCGCGGCCGGGCTCGTCGGCGCGGCGATGATCGCGCTCGCGGTCGCGAGCGGGCCGTGGACGACCCTCGACCTCGACGCCCAGACCTCCGACCGACCGCTCATGTGGGTCTACCGCGCGCTGTACTACGGCACGTTCGTGGCGGCGACCGCGACGTTCGCCGTGTCGTGCGTCCGCACCCGCTCGCGCCGCCCCGTGCGGCTGCGGTGGGGCATGGACGTCGCGGCGGCGGGCGCGCTCGTCGCCGTCGTGTGGGCCGTCGTCAGCTTCGTGGCGCTGCTGCTGCACGAGCCCGGCAGCGCCGAGCCGTACCTCGTCCTCGGCGTGCGCACCCGGTACCTCGTGCTCGCGGCGAGCGTGCTGCTGACGGTCGGCATCGTGGGCCAGCTCGCGTCGTCCGCGGCGTACGCCCGCGAGCGCCGGCGGGATCTCGAGCACCTGCACGCATTCGTGGTGGCGACCGTCGGCGACGGCGGCCTGCCCGGATCGAGCGCGGCGGTGGACGAGTACCACCGCACCATCGAGATCTTCGACGGCCTCGCCGCGCTCGCGCTGCACTCGCGCCGGGACGACGTGGACCACGTGCGCGTCGCGGTCCCCGGCAGCCCGCGGGAGGTGATCCTCGCCTACCAGCTCCAGGTCGCGGCGACGCGGCGGGCCCGGGGCGACGCCCCGAGCGTCGACCCTGACGACTGGTCGGACCTGCTCGCGGACGACGACGCGCTGCGCCGGCTGGGGCGCGCGCTGCGCGACCGGACGAGCGCGGCGGAGACGACCCGCGTCCTCGCGGGCGTCTGACCCCCCGCCGCCGGTGCCCGACGCCAAGCTCCCCCTGCGCGCTTGGCCCCGCGCCGGGCCCCGGCCGGCGCGGCTCAACCTACAGACAGACGCCGGGAGAAGCAACGTGCCTGACAGTTGAAGACTCAACGGTCCCGGAGCGCGCGGAGCGGACGTCTCGCGATGGCGGTCGCTCGCGGCGGCATCTCCGGAGCGACGATGCCAGGCCCGTGTCGACGGCGACCGGCGGCCCCTCCGTGCCCCCTGCGCACGGAGGAGGAGCGAACGTCCGCACGGCCTCCTGAGGACCGCGAGAACGACCACCGGGGCCGTCGCGTCAACGCTGCGGCGGGTGCGCTCGGCGCGATACCGAGCACGTTCTCCGGTCTTGCGAGCACTGTGCACGGCGTCGGGGCACCGCGCAGACTGGACGCCTGTCCAGGACCTGTCGTGCGGCGCTCTCTTTCCGGGCACGGAGGCGTCTCCGGGATCGCTTCGTCCCGTTTCGTCACGGACGAGCAGCCCTGAGCAGCAGTTCTCGCCGGTCCCGGCAGCCTCAGATTTCACCCGCTCGACGCGTCGCCGCCGAAGCGCTGGGAACCGCGCCCGCGGAAGTCGATGTGCTCCAGCGCCGCGACGATGCGCTCGGCCGCACACCCGTCGCCCTGGAGATCGCGTGCCTGGACAGCGCGCGGTGGCCTCGGGGCGGGTGAACAGCCGGGTGACGGAGTCGACGAGCGAGGTCGCGCGCCGGGGGCTCGACCCGGACCAGGCGGTCGTCGGGCTGATGGACGCGGCCGGACGGCTCTCCCCCGGCACCCTGCGGACATCGGCACGCGAGCAGGGACCGGGCGCCGTCGAGCAGGCGTCGGGGCGGCGACCGCACCGGGTGCCCCCGCGGAACTCCGGGCCGACTGGGCGTCACCGAGGCGGATCCCCGAGTCGTCGCCGCACCAGAGACACGAAAGAGGCCGCCTCCGCGGGTGCGGGGACGGCCTCTGCTCGGTGGGCGATACTGGGTTCGAACCAGTGACCTCTTCGGTGTGAACGAAGCGCGCTACCACTGCGCCAATCGCCCGAGTGCGTGGTCGATACTAGCCTGAAACGGACCGGATCGAAAAACCGGCCGCCGTCACGGGTCGAGACGCTCGCCACGACGCCGCTCGAACAGGTCCCGCGCCGCCACGGAGAGCTCCCCCGCGGCCACCTCCGCGCCGTCGAGCCAGGTCACCGGCTGGACGTTGCGCACGGAGCCGGTGAGCAGCAGCGCCGACTCCCCCGCGGTCACCTCGTCGAGCACGGTGAACGGGAGCTCGCCGGGGCGCGCCTCGCGCGCGGGCAGACCGTCCTCCGCTGCCCACTCGAGGAGCAGCTCGCGCGTGATGCCCGCGAGGCAGCCCGAGGACAGCGGCGGGGTGACGAGCTCGCCCCCGCGCTCGACGAAGACGTTCGCCCCCGTGCCCTCGCACAGGTCGCCGGCCGTGTTCGCGAGGAGCGCCTCGTCGCCGCCCTTGCCCACGGCGTCGGCGAGCGCCACGACGTTCTCCGCGTACGACGTCGTCTTGAGCCCCGCGACGGCGGAGCGCTCGTTCCGGGTCCAGGGCGACCGCACCGCGCGGCCGGCGGGGTGGATGACCGCGGGACCGACCGCGACGACGACGGTCTGCTCGCCGGGGGTGCGCCCGGACCCGAGCGGGCCGACGCCGGCCGTCACCGTGATGCGCAGCCGGCCCACCGGCCCGGCACCGGCGCGCGTGCGCGCGTCCGCCTCGGCGAGCACGGCCTCGACGCCGTCGAGCACGCGTCGCTCGTCCGGCGCGTCCAGGCCGAGCCCGGCGGCGGACCGCGCGAGCCGGCGCAGGTGGCGCGTGAGCGCGAAGGCGCGGCCGTCGAACACGGCGCACGTCTCGAACACGCCGTCGCCGACCGTCACGCCGTGGTCGACCGCGCTGAGCGCGACCTCGCCGGGTGCCACGAGGCGCCCGTCGGCCCAGATCACGAGGTTCTCGGTGGGGCTCGCGGACGTCGGTGTCGTGGCGGCAGGGGTGCTCATGGCTCCAGTGTGCCCGAGGCGAGGCCGACGAGGCGGTGCGCCTTGAGCTCCGTCTCCTCCCACTCGCGCGCGGGGTCGCTCCCCCAGGTGATCCCGGCGCCGGTGCCGAAGCGCAGGACGCCGGCGGTCCACCAGAACGTCCGGATCCCGACGGCGAGCACGGCCTCGTCCCCGTCGACCCAGCCGATCGCGCCGCAGTAGGGCCCGCGCGGCACGGGTTCCAGCGCGTCGATGATCCGCAGCGCGGACGACTTGGGCGCCCCGGACACGGACGCCGGGGGGAAGGTGGCCTCGAGCAGCGCGGGCCACAGCGCGGCGGACCCCGCGAGACCGGCGCGCAGGCGTCCCGTCACGGTGCTCACGAGGTGGGCGAGGCCGGGGTGCTGCTCGACCGCGAGCAGGTCGGTGACCTCGACGGTCCCCGGGTCGCACACGCGCTGGAGGTCGTTGCGCACGAGGTCGGTGATCATCACGTTCTCGGCCCGGTCCTTGGCCGTGAGCCCCCCGGGCGTCGGGGCGGTGCCCTTGATGGGCCCGGACGCCACCGCGCCCTCCGCGACCCGGAGGTACAGCTCGGGCGACGCGCTGACGACCCACACCGGGTCGACGCCGGACGCCGCCGGCACGTGCAGGACGCCCCCGTAGGGAGCGGGGTTGCCCCGGGCGAGACGACGCGCCAGGGCCAGGGCGTCGGGCTCGCCGCCGTCCGGCCCGACGAGCGGAGCGGCCAGCACGCGGCAGACGTTCGCCTGGTAGACCTCGCCCTCCCGGACCTCGTCGCGCACGCGCGCGACGGCGGCCTCGTAGCCGGCCCGGTCCAGCGAGCTGCACCACGCGGACGGATCGGGCCCGTGCCACGTGTCGAGCTCTGCTCCCGCGTGTGTGGCGGCGTCGAGGTCCGACGGGTCGAGCCGCTCGGCGAACCGCCACGCGCGCGCCCTGCCGCCCCGGCCGGGGCCGTCGAAGTCGGCGACCACGAACCACGGCCCGTCGTCGGCCAGCCGCTCCGGCTCGCACCGGAGGTCGACCGACTCCAGCACGCCGGTCGCGGCACGCCCGGCGAAGCGAGCGAGCCCTGGCGCGGGCGTTCTCCCAGGTCCTGGCACGGGACCACGCTACCCAGGGCGCACCCTCCGCCCGGACCCCGACCGCCGAGCAGCGGCTGGAGGCTCGGTGGAGCCGGTTGGACGCCGGACGCGAACGTGGACTAATGTCTGGGACGCGCCGGAACGCCGGAGGGCCGGGGGAAACGCTCCCCGAAGCTCCAGGGTCCGGCCGCGCGGATGTGGCTCAGTTGGTAGAGCATCACCTTGCCAAGGTGAGGGTCGCGGGTTCGAGTCCCGTCATCCGCTCGGAGGCCCACCCTCCTGCCGCCCTCGTGGTGGCGGAGGGCAGGTCGCGGTGGAGTGGCCGAGAGGCGAGGCAGCGGCCTGCAAAGCCGTATACGTGGGTTCGAATCCCATCTCCACCTCGCAACAGCACCACCCCTCTGGGGCGATTGGCGCAGCGGTAGCGCGCTTCCCTGACACGGAAGAGGTCACTGGTTCGATCCCAGTATCGCCCACGAGCACGACGAGAGAGGCCGCCCCGGCACCGTCCGGAGCGGCCTCTCTCGCGCCGACCATCACCTGGACCGGATGCACGGGTCCGGGCGGAAGTCGGCTAGTATGTGCTTCGCGCCGATCACCACGGGGCTCGTGAGAGTTCTCGACGGATCGGCCGCGCGGATGTGGCTCAGTTGGTAGAGCATCACCTTGCCAAGGTGAGGGTCGCGGGTTCGAGTCCCGTCATCCGCTCGGAGGCCCACTCTCTGGCCTGCTCCCCCGGGAGCATGAGAGGACGCGTCTCAAGGTGGAGTGGCCGAGAGGCGAGGCAGCGGCCTGCAAAGCCGTATACGTGGGTTCGAATCCCATCTCCACCTCGTATGCAGCACCCGGGCGATTGGCGCAGCGGTAGCGCGCTTCCCTGACACGGAAGAGGTCACTGGTTCGATCCCAGTATCGCCCACCATGAGAAGGCCGTCCCGGCGCCGGGGCGGCCTTCGTCGTCTACTCTCGGCGCATGCCCGACCAGCGCCCCGCCCACGACGTCCTGCCGCTCGGCGCGGCCCCGCGTCCCACGACCGCACCCGAGCTGCTCGCGCGCCTGCGGCCTGCCGTCCTCGGCACGCTGGGCCCCGAGGTCGAGGGCGCGACGGCCGTCCGGCTCGACGCCGAGCTCGACGGCCCCGACGTCGCCCGCCTCGACGTCGACGTCACGGGCGTCCGGGTCCGCGTCGGGGCGGACCGCCCGGCGTCCTCGGCCGGGGGCAGCGCCTCCCCGACGGTCGACGTCGAGCACGTCCGCTCGCGCGAGGACGCGGTGGTGCGACGGCTCCGGGTGGACGCGCACCCGCTCCTCGTGGACGACGTCCCGGTGGACGTCACGGCCGAGGTCGACGGGCTGCGCTTCCGCTGGGTCGAGGGCGCCGACGGCTCGCTCGCCGTCGAGGGCGTGGAGCCCGACGACTCCGCACCCCTGGGAGGGCACGTCCGCGTCTCGGCCCCGCGCGAGGCGGTCCTCGCGACCGCGCGGAGGATCGTCGCCACCGAGCTGCAGAACATCGGCCTCACGCTGGCCTCGCTCGACGTCGACCTCGTCGCGACGGGCCCGCGCACGGTGTCGCTCCAGGCGTTCGCCCGCGTGCGCAAGGGGCTGCTCTCGGCGAGCGTGCGCGCGACCGGGACCGCCGAGGTCGACGCGCGCATGGTGCTCACCGTCCGCGACCTCGAGCTGTCGAGCCGCAACCCCGTCGTCGCGGCGCTGCTCGTGGTGGCGCGCGGCGAGCTGGCGAAGGTGGAGGGGCGCCACGTCGACCTCGCGGCCGACCTGCCGCCGGGGGTGCGCGTGGCGGACGTGCGGGTCGAGGTGGGCGAGGACCTCGCGGTGACCGCCCGTCTCGCCTGACCCCGGTCGCCCTTGTGGCGCTCCTCACACGCACGTAGCGTCGAGGGATGTGCCGGAACATCACGACCCTGCGCGGCCTCGAGCCGCCCGCGACCGATGAGGAGATCGAGGCGGCCGCGCGCCAGTTCGTCCGGAAGGTCACGGGCATCCAGCGCACGAGCGCCGCGACCGAGGAGCCGTTCGAGCGCGCGGTCGACGAGGTGACGGCGGTCGTCGCGCGCCTGCTCGGCGAGCTGCCCGAGCGCCGCAACCCGCCGACGACGGTCCCGCCTCTGCGTCGCGAGGAGGTCCGTGCGCGCATCGCCGCGCGCGAGGCGGCCGAGCGCGAGCACGAGCGGGCGCACGCGCTGGGGATCGCGCACACGCACTGAGGCGCCCCGCCACGGCGGGTGCGGCAAGGACCCGGCGGCGTCTAGGCTCGGAACCCGTGACCGACGCACCCTCCTCGCCCCCGCCCCAGGCCCCCCGGCCCGAGCCCGTGAGCGCGAGCATGCGCCGGGCCAAGGCGGACGCGCGGTCGGCGCACGTGACGATCGGGCAGGTCCGCGAGGACGCGGGCGGGCGCGTGACCATCGACTGCTCGTGCGGCATGCCGCTCACCAACGGTCCCGACTGGACCGTCGACGAGCACATCCGCCTGCACCGGGCGGAGGCGCGCTACCTCGCCCTCAGCGCCGTCGCCCCCGCGGGGATGCCGCGGCTCATCGCGGTCGACGCCGACCGCCTGCCGCGCGTCGACTGACGCGCCCGCCGTCGTGACGACGAGCTAGAGCTCGTCGGGGTCGTCCCAGGACGTACCCGAGGACGCGCCGTCGATGGGCCGACGCTCGTTCTCCGAGAGCGACTGCGGCGCCTTCGTCGCGTCTCCGCCGGTGAGCACGTCGCCCGACGCCTCCCCCTCGTCCTCGCGGCGCGGGGAGAGCCGGGCGGACGCGATGTCGGACTGGTTGAGGTCGTCGCGGTGGTGTGCGTGGGTGCTCATGGCACGGGTCTACCAGGTCCGGTCTCACGATGCACGGCCGTCCGCCTCCGCGCTGGTCGGTGCGTCGTCCGCCGGCGGCGACCACCGACACGACCGCCGCTTGGCACACTATTACTGGCGGTGCGGGCGGCCCGAGAACCCGGCCGAGATCGATCGCGTCACCGAGGGGTCTCCTGCGACGACAGCGAACAGGACCCCGTGACATCCTCAGGGGCATGCAGACCTGGCCAGGCCACCCCTACCCCCTCGGTGCCACGTACGACGGCACGGGGACCAACTTCGCGCTGTTCTCCGAGATCGCGGAGCGCGTCGAGCTCTGCCTCTTCGACGACGACGGCAACGAGACCCGCGTCGACGTCGAGGAGATCGACGCGCACGTCTGGCACGTCTACCTCCCCGGCAAGGGCCCCGGCACGCGGTACGGCTACCGCGTGCACGGCCCCTACGACCCCGCGAACGGCCACCGCTGCAACCCGGCGAAGCTCCTGCTCGACCCGTACGCGAAGGCGATCGAGGGACAGATCGACGGCGACGAGTCGCTGTTCTCGTACCGGTTCGCCGACGCGGACGAGGCCGCGCAGGCCGACGAGCCCGCCGAGGGCGAGGACGACGACGCGCCCCCGCCGGCTCCCCCGCTCAACGACGACGACTCGGCCGGGCACACGATGATGTCCGTCGTCATCAACCCGTTCTTCGACTGGGGCCACGACCGCCCGCCGAACCGGGACTACCACGACAGCGTCGTCTACGAGGCGCACGTCAAGGGCATGACGATGCTCCACCCGGACGTCCCGGACGAGCTGCGCGGCACCTACGCGGGCATGGCGCACCCGGCCGTCATCGAGCACCTCGTGACGCTGGGCGTCACCGCGGTCGAGCTCATGCCCGTGCACCAGTTCGTCAACGACCCCACGCTCGTCGAGAAGGGGCTGTCGAACTACTGGGGCTACAACACCATCGGGTTCTTCGCGCCCCACAACGGGTACGCGGCCTACGGGACGCGCGGGCAGCAGGTCATGGAGTTCAAGACCATGGTCAAGGCGCTGCACGAGGCGGGCATCGAGGTCATCCTCGACGTGGTCTACAACCACACCGCCGAGGGCAACCACCTCGGACCGACGCTGAGCTTCCGCGGCATCGACAACAAGGCCTACTACCGGCTCGTGGACGGCGACGAGGCGCACTACTTCGACACGACCGGCACGGGCAACTCGCTGCTCATGCGCTCGCCGCACGTGCTCCAGCTCATCATGGACTCGCTGCGCTACTGGGTCACCGAGATGCACGTCGACGGCTTCCGCTTCGACCTCGCGGCCACGCTCGCGCGCCAGTTCCACGAGGTCGACCGCCTCTCGGCGTTCTTCGACATCGTGCAGCAGGACCCGGTCATCTCCCAGGTCAAGCTCATCGCCGAGCCGTGGGACCTCGGCGACGGCGGCTACCAGGTGGGCGGCTTCCCGCCCCTGTGGACGGAGTGGAACGGGCGCTACCGCGACACGGTGCGCGACTTCTGGCGCGGCGAGCCCTCGACGCTGCCCGAGTTCGCGAGCCGGCTCACGGGCTCGTCCGACCTCTACGAGCACGGCGGGCGCAAGCCCATCGCGTCGATCAACTTCGTCACCGCGCACGACGGCTTCACGCTCGACGACCTCGTGTCGTACAACGAGAAGCACAACGAGGCGAACGGCGAGGACAACAACGACGGCGAGAGCCACAACCGGTCCTGGAACTGCGGGGTCGAGGGCCCGACGGACGACCCCGACGTGCGGGCGCTGCGCGCTCGCCAGCGGCGGAACTTCCTCGCCACGCTGCTGCTCTCGCAGGGCGTGCCCATGCTCGCGCACGGCGACGAGATCGCCCGCACGCAGCGCGGCAACAACAACGGCTACTGCCAGGACAACGAGATCACCTGGATGGACTGGGGCGGCGAGGAGGGCCTCGACGACGAGCGGGCCGCGCTCCTCGACTTCGCGCGCCGCGTCGTCTGGCTGCGCCGCGACCACCCGGTGCTGCACCGTCGGCGGTTCTTCGTGGGCCGGCAGGACGGCGCGGAGCCGGGCACGCCCGAGGGTCCCGACGACCTGCCGGACATCGAGTGGCTCGACATCACCGGCTCGCGCATGGACCAGCAGGACTGGGACCACGCCTACGCCCGCACCGTCATGGTGTTCCTCAACGGCGACGCGATCCCCGAGCAGGACCGCCGGGGCGAGCCCATCGTCGACGACTCGTTCCTGCTGCTGCTCAACGCGCACTCCGACGCGCTGGACTTCACGGTGCCGCCGGCGGCGTACGGGCAGAGCTGGGACGTCGTGCTGGACACCGACGGCACGGTCGACGTCGGCGAGGTGCTGCAGCCCGGGGAGACCGTGTCCGTGACGGGCCGCAGCGTCGTCGTCCTGACCCGCCCGCCGCTGCGATGACCGCCGTCTCCCCCGGCGGCACGCCCGGCGCGCCGCCGCGCGTCCCGGTCTCGACGTACCGGCTGCAGCTCGGCCCCGACCTCACGTTCGACGACGCCGCGCGCCAGGTGCCGTACCTCGCGACGCTCGGCGTGACGCACCTCTACCTCTCGCCCGTGCTCCAGGCGGCGCCCGGGTCGACCCACGGGTACGACGTCGTCGACCACGCGCGGATCAGCGCCGAGCTCGGCGGGCGCGAGGGCCTCGGACGGCTCGCGGCGGCGGCCCGCGGCGCGGGCCTGGGGATGGTGCTCGACGTCGTCCCGAACCACATGGCGGTCCCCACGCCCGCGTGGCACAACCGCGCGCTGTGGTCCGTGCTCGAGGACGGCTCCGCCTCGCCGTACGCCCGGTGGTTCGACGTCGACTGGTCCGCGGGCGAGGGCGCGGTCCTCATGCCCGTCCTCGGCGCGCGCCTCGGCGACGTGCTCGCGGCGGGCGAGATCGTGCTGGACGAGGTCGAGGTCCCGGGCACCCCCGGCCCCCGGCGCGTCCTGCGCTACTACGACCACGTGTTCCCCGTCCGCGCCGGGACCGAGGACCTCCCGCTCGCGGAGCTCGTCGAGCGCCAGCACTACCGCCTGGCCTACTGGCGCGTGGGCGACGAGGAGCTCAACTACCGCCGCTTCTTCGACGTCGGTTCGCTCGTCGCGGTCCGGGTCGAGGACGAGGAGGTGTTCGACGCGACGCACGCGCTCGTGCTCGACCTCGTCACGTCCGGGGTCGTCGACGGCCTGCGCATCGACCACCCCGACGGTCTCGCGGACCCGGCGCAGTACCTGCAGCGCCTCGCGGACCGCACCGACGGCGCGTGGGTCGTCGTCGAGAAGATCCTCGCGGGCGAGGAGCAGGTGCCGCCCGACTGGGCGACCGTGGGGACGACGGGCTACGACGTCGCGTGGCGGTTGCAGCAGCTCTTCGTCGACCCGGGCGGCCGGTCGGGCCTCGACGCCGTGATGACGCGCCTCACGGGCGCGGCACCGGGCGGTCTCGGTGCGCTCGTCGAGGAGGCGAAGCGCGAGGTCGTCGCCGGGCCCCTCTACGCGGAGGTGCACCGGCTCACGGACCTGGCGGCCGCCGTCTGCCACGACGACCCGCGCCTGCGCGACCACACGTGGCGCGGCCTGCACCAGTGCCTGCGCGAGCTGCTCGTCGCGTTCGACCGCTACCGAGCGTACGTGGTGCCGGGCACCCCGCCGCGGCACGAGGCGGTCCGGGCCGTCGAGGAGGCGGCCGAGCGCGCCCGCGCACGGCTCGACCCGCAGCGCGCGGAGACGCTCGCCGTCGTCGTGGACCTCGTGCTCGGCCGCGAGGTCGGGAGCGCGGGACGGCGGCGCGAGGCGCGCCGCGACGAGCTCGTCGTGCGCTTCCAGCAGGTGTGCGGCGCCGTGACGGCGAAGGGCGTCGAGGACACGGCGTTCTACCGCTGGACCGAGCTCGTGAGCCTGTGCGAGGTCGGGGGCGAGCCGGACCGGTTCAGCCTCGGCGTGCACGACTGGCACGCGTTCGCGCAGCGGTTCGCCGCCCTCACCCCGCACGCCCTCACGGCGGGGTCGACGCACGACACCAAGCGTGGCGAGGACACGCGTGCGGCCCTCGGCGTGCTGTCCGAGGACGCGGGCGCGTGGTCGCGTCTCGTGGAGGAGGTGCGCGCGGCGACCGCCCCCTACCGCGGTGTCCTCGTCGACGGTCTCGCCGAGAACCTGCTGTGGCAGACCGTCGCCGGGACGTGGCTCCCCGACGTGGTCACGTCGGACGACGCGCCCGCCGGCACGTCGGACGCCGCGATCGCGCCCGACCGGCTCGTCGACTACCTGCGCAAGGCGCTGCGCGAGGCGAAGGTCGCGACGTCGTGGACGAGCCCCGACGAGGCGTACGAGGAGGCCGTCGCCGAGCTCGCGCGGCGCGCGCTCGCCGACCCGGCCGTCACCGGGGCGTTCGCCCGGTGGGCGCGCGAGCACCGCGAGGAGCTGCGCGCCGCGAGCCTCGGGATCACGCTCACGCGGCTCACGGCCCCGGGCGTCGCGGACGTCTACCAGGGCGCCGAGTCGTACGCGCCCACGCTCGTCGACCCGGACAACCGCCGCCCCGTGGACGTCGACGACCTCACCGAGCGCCTCGCGCGGCTCGACGGCGGAGCGCCCCCACGGACGCTCGCCGACGAGAAGCTGCTCGTCACGGCACGCGCCCTGCGCGTGCGCCGGGCCCTCGCCGCCGCGTTCGTCGGCACCGGGGCCGGGTACGCGCCCGTCGCGTCGTCGACGCCGTGCGCGCTCGCGTTCGCGCGCACCGCACCGGTCGGTACCTCCGCCGGTGGGGCCGCGCCCGACCAAGCGTCCGGTGGCGAGCGCACGGACGAGGCGGCCGTCGCGCACGTCGTCACGGTGGCGACCCGGCTCGCCGGGACGGTCGACCGCCTCGGCAGGTGGCGCGACCACGTCGTCGCGCTCCCCGCGGGCACGGGCACGTGGGTCGACGTGCTCACCGGGCGCGAGCACCCGGCCGGGACCGTCCGGGTCGCGGACCTGCTCGCCGACCTGCCGGTCGCGCTCCTCGTCGCGCCGGGCTCCCCCGCGAGCACCGCCGCGACGGGCGAGGGCGGCGCGCCATGACGGCAGGCACCCCCGTCCCGCCCCCGCGCGTCCCCGCACCGCAGGCGACACCTCTGCTCGCCGTGCCGGGGCCCCGGCCGATCGTGTGGGCGCCGACGGCGCGCAGCGTCGAGCTGCTCCTGCCGGAGCAGGGCGCGGGCACGTTCGACGGCGCCGAGCGCCTCCCGCTGCGCCTCGTGGGGGCGCACGTGCCGGGCTGGTGGGGCTACGACCACGAGCTGCCGTGGGGCACGGACTACGGGTACTCGGTCGACGGGGGCCCGGGCCGTCCGGACCCGCGCAGCCCGTGGCAGCCGTACGGCGTGCACGGCCCGAGCCGCACGTTCGACCCGGCGTTCGCGTGGACGGACGCCGCGTGGTCCGGGCGCGACGTGCGCGGCGAGGTGCTCTACGAGCTCCACGTCGGGACGTTCACGCCGCAGGGCACGCTCGACGCGGCGATCGACCGGCTCGACCACCTGGTCGAGCTGGGCGTCGGTGCGGTCGAGCTCCTGCCGGTCGCGGCGTTCGGCGGCGAGCGGGGCTGGGGCTACGACGGCGTGCACCTGTACGCCGTGCACGAGCCGTACGGCGGCCCGCGCGCGCTCCAGCGGTTCGTGGACGCCGCGCACGCCCGGGGGCTCGCGGTGGTGCTCGACGTCGTCTACAACCACCTCGGCCCGTCGGGGAACTACCTGCCGGAGTTCGGCCCGTACTTCACGGACGCGCACACGACCCCGTGGGGCTCGGCCGTGAACCTCGACCGCCCGGGCAGCCGGGAGGTGCGCGAGTGGGTGATCGACAACGCCGAGCGCTGGTTCGTCGAGTTCCACGTGGACGCGCTGCGGCTCGACGCGGTGCACGCGCTCGTCGACGACTCCCCCACGCACCTCCTCGCGGAGCTCGCGCGGCGGGTGGAGCGCGTGGAGCAGGAGCTCGGGCGGCCGCTGACGCTCGTCGCCGAGTCGGACGAGAACGACCCGGCGACCGTGACGGGCGTGGAGCAGGGCGGGCGCGGGATGCGCGCCCAGTGGGCGGACGACGTCCACCACGCCGTGCACGCGCTGCTGACCGGGGAGCGGCAGGGCTACTACGTCGACTTCGGGTCGGTCGCGGTGCTGCGCAAGGCGCTCACGGGCGTGTTCGTGCACGACGGCACGTACTCGACGTTCCGGGGACGCGACTGGGGGCAGCCGGTCCCGGCCGGGACCGACGGCCACGCGTTCGTCGTGAGCTCGCAGAACCACGACCAGGTGGGCAACCGCGCGCAGGGCGACCGGACGTCGGCCACGCTCGACGGCGGCGGCCTCGCGACGGCCGCGGCGCTCGTGCTCGTGTCGCCGTTCACGCCGTTGCTGTTCATGGGCGAGGAGTGGGGCGCGTCGTCCCCGTGGCAGTTCTTCACGGACCACGCCGAGCCGGAGCTCGCGGAGGCGGTCCGCGCGGGCCGCGCGGCCGAGTTCGCCGACCACGGGTGGGGCGGCGGCGACCCCGTGCCCGACCCGCAGGCGCGCTCGACGCGGGACGCGAGCGTGCTCGACTGGTCCGAGCGGGAGCGGGGCGAGCACGCCCGGCTGCTCGCCTGGTACCGGGACCTCGTGACCCTGCGGTCACGGCCCGACGTGCGCTCGGGCGACCTCTCGCTCGTGCGCGTCCACGGGCCGGGCGGCGCGGACGACGACGCGTCGGGCGAGGAGCCGACGACGGGCGCCGCCCCGCACGGCGGGCCCGCGTTCGTCGTGGACCGACGCACCGTCGCGGTCGCGGTGAACCTCGGGGACTCCTCGCGGCGGCTGCGGCTCGCCCTCGGCGGCACGCCGCGCGTGCTCGCCGCCTGGGACCCGGCGACGCGGGCGGGCCGGCACCACGTCGACCTGCCCGCGCGTTCGGTCGCCGTGCTGTCGCGGGTGTGACTACGCTCGCGCCCATGGCGACGACGACGAAGACGAAGGCCGCGCGCGACCGGGGCGCCGAGAGCGCCTGGGAGGTGCCGCCGGCGCAGGCGCTCCGGGTGCCGGAGGGCTTCGACCTCGCGACGTTCGACCGCGCGTCGACGCCGGGGTTCACCGGCGACAAGGACGCCGGGAAGGCCCTCGTGGCACAGCACGCGGACGAGCTGTCCGAGCTGCAGGAGCGCCTGTTCGCCGAGGGCCGATCGGGCGGGTCGCGGTCGGTGCTCCTCGTGCTGCAGGGCATGGACACGGCGGGCAAGGGCGGGATCGTGCGGCACGTCGTCGGGCTCGTCGACCCGCAGGGTGTCGCGCACCGCTCGTTCGGGGTGCCGACGCCCGAAGAGCGGCGGCACGACTTCCTGTGGCGGATCCGGCGCGCCCTGCCGGAGCCCGGGTACATCGGCGTCTTCGACCGGTCGCACTACGAGGACGTGCTCGTCGCGCGCGTCGACGCGCTCGTGCCGCCCGAGGTCTGGGAGGCGCGCTACGACGAGATCAACCGCTTCGAGGCCGAGGTCGCCGCGGCGGGCACGACGATCGTCAAGGTCGCGCTGCTCGTCTCCTACGAGGAGCAGCGCGCGCGGCTCATGGAACGGCTCGAGCGCCCGGACAAGTTCTGGAAGTACAACCCGAACGACGTCGACTCGCGCCAGAAGTGGCCCGCCTACCAGGAGGCGTACCAGGCCGTCCTCGACCGGACGAGCACCGACGTCGCGCCGTGGCACGTGGTCCCGGCCGACCGGAAGTGGTTCGCGCGCCTCGCGGTGAGCGAGCTCCTGCTCGACGCGCTGCGCGGCCTCGACCTCGGGTGGCCCCCGGCCGACTTCGACGTCGCGGTCGAGAAGGCGCGCCTCGCGGCGACGTGACGCTCAGGCCGCGCCGCGCGCGACAGTGCGGCCGTCCTCCGCGAGCGCGCCGAGCCGCGACAGCGCGCGGTAGTACTTCTTGCGGTACCCGCCGCGCAGCATCTCCTCGGTGAACAGGCTCCGCTCCCCCGTGTACGCGCCGGTCCCGGCGAGGAGCACGGGCACGTCGCGGTCGTAGAGGCGGTCGACGAGCACGACGAGGCGCAGCGCCGCGGACTGCTCGGTGACGGGGTGCACGCCCGTGAGCGCGACGACCTCGACGCCGTCGAGCAGCGCCCGGTACCGGCTGGGGTGGACCTGCGACAGGTGCGCGAGCAGGTCGTCGAACGCGTCGAGGGTCGCGCCGGGCCGGCCCGTGACGGCCGTCCGCACGTCGGCCTCGGGCAGCGGCGCGGAGTCCGTGACGACCGCACGGTGCCGGTAGTCCTCGCCGTCGACGCGCAGCACCTCGAACCGGGCCGCGAGCGCCTGGATCTCGCGCAGGAAGTCCTCGGCGGCGAAGCGGCCCTCGCCGAGCGCCTCGGGGAGCGTGTTCGACGTCGCGGCCAGCGCGACGCCACGGTCCGCGAGCTCGCGCAGGAGCCGGGACATGAGGACGGTGTCACCCGGGTCGTCGAGCTCGAACTCGTCGATGCACACGAGCTTCTTCGTGGCGAGCGCGTCCACGGTCGCCCGGAAGCCGAGCGCGCCGACGAGGTTCGTGTACTCGACGAACGTGCCGTACGCGCTGACGTCGAGTCCCACCGCGTGCGCGAGGGAGGTGAGCAGGTGGGTCTTGCCGACGCCGAACCCGCCGTCCATGTACACCGCGGGCGCGGTCTGCTTCCGGGCGCCGAACAGGCCCTTGCGCGCGGGCTTCACGACGGCGGCCGCGACCTCCTCGAGCCGCGCGACGGTGCGCGCCTGGCTCGGGTAGGCGGGGTTGGCGCGGTAGGTCGAGAAGCGCGCGTCGGCGAAGTGCCGCGGGGGCACGAGGTCGGCGAGGAGCCGGGCCGGGGGCACGGAGGGCCGGACGTCGGCGAGGGCACGGACGGGCCCGGGCCGGCCGGGGGTCGGCGAGGAGGCCGACGCGCGGGCGGTGCCGGGGAGGGCTGCCGGGGCCGAGGAACCACCGGAGGCGGGCGCAGTCACGAGGATCCAGCCTACGCCTGCGGCTAGCCTGGCCGCTGTGACCTCGACCACCACCCCGCCCGAGGGGCCGGGTCCGCCCGTCGCCGGGCGCACCGACCTCCCCGCGCTCGACGTGCTCCTGCCCGCTGCGGAGCACCTCCCGCCCGACCCGCGCGAGGACCGGCTCGCCGCGCTCTACGCCTACGGGACCCCGGTCCGCGGGGCGAGCGTCGTCCGGGCGAACTTGGTCGCGAGCGTCGACGGCGCGGCGTGGGGTCCCGACGAGCGGTCGGGGTCGATCAACGACGACGCGGACTGGCGCGTGTTCCGGGTCCTGCGGGCGCTGGCGGACGTGGTGCTCGTCGGGGCGGGCACCGCGCGCGCGGAGGCGTACACGCCGCTCGACCGGCCCCGCGGGCTGCGGCACCTGCACGACGCCCCGCTCGAGCTCGCCGTCGTCAGCCGGAGCGGCCGCGTGCCCCCGACGCTCACCGGGACGGACCGCCCGCCGTTCGTGCTGACCGGTCCCGCCGGGGCGGCCACGGCCCGGGGGGACGTGCCCGCGGACCGGGTGCTCGTCGTCGGGCAGGACGCGGCCGACGACACGCGCGAGCCGGGCGACGCGCTCGACCTCGCCGCAGGACTCGCCGCGCTCGCCGGGCGCGGCCTGACGCGCGTCCTCGCCGAGGGTGGCCCGTCGCTGCTGGCGGACCTCCTCGCCGCGGACCTCGTCGACGAGCTGTGCGTCACGACCACCCCGACCCTCGTGGGGCCCGGCCCGACCCGGATCGTCGCCGGTGCCGCGAGACCGGCGGCGACGACGGCGCTCCCCCGTGGGGCGCGCCTCGGGCACCTGCTGTACGCCCCCGAGGACCGGCCCGGGTCGCCCGCCGGTACGACCGCCGCGCGCTGGCTCCTCCCGCTAGGCTGACCCGCGTGACCGACACGATCCTCGTCCTGACCGAAGACACGCTCAACCCGGCCGACGTGCAGCACATCCTGTCGCTGCACCAGGACGAGCAGCTCGCCTACCGGGTGCTGGTCCCGGCGGACACCGAGCGCAACGTCATCTCGGGGATCATCGACCACCTCAGCGTGGGCGAGCTCAAGGAGGCGTGGGACGAGGTCCTGGGCCGCGAGCCCTCGCCCACGACGGCCAAGGCGGAGGCGAGCGAGCAGCTCGAGCGCAGCGTGGCCGAGCTCCGCGCGGCGGGCCGCGAGGCAGACGGCGTGGTCGTCGACGACGACCCGCTGCCGGCGCTGCGCACGGCCGTCGCCTCCGGCGGGGCGCGCGAGATCGTCGTCGTGACCTACCCGCACGCGGTCGAGGACACGTTCCACACCGACTGGGCCTCCCGCGCGCGCGAGGAGCTGCACGTCCCCGTGCTGCACCTCTACTCGGGCACGAGCGAGCTGGGCTGACCCGCCGCTCGTCGGGCCGACGAGCGCACCGGCCGGCCCGGCGGTCGTCGGAGCCGCGGGGTCATGCCCCGCGGACGCGGTGCCCGGCGCGGCGGATCGTCGCGCGGGCGAGCTGGTCGGTCGAGTCCAGGTAGAGCGGGTCGGCGAGCAGGTCGTGGTCGACGGCGACCACGGACAGCTCCGTGCAGCCCAGCACGATCACCTGGGCCCCGCGCTCGACGAGCCGGCCCGCGACGGCACGGAACGTCTCGATGTCGACGGGCCGCCCCGCCTTCACCTGCTCGTAGATGATCTGCGAGACGAGCGCCTGGTCGGCGTCGTCGGGCACGAGCGCCTCGACGCCGTGGCGTGCGAACGCGTCCTGGTACACGCCCGACGCCGCGGTCCCCGCCGTGGCGAGCAGGCCGACCGCGCGCAGGTCGTCGACCCGCGCCCGTGCCGCGTCGACCGTCGTGTCGATGATGGACACGAACGGGACGCTGATCGCGTCGAGCACCTGCTGCGTGAAGTAGTGCGCGGTGTTGCACGGCATGACGAGGAAGTCCGCGCCGAAGCGCTCGAGCCGCTCCGCGTCCCGCGCGAGCACCGGGCCGGGGTCGGCGTCGGACCGCCCGAGGATGAAGTCCGTGCGGTCGGGGATCGTCGCGTGGTTGAGCACGACGGCGTCGACGTGGTCCTGGTCGCGCTCGGCCTCCGTGAGCGCGACGAGGAGCTGGAGGAAGTAGGCCGTGGCGAGCGGCCCGACACCCCCGAGCACTCCGACGAGGGGCTGGGCGTGGTCCTGGTCCGGTCGCGACGTCACCCGTGGATCCTACGGCTCCCGCGTCCCGGGGCGCGGGCCGCGCGGACCGTAGGATGGCGGACGCCCGCCGACCCGAAGAGAAACGGACGACCCTCCGCGATGACGTACGGCAACGCCGAGTTCCTCCCCATCGTCCTGGGGACCAACCTCAACACCTACAACATCGCGAGGTCGTTGCACGAGGCGTACGGCGTCCGCACGCTGGCCCTGGGCCGCTTCCCCCTGCGCGAGACGGCGGACTCCCGCATCGTCGACGTGCGCACCTACCGGGACTTCGACGACCCCGAGCGCATCGTCGCGGTCCTGCGAGAGCTCGCGGAGGAGTTCCCGGGCCGCAAGCGCCTGCTCATCGCGAACATCGAGTTCTACACGAACGTCGTGATCGCCCACCGGGCCGAGCTCGAGGACCTCTACGTCATCCCGCTCGTCGGCGAGGAGCTGGCCGCGCGCCTCATGAACAAGACGGACTTCGCGCGCACGTGCGCGGAGCTCGGCGTGCCGCACCCGGAGACGGTGATCGCCACGGCGGCCGACGTCGACGCCCCCGGCTTCGGGGAGGACCTCCCCTTCCCGTACCCGCTCATCCTCAAGCCGGCCGACACCGACACCTACCCGCGCCTGCGGTTCGAGGGCAAGAAGAAGGTGTACCTGGTCCAGGACGCGGCGGAGCTGCGCGACGTCGGCCGCCGCATCTACGCCGCGGGGTACACGGACGACCTCATCGTCCAGGAGTACCTCGCGGGCGACGAGTCGGTCATGCGCGTGGTCAACACGTACTCCGACCGCCACGGCCGCCTGCGGTTCCTGTCGGCGGCCCAGATCGTGCTCGGCGAGTACGACCCGAAGCTCGTCGGGAACTACAACGCGGTCGTGACGATGAAGGACGACCGGCTCACGGAGTCGATCCGGCACCTGCTCGACAGCCTCGGCTACGTCGGCGCCGCCAACCTCGACGTCATGTACGACCGCCGCACCGGCACGAGCAAGATCCTCGAGGTCAACCTGCGCCAGGGCGCGGCGAGCTTCTACACGATGGCCGCGGGCGGCAACCTCGCGCGCTGCTACGTCGAGGACCTCGTGTACGGGCGCGAGCTGCCCGAGCAGGTCACGTCGGACGCGCGCCTGTGGGTCAACGTGCCCTACCCGGTCGTCCGGGCGCTCGTGCCGGTGTCGCTGCGCCACCGCGTGAAGAAGGCACGCAAGCACGGCGTGTGGCACACCCTGCGGTACGCACCCGACCGCAGCCTGCGCCGCCGCCTCGACGTGTGGCGCGTGGACCTGCGCCACACGCTCGACTACGTGAAGTTCGCGCGCTCGCGCCCGTCGGCGTAGCCCCGGGAGGTCCTGCGCCGACCAGGTGGTCCCGGCTCGTCCGGTGTCGCGGACGCGCCGGGACCACCTGGTCGGCCGACGTGGACCGCCTGGTCGTGGGGCTCAGGCGCCCAGGGCGGACCGGACGGCCTCGACGACGCGGCGCGCCGTCGCGACGCCGACCGTGGTCGGGAGGTTCACGACGCGCGCGACGAGGTCCTCCGTCGTCGCGAGCCCGGGGTCGCCCGGCGTGTACCCGTACACCGCGGGGTCGTCCGGGCCCGGGAACAGCGCCGGCCGGTACCACTTCCCGACGTAGAACCCGGCGGCCGTGAGCTCGGCGACCAGGCGGTCGGCGGTCGCGGCGTCGGGCGCGAAGAACGGGAACCGCACGAGCGGCGCGCGCTCCCCGATCCCCGCCGGCACCTCGACGACGTCGGAGAGCCCGCGCACGTACTCCGCGACCGTGTCGGCGCGCCGTGCCTCGGTGTCGCCGCTGGAGCGCAGCGCGTCGACCATGCGGTCCACCACCCACGCGGACGGCCGCTGCGGCGGGTGCGCGAGCCCGCCCCGGTTCTCCACGGGGGCGATCGCCGGCTCGTAGGCGCCGACGGCCGTGAGCGCACCGCGCACCTTCCCCGCGGCCGCACCGGGGAGACGGTTGAGCACGCGCACCTGCGTGCGGAAGCTGCGCGCCGCGAGGTCGAGCCGCTTCCCGACGACGGGGAGCGCGTCGAGCGCCGCCACCGTCGCCGCGCGCAGCGCCGGGTCGAGCGCGGGGCTCACCCACACCGCCCCGCCGAACCGCGTGGGCAGCAGCTTCTCGACGCCGAACGAGTGGAACGAGACGTCCGCGACGGGCGTGCCGTCGGCGTCCCGCGCGAGGCGCCCCACGCAGTGCGCGCTGTCCTCGACGAGCAGCGCACCGACCGAGCGCGCGGCGTCGCGCAGGCGACGCGCGGCCAGCTCGTCGACGATGCCGAACGTGTTCTGCAGCACGACCGCCCGCGTGGCCGGGCCGAGGGCGAGCCGCTCGGGGTCGATCGCGACCGTCGCCGGGGACACCTCGGCGTAGACGGGCCGCAGCCCGGCGACGAGCACCGGGTCGACCGCCGTCGAGCACGTGAACACCTGGGTGACCACGTCGCCCGGGCCACGGGCCTCGGCGAGCGCGCGGAACACGACCTCCATCCCGTAGCGGGCCTTGAAGACGAGGAACCAGTCGGCCGGGTCGGTGCCCGTCCGGTCGGCGAGCATCCTCGTCGCGGTCGCGTCCTGCGGGTGGCGGCTCATCGTTCTCCGTGTCGTCCGGCGTCAGGTGTGGGGGCCGACGCAGCGGCCCGCGCGGCCTAGCCTGCCACGTCGGCGGACTCGCAGGGACGTGCGGACCGGGACGCACGACGGCGGCCGCCGCGCCGGAGCACGACGACCGCCGTCGGGACGTCGGGAGGGACGTCAGGCGTCGGACTCGGTCCGGTCGCCCGACCACTCGGTGTGGAACACGCCCGGCTTGTCGACGCGGCGGTAGGTGTGCGCGCCGAAGAAGTCGCGCTGCGCCTGGATGAGCGCGGCGGGCAGGCGCTCGGCCCGCACGCCGTCGTAGTAGGCGAGCGACGACGAGAACGCGGGCGTCGGCACGCCGTTCAGGGCGGCCTGGGCCACGACGCGACGCCACGCCGCGAGGCCGTTGCCGACCGCGCCCGTGAAGTACTCGTCGGCGAGGAGCAGCGGGAGCTGCGCGTCGCGCTCGTACGCCTCGGTGATGCGGTTGAGGAAGCGCGCCCGGATGATGCAGCCACCGCGCCAGATGCGGGCCATCGCGCCGCGGTCGATGTCCCAGCCGTACTCGGCCGACGCGGCCGCGATCTGGTCGAAGCCCTGCGAGTAGGCGACGACCTTCGACGCGTAGAGCGCGAGACGCACGTCCTCGACGAACGCGTCGCGGTCCTGCACGTCCCACGCCGCGGCGTCGGCGGGCAGCGCGGCGCGACCCGCCTCGCGCTGCGGGACCGAGCCGGACAGCGCGCGGGCGAACGTCGCCTCGGCGATGCCGGTGATCGGCACGCCGAGGTCGAGGCCGTTCTGCACCGTCCAGCGGCCGGTGCCCTTCTGCTCCGCCTGGTCGAGCACGACGTCGACGAACGCCTTGCCGGTCTCCGCGTCGACGTGCTGGAGCACGTCCGCGGTGATCTCGATGAGGAACGACTCGAGGTCGCCCGTGTTCCACTGCGCGAAGATCTCGCCGATCTCCTGCGCGGACGCGCCGAGCCCCTGCTTGAGCAGGTCGTACGCCTCGGCGATGAGCTGCATGTCGGCGTACTCGATGCCGTTGTGCACCATCTTGACGAAGTGGCCGGCGCCGTCGGGCCCGACGTAGGTGCAGCACGGCACGCCGTCGACCTTCGCCGAGATGTCCTCGAGGATGGGGCCGAGGCTCTGGTAGGACTCGCGCGTGCCGCCCGGCATGATCGACGGGCCGTTGAGCGCGCCCTCCTCGCCGCCCGAGACGCCGGTGCCCACGAAGTGCAGGCCCAGCGCCGCGAGCGCCTTCTCGCGGCGGATCGTGTCGGGGAAGTGCGCGTTGCCGGCGTCGACGACGATGTCGCCCTCCTCGAGCAGCGGCACGAGCTCGTCGATGACGGCGTCGGTGGCCGCGCCGGCCTTGACCATGATGACGACCTTGCGCGGGCGCTCGAGCGAGGCCACGAAGTCCGCCATCGACTCCGACGGGACGAAGTCGCCCTCGGTGCCCGCCTCGGCGATCAGGGACTCGGTCTTGGCGTACGAGCGGTTGTGCACCGCGACCGTGTAGCCGTGCCGGGCGAAGTTGCGGGCCAGGTTGCGACCCATGACGGCGAGTCCGGTCACACCGATCTGTGCGCGTGCTGACATCTGCTTCCCTGCTCCTCGGGGGTCGGTCCCGGCGCACGACGGCTGCGCGCGGGAGGGCGCGGAACCGAGCCGGGCGCGGCGCGCGGCCGGGTGCACCGGGGATGGATACGCTGCCAGCCTAGTCCTCGGGCGCCGTCGCGCCCCGGGGGTGCCACGATCCGGTCACCCGCAGGGATCGTGACGAAGTCGGGGTCACGATTCGATGACACCCGCGCGGCGTGCGTCCGTCCCGCCCCTCCCGCTCGTACTGTGCCGGGGTGACCACCCCTCACGGGACCGACGCTCCCCCGGAGTTCCGTGCCGTCCTCGACGCCCTCGGCGCGCGGCGGCTGCGACCCGAGGTGACGCTGCGCGAAGTTCCCGCCCCGCGCCGGATCGCGCCGTGGTCGGTCGCGCTCACGGGCGAGGTCGAGGCCGACCGCTCCGACGACCCCGACCTCGCGTCGGGGCGCTTCATCGTCCTCTACGACCCGGCGGGCCAGGAGGCGTGGGAGGGACGGTTCCGCGTCGTGACGCTCGTGCGCGCGACGCTGGAGCCGGAGATGGCGGCGGAGGACATGCTCGCCGAGGTCGCGTGGACGTGGCTCGAGGACGCGCTCCACGACGCCGGTGCGGCCGTCCGCGCGGAGGGCGGCACGGTGACGCGCGTCCTGTCGCAGAGCTTCGGCGCGCTCGCCGGCAAGCACAACGACGTGGAGCTCGAGATGCGCGCGTCGTGGACCCCGGTGCCCGCGGAGGGCGCCGGCGCGGCGGACCTCGGCGACCACCTCGCGGCGTGGTCGCAGCTCCTGTGCACGGCCGCCGGTCTGCCGCCGTTGCCCGAGGGCGTGACCCCCCTCGGTGCTCGACCCCCTGCGCGACGCAATACCGTGGGCTCATGAGCTCGACCGCAGCACCCGCTCCCCCTCCGCTCGACCCCGCACCCGGGGCGGAGCGCGCACCGACCGTCGTCACCCCGCTGACGGAGCCGTCCGACGGGCTGGGACCCGTCGTCGACACGCCCGCCGCGTTCGCGCGCGTCGTCGAGGCCTTCGCCGCCGCGAGCGGCCCCGTGGCCGCCGACGCCGAGCGCGCCTCCGGCTACCGGTACGGCCAGCGCACCTACCTCGTCCAGGTGCGCCGCGAGGGCGCGGGCACCGCGCTCGTCGACCCCGTCGGCGTGCCCGACCTGTCGCCGCTGCGCGAGGCGGTCGGCGACGCCGAGTGGGTCCTGCACGCGGCGTCGCAGGACCTGCCCGGGCTCGCGGAGCACGGGATCGTCCCGGCCAGCGTGTTCGACACCGAGATCGCGGCCCGCCTGCTGGGGATGGCGCGCGTGGGCCTCGCCGCCGTGGTCGCCGAGGTGCTCGGGCTCGGCCTCGCCAAGGAGCACTCGGCGGTGGACTGGTCGACCCGACCGCTGCCCGAGGACTGGCTGCGGTACGCGGCGCTCGACGTCGAGGTGCTCGTCCCGCTGCGCCGGGCGCTCGGCGAGCGGCTCGACGAGGCGGGCAAGTCGGAATGGGCGGCGCAGGAGTTCGAGGCCGTGCGCACCGCGGGACCGCCCGCCCCGCGGCCCGAGCCGTGGCGCCGGACGTCCGGCACGCACACGCTGCGCGACCCGCGCCGGCTCGCCGTCGTCCGGAGCCTGTGGGAGGCCCGCGACGCGACCGCCCGGGCGCGAGACATCGCCCCCGGGCGCGTCCTGCCCGACCGCGCGATCGTCGCCGCGGCCGAGGCGCTGCCGCGCACGGCGGGCCAGCTCGTCGAGCTCCCGCCGTTCGCGGGCAAGGGCACGCGCCGCCGTGCGGCGTACTGGCAGCGCGCGGTCGACGCCGCGCTCGCCCTGCCCGCGAGCGCCCTGCCGACCACGCGCGGACCGCGCACCGACGCCCCGCCGCCCCCGCGCGCGTGGGCGGACCGCGACCCGGGTGCCGCGGCACGGCTCGAGGCGGCGCGCGCCGTCGTGCAGGAGCTCGCCGAGCGGTACGCCGTGCCGGTCGAGAACGTGCTCCAGCCCGACGCGCTCCGGCGCCTGTGCTGGACGCCACCGGAGCCGGCCGACGCGGACGGGATCGCCGCGTTCCTGCGCGGCCGCGGGGCGCGCGAGTGGCAGGTGGGGCTCGTCGCAGAGCCCCTCGCGGACGCGTTCGAGCGCGCCGGCGAGCGGTAGCGGGAGGGTAGGGTCGTCCGCGTGCACGACGCGAACCTGACGATCCGGACAGTCACCGACCGAGCCTCCTGGGACGCCCGGGTGAACGAGCTCGGCGGCCACCCCCTGCAGCTCTGGGGCTGGGGCGAGGTCAAGGCCACGGGCGCCTGGACCCCGCACCGCGTGGAGGCGGTGGACGGCGACGGCCGCGTCCGCGGCCTGGC
The DNA here is from genome assembly GCF_040546915.1 of Cellulosimicrobium sp. 4261. Taxonomy (NCBI): domain Bacteria; kingdom Bacillati; phylum Actinomycetota; class Actinomycetes; order Micrococcales; family Promicromonosporaceae; genus Cellulosimicrobium; species Cellulosimicrobium sp. 4261. Next base: position 423,851 of record NZ_JBEPOQ010000002.1, read on the forward strand.
GCAGGTGCTCGTGCGCTCGCTCCCGGCGCAGTTCAAGGCGCTGTGCCACGTGCCCCGCGGGCCCGTCATCGCGCCGACGGGAGACGGCTGGGGCGCCGGCCCGGGCGTGGGCGACGACGCGACGCGCGACGCCGTGACCCGCGCCGTCGTCGCCTGGTGCAAGACGACGGTGGGCGGCGTGGGCGTGACGATCGAGCCCGACTGGCCCGTCGGCACGCACCTCGCGCTGCCCGACGCCCGCCCCGCGGCGAACCCGATCCTCTACCCGGTGACCCTGATCCTCGACCTCACGAAGTCCGAGGACGAGCTGACGAAGGCCATGGGCAAGTCGACGCGGTACGACATCCGCAAGGCGGCGCGCACGGGGCTCGAGGTGCGTCGCGTGACGGACGAGGCCGAGGTGCGTCAGGTGCTCGCCGTCTACCACGAGACCGCCGAGCGCGCGGGCTTCGCGCTGCACGACGACGAGTACTACCTCGCGATCCACCGCGAGCTCGGCGAGCACTCGGTGCTCGTCGCCGCGTTCTCCGAGGGCGCGCCGGTGTCGTTCGTGTGGTGCGTGTCGTCGGCGACGACCTCGTTCGAGCTCTACGGCGGGATCAACGACGCAGGTCGCAAGCTGCGCGCCAACGCGCCGGTGAAGTGGCACGCGATCACGCTCGCACAGCAGGCCGGGCTGGTCCGGTACGACATGAACGGTCTGCTCAACGACGGGATCAGCGAGTTCAAGCGCAGCTTCGCCCAGCACGACGACGAGCTCGTGCACAGCGTCGACGTGCCGTTCTCGATGTGGTACTCCGCGTGGAACAAGGGCTTGCCGACCGCGAAGAAGGTCGTGCGCAAGCTCCGCGGGAGCCGCTGACGCGGGCTCCCGAGCACCCCGAACCTCGGAGAGACCCGGTATCGCGCGATGCGATACCGGGTCTCTTCATGTCGTAGCATCGGTCTCGTGCTTTCCCGATACCCGCGGTAGCGTGTATCGCACGTACGACCCCCGAGCGGTGCCGCTCCGGACACCGCCGTCCCGACCATCTGCATCGGATGGAGATGCCATGACCGTGGCCAACGAGGCCCCCTCTCCCACCTCGGCACCCACCCAGGCGGCTACCCAGCGCTCGCGCCGACGCCCCGTGCGCGACGTCGTCTTCGTCGAGGGCGTCCGTAGCCCGTTCGGCAAGGCGCGCCCCGACGGGATCTACGCGGAGACCCGCGCGGACGACCTCGCCGTGAAGACGGTCCGCGAGCTCCTGCGCCGCCGCCCCGAGCTGCCCGTCGAGCGGATCGACGAGCTCGCGCTCGCCGCGACCACGCAGACCGGCGACCAGGGCCTCACCCTCGGCCGCAGCGTCGCCGTGCTGGCCGGGCTGCCCAAGTCGGTGCCCGGCTTCGCGATCGACCGCATGTGCGCGGGGGCGATGACCGCGGTCACGACCACCGCGGCGAACGTCGCCGTGGGCGCGCAGGACGTCGTCGTCGCGGGCGGTGTCGAGCACATGGGGCACCACCCCATGGGCGAGGGGTCGGACCCGAACCCGCGGTTCGTCGCCGAGCGCCTCGTCGACTCCTCCGCGCTCGTCATGGGCGCGACGGCCGAGAACCTGCACGACCGGTACCCGCACCTCACCAAGGAGCGTGCCGACGCGTACGCCGTCGCGAGCCAGGCCAAGTACGCCAAGGCCCTCGCGAACGGCGACATCTCCCCCGACCTCGTGCCGGTCGCGACCCGGTCGACCGAGCTCGGGTGGGGCCTGGCCACGGCCGACGAGCTGCCGCGCCCCGGCACCACGGTCGACTCGATCCGCGACCTCAAGACCCCGTTCCGCCCCGGCGGGAAGGTCACCGCGGGCAACGCCTCGCCGCTGACCGACGGCGCGACGGCGTGCCTGCTCGCCGCGGGCGACGTCGCCGACGAGCTCGGGCTCCCGGCGCGCATGCGCCTCGTCGCGTACGCGTACGCGGGCGTCGACCCCGAGGTCATGGGCATCGGGCCGGTCCCCGCGACCGAGCGCGCGCTCGCGTCCGCGGGCCTGACGATCGACGACATCGGCCTGTTCGAGATCAACGAGGCGTTCGCGGTCCAGGTGCTCGCGTTCCTCGACCACTTCGGCATCGCGGACGACGACGAGCGCGTCAACCAGTACGGGGGCGCCATCGCCATGGGCCACCCGCTCGCGTCGTCGGGCGTGCGCCTCATGACGCAGCTCGCGCGCCAGTTCGAGCAGCACCCCGAGGTGCGCTACGGCCTGACGACCATGTGCGTCGGCCTCGGCATGGGCGGCACCGTGATCTGGGAGAACCCGCACCACGCCGACTACTCCGGCCACACCTTCGAGACCGCGGAGAACTGACGATGAGCGCACCGACCGACACCACCACCACCTCCGCGGACGCGACGAAGGACGCCGCGCGCGGGGAGCGCGTCACGCACTCGCTCGTGCGCGACGTCGCGCTCCCCGGCGGGACGGGCACGCTCGCCCTCGTCACGCTCGACAACGGGCTCGACCACACCAAGCCGACGACGCTCGGCCCCGAGGGCCTCGCCGAGCTGCACACGACCCTCGAGACGCTGCGGCGCCGGGCCGCGGACGGCGAGATCGTCGCCGTCGCGATCACGGGCAAGCCGTACTTCCTCGCCGCGGGCGCGGACCTCACGCAGGCCGCGGCCGTGCAGGTGCGCGACGACGCGCTCGCCCTCGGGCGCGCCGGGCACGCCGCGTACACGCTGCTCCAGGACATGGGCGTGCCGACGTTCGCGTTCGTCAACGGCGTCGCGCTGGGCGGCGGCCTCGAGGTCGCGCTCAACTGCACGTACCGCACCGTCGCGTCCGACGCCGGCGCGCTCGCGCTGCCCGAGGTCGGCCTGGGCCTGGTCCCCGGCTGGGGCGGCGCCTACCTCGTGCCGCGCCTGCTCGGCGTCGAGAAGGCGATGGACGTCATCCTCGCCCGCCCCGCCGCGAACAAGCCGTTCAAGGCGAAGGAGGCGTACGAGATCGGGCTCGTCGACGCGCTCTTCGAGGCGCCCGACTTCCTCGAGTCCTCGCTGCGCTGGGCCGAGGCCGTGCTGCGCGGCGAGATCGTCGTCGAGCGGCGCGAGCTCGACCCGCAGCCCGTGTGGGACGCCGTCGTCGCCGGGACGCGTCAGCGCCTCGACGCCGTGGTCGCGGGCTCGCGCCCCGCGCCGTACCGCGCGCTCGACCTCGTCGCGGCCGCGCGCACCGCGTCGCGCGAGGAGGCGTTCGCGGCCGAGGACGAGGCCCTCGCGGACCTCATCATGAGCGACGAGATGCGCGCGAGCGTCTACGCGTTCCAGCTCGTCTCCAAGGGCAAGCGGCCCCAGGGCGCGCCCGACGCGAAGCTCGCGCGCCCGGTCACCCGCGTGGGGATCGTCGGTGCCGGGCTCATGGCCGCGCAGATCGCGCTGCTGTTCGCCCAGCGCCTCCAGGTGCCGGTCGTCATGCGCGACCTCGACCAGGAGCGCGTCGACAAGGGCCTCGGCTACGTCCGCTCGACCGTGGAGAAGCTCGTGCGCTCGGGCCGGATGCCCGCGGACACCGGCGCGCGCATCGTCGGCTCCGTGCACGGCACGACCGAGCTCGGCGACTTCGCGGGCTGCGACGTCGTCATCGAGGCGGTCACGGAGATCCTCGGGCTCAAGAAGAAGGTCTTCGCCGAGCTCGAGAGCGTGCTCTCGCCCCAGGCCGTGCTGCTGACCAACACGTCCGCGCTCTCGATCACCGAGATGGCGGCCGACCTGCAGCACCCCGAGCGCGTCGTCGGGATGCACTTCTTCAACCCGGTCGCCCAGATGCCGCTCGTCGAGATCATCCAGGCGGCCAAGACCGACGACGCCGCGCTCGCCACGGCGTTCGCCATGACGAAGAAGCTCCGCAAGACGGCCGTGCTGGTCGCCGACCGGCCCGGGTTCGTCGTCAACCGCCTGCTCATCCTGCTCATGGGCAAGATCGTCGAGGCGGTCGAGAACGGCACGTCGGTCGAGGTCGCGGACCGCGCCGTCGCACCGCTCGGTCTGCCGATGCCGCCGTTCGCGCTGTTCGACCTCGTGGGCCCCGCCGTCGGCCTGCACGTGCTCACGTCGCTGCGCGAGGACCTGGGCGACCGGTTCCCCGAGTCCCCCGGCCTCCAGCGCATCGTCGACGAGCAGATCCCCGTCGTCCTCGACGCGCCGAAGGGCCTGCCCAAGCCCGTCGACCCGGCGATCCAGCGGGTCTTCGGCACGGGCGAGGCGGGCGGCGACGGGGCGCTGGACGAGGCCGGCGTCCTCGACTCCGTGCTCACGGCGCTCACGCAGGAGATCGGGCTCATGCTCGACGAGGGCGTGGTCGCGAGCCCGTCGCAGATCGACCTGTGCATGATCCTTGGCGCGGGGTGGGGCTTCCACCTGGGCGGCATCACGCCGTACCTCGACCGCACGGGCTACAGCGAGAAGGTCCTGGGCCGCCGGTTCCTGCCCGACGGCGCAGCAAACGTCCCGGCACCCTCTCGCGCCTGACCACCCCTCTCCCGCCGAGCATGCGGTGGTCGCCCGTCCTGGGTGCACTACGGGCGACAGCCGCATGCTCGGCGTGGTGGGAGGAGGGCACCGAGCAGACCGCGACCATGATGTGCGGCACGTGGTGGGTCGGCTCGCACGACGGCGCTCTGTTCGGGTTCGCACCCGAGCTGAAGGTCGAGGTCGAGGAACGGCCCGACCCCTCCTGAGTCAGTCCTCTCCGTTCATGTGCAGGACCTCGAAGGCGACGGCGTGCGCGACGCCCATCCGCTCGCCCGTCGGGGCGCTCATCGACCCGAGGAACGCCGCCGGGTCGAAGTCCTCCCAGCCGAGGCCGTCGAGGTACGCGGCGTGCGCGCGCAGGGACGCCACGCCCGCGTCGAAGGTCGCGCTGACGTCCACGCCGTGCGCGGCGTCGGGCGACGCCGCGACCCAGACCTGGCGCACCCCGCCCCACGGCTCGATCCCGTCCGACTCGACCTGCTCGCGGAACACCCACCGGTTCCCCGCGTCGCGCACGGCGTCGACGACGGCCCGCCCCGTCGCGACGTGGTCCGCCTGGTTGAGCATCCCGCCCGGGAACGTCTCGCGGTAGTTCCCGGTGATCACGACGTCGGGCCGGTGGCGCCGGACCGCGCCCGCGATCGCGCGCCGCAGCGGCAGCCCGTACTCGAGCACGCCGTCGGCCAGCCCGAGGAACTCCACCTCGTCGACGCCCACGATCCGCGCGGACTCGATCTCCTCCGCCTCCCGCACGCGACGCGCCTCGTCGGGGTCCATGCCGTCGATACCCGCCTCGCCGCTCGTGACCATGCAGTACACGACCCGCTTGCCCTGACCCGTCCACCGCGCGACCGCTGCGGCGGCGCCGAACTCCATGTCGTCGGGGTGGGCCACGACGGCGAGCGCCGTGGTCCAGTCCTCTCGCAGCGGGCTGAGCGGGGGCAGGGTGTCCGTCTCGGTCATGACGCCACGCTATGCCGCGTCCCGGCGCCGAGCGCGACGACGGCCCGCCCCGGGCCCCGTCAGTGCTCGACGGGCGCGTCCTCGGTCGCGTCGTGGGGCGCGTCATCGAGCGCGCCCTCGCCCGCCGCGCCGGGCAGCACGACATCGGCGGGCGCCTCCTCGACCGGTGCGTCCTCGACCGACGTCACGGCCGGGTCGACGAACAGCCGGGCGCGCTCGGCGTCGACCACCGCGCGCGCGAGCGACGCCTCGGACACGTCGACCGCGCCCGCGACCTCCTCGGCGAGCGCGCTGCGGCGGGCGTACGCGTCGAACAGCCGGGCCTTGGTGCCGAGCAGGCGCACGAGGTGCTCGTCGACGCTGTCGACCGTGAGCAGGCGGTGCACCTGGACGCTCTCGACCTGCCCCATGCGGTGGGCGCGCGCGACGGCCTGCGCCTCGGTCGTCGGCTTGGTCTGGGGCTCGCACAGGATCACCACGGAGGCGGCCTGGAGGTTGAGGCCCACTCCCCCGACGTCGATCTGGCTGACGAGCACGCGGGGTTCCTCGGCCGCGGTGAAGGCGTCGACGATCGTCTGACGCGTGCGGGCGGGCACAGAGCCGGTGAGGGGCGGGAGCGCGTGGTCGCCGAGCGCGCGCACGACCACGTCCACGACGTCCCGGAAGTACGAGAACACCACGACCTTGCGCCCGTTCTCGGCCGCCTCGCGCGCGATCTCGACGAGCCGGCGCAGCTTCGCCGAGTCCTCGGGGTGCTCGACGGCGAACGCCGCCCGGCGCATCGCCATGAACGACCCCGCCGCGACCGCCTCGCGGTACGCGGCGCCGTCGACCGTACCGAGCCGCTCCCACTCGTCGACCTGCACGAGCTCGGGCAGCTCCTCGAGCACGTCCTCGGCGTTGCGTCGCAGGTAGGCGGGCGCGACGGCGTGCCGGAACGCGTCGGGGCCAGCGGCGCCGTGCGCGGCGTCGAGGCGTGCCGCGAGCTCGGGCTGGAGGTAGCCCAGCAGGGTGCGGAACTCCTCGACCCGGTTCTCCATGGGCGTGCCGGTGAGCAGGAGCACGTGCTCGGTCGCCTGGGCGAGGGCCGCGACGGCCACCGACCGCTTCGCGAGCGGGTTCTTCACGTAGTGCGCCTCGTCCACGACGAGCGCGACCGGCCGGGCGGCCGTGAACGTCTCCGTCCCCGCGCGCCGCAGGCCCGCGAAGGTCACGACGGCGACGCCGCCCGCCGCGCGCCACGCGGCGGCCGCCTCTTCCCGGTCCTCGCCGTGGACGGCGTGCACCGGGAGGTCCGCGTGCGCGCGCAGCTCGCGCACCCAGTTCTCCAGCACGCTCGCCGGGCACACGACGAGCGCGTGGGTCGCGCCGCGGGCGACCAGGTGCGCGACGACGGCGACGGCCTGCACCGTCTTGCCCAGGCCCATCTCGTCGCCCAGGACGACGCGCCGCTGGGCGAGCGCGAAGCGGGCTCCGAACGCCTGGTACCCGCGCAACGAGACCGTCAGCAGCGACTCGTCGAGCGCCTGCGTCTGCACGCGGTCGACCAGCTCGGCGGGCAGGTGCCCGGCCGCGGCGGCGACGTCGCGGCCCGTGGGGGCGACGCCGTCGAGCAGCGCGTAGTACGCCGCGGACCGCCGCCGGAAGTCCTCCCAGACGTCGTACGGGCGCGCGGGCTCGGCCAGCAGCCCGACGACGCGCCGCGCCTCGTCGGCGAGCCCGATGGCCCGCGCCCGCTCGGCGACCGCGGCGAGCACCGTGATTGCGGCTGAGGCCCGACGCCGCCGCTCGCCCCACGCGAGCAGGCGGCGCGGGCCGCTCGCGGCGACCAGCGCGTCGGCGCGCACGCGCTCGTGCTCCGCGAGCGCGGCCCGCACCTGGTCGCCGTAGCGCGCGACGGCGGCGTCGGCCTGGTCGAGCGTGTGCAGCGCCTGGACGAGCGCGGTCGCGACCGGGTCCGCCGGCGTGAGGTCGATCCGGAAGCGCAGGCTCTCGCGCACGGCGCGCGCCACCTGCTCGGCGGCGGCGAGCAGGTGCGTCGCCGTCTGCGGGCCGATCTCGGGGAGCTTCGCCAGCCCGTCGCGCCCGAGCCGCGCGACCTCGCCCACCGTCCGCACGCCCGCGTCCGCGAGCGCCCCGAGCCGCAGGCGTTCGCGCGTGACGTCGCGCAGGGACGCGACGTCGACGGTGTCGAGGCGCGCCAGGACCTTCTCCTCGCGGCTGTCGCCGAACGCGGCGCGCACCTGGTCGCGCGCCGTCCCGGGCGCGGCGGAGAGCGCCGCGAGCAGCGCGACGAGGGCGTCCGCGTCCGCGACGACCGCCCGAGCGGTGGCGACGTCGGGCAGCGCGCCGCTCGCGGCGGTCACGACTCGCGGCGCACGACGTGCTCCGCGAGCTTCTGCGCCACGGTCTCGACGTCGTCGATCTCGCCGGCTGCGACACCGACGACGAGGGCGTACGCGGTGTCCTGCGGCATGACGAGCCGCACCCCGTTGAGCGCGTAGAAGAGTCTCACCGCGACCCAGCCCAGTCGCTTGTTCCCGTCGATCAGCGCGTGGTTCTTCGTGACGGAGAGAAGCAGCGCCGCTGCCTTCTCGTCGAGGGCGGGGTAGGCCTCGACGCCGTACATCGACGCGGCCGGACGCGCCAGTGCGGACGACAGGAGCCCGTAGTCGCGGACGGCGGGCGGGTGCCCGAGGAACGCCGTGGCGGCGGCGACGAGGTCGTCCTCGTCGAGGTAGACGACCACGGCTACTGCGCGAGCCGGTCGAGCAGCTCCTGGTCCTCCGCCACGATGTCGGCGAGCAGCCGGTCACGCATCTCGCGCCGCTTCGCGTCGTACTCCACGACCGCGCGCGCGACGGCGGTGTTCGCGGAGACGCCCTCGCGGCGGGCGATACGCTCCAGCGCCGCCTGCGCGTCGTCGTCGAGCCGCAAGGTCATAGCCACGTGAGCTCCTCTCGTCTGGTACCACCACGGTATCAGTGCGCGGGCGGCGCCGTGCAGGGATCAGGCAGGAGCGTTCGCGCGCTCGGCGAGCCAGCGCTCCATCCGGGACTGCGCCGCGTCGAGGAACGCCGTCTTGTCGCGCGTGTAGTCGTCGTAGTCGTCGGCGTCCGCGTGGCGCGCGGCGAGGCTGCGCTTCGTCGCCTCGTACGCCGCGGCCTCGGCGGGAACGGCGCGCAGCCAGTCGCGGAACGCGACGACGTATGCGGCGAACGGCGAGTCGAGGCGCCGGACGTGCAGGATCACGGGCGGCTCGCCCTCGTCGCCGGGGCGGGCGAGCAGGCGCTTGGCGTAGAGCTCGGGCGCGGGGTCGGCGCCCGGGCGCGGGACGTCCCGGTACACGCCGGGCGAGTCGGGGCGCGCCCCGCGCTCGATCGAGAACCCGAGCGGCCCGAGCGCCGCCTCCAGCGCCGCCTCGGAGGGCAGCGTCGCGACGCGCACCTGGAGGTCGATGATCGGCTTCGCGGCCAGCCCGGGCACGGCCGTCGACCCGATGTGCTCGACGACCGGGGCCGTGCCGTCACGGCTCGCGAGGTCGGCGAGCGCGTCGGCGACGCGCTCGGTCCACCGCCTCCCGGTGTCGGTCCAACGGGGGTCGTGGGTGTCGACGGTCGCTGCAGGCACCCGTGAACCCTACGACCCGGCCCCGCCTCAGGACCGCGGGCCCGCCGAGACGGCGCTCGTCGGCAGGTCGGTCAGTACGTCGTCAGGCCGTGAGCGCGGAACTGGTCGCGCACGCGCTCGGTGAGCTCGGCCGACGGCGCGGGCGTGTCGTCGAGCTCGTAGGTGCGCCCGAGCGCGTCCCACTTGTCGCGGCCCATCTGGTGGAAGGGCAGCACCTCGACGCGCGTCACCGTGCCGGGGCGGATCGCGTTGAGCGAGGCCGCGTAGTCGGCGACCTTCTCGACGTTGTCCGGGTCGTCGGTGAGGCCCGGGACGAGGACGAAGCGCACCCACACCTCGGGCGCGTGGCCGGTGAGCCCGCGCTCGGCGACCCGCCGCCCGAACCGCAGGGTCGGCTCGAGGTCGCGGCTCGTGACCTTCTTGTAGGTCTCCGGGTCGCCGGACTTCACGTCGAGCAGCACGAGGTCCGTGTCGTCGAGCATCGCGTCGGTCGCGTTCGCCCCGAGGAAGCCCGACGTGTCGAGCGCGGTGTGCACGCCCATCGCCTTCGCGCCGCGCAGGACGCGCGCCGCGAACGCGGGCTGCATGAGCACCTCACCGCCCGAGAGCGTGAGCCCCCCGTGCGTCGCCCGGAACACGGGCAGGTAGCGCCGGACGCGCCCGAGCAGCTCGTCCGCCGTGACGGGCCTGCCGTCCTTCATGGCGAACGTGTCGGGGTTGTGGCAGTACAGGCACCGCAGCGGGCACCCGTTGAGGAAGACCGTGAGCCGGGTCCCCGGTCCGTCCACGGCGGTGACGAGCTCCCAGGAGTGGACCGAGCCGAGCTCGCCCGCGTGCATCGCCGCGAGCTTGTCGGCCCGGTCCACGTCCGCGACCGTCAACCCGTCCAGACCCGCGCCCGCCCGGCGTGCGTGGCCCACGGGCGTGCCCGACGCCGCGGGCTCGGCCGCGGAGGTCGGGGCGCCCGGGACGTCGAGGCGCGTGGCGTCGTCGGGCAGGGTGCTCCCGGGGACGCCGCACCCGCGCTGCGGGCGGACGGCGGGGCCGGGAAGGGTGACGGTCATGGCTGGCTCCTCAGGGCTCGTCAGGGCTCGTCAGAGCGCGCCGTGGAAGGTGCGCGAGAGCACGTCCAGCTGCTGCTCGCGCGTGAGGCGGACGAAGTTCACCGCGTACCCGGACACGCGGATCGTCAGCTGCGGGTAGTTCTCCGGGTGGTCCATGGCGTCCAGGAGCGTCTCGCGGTTCAGCACGTTGACGTTCATGTGGTAACCCTCGGACCCGATGTAGGCGTCCAGGAGGCCGGCGAGGTTGGTGACCTGCTCCTCCTTGGTACGCCCGAGGCCGCTCGGCACGACCGTGTTGGTCAGCGAGATGCCGTCCTGCGCCTCGTCGTACGGCAGCTTGGCCACCGAGAGCGCCGAGGCGAGCATGCCGTGCGTGTCGCGCCCGTTCATCGGGTTGGCACCCGGGGCGAACGGCTCGCCGGCCCGGCGGCCGTCGGGCGTGTTGCCCGTCGCCTTGCCGTACACGACGTTCGACGTGATCGTCAGCACCGACTGCGTGGGCACCGCGTCACGGTACGTCGGGTGCGTGCGCACCTTCGCCATGAACCGCTCGACGAGGTCGACGGCGATCGCGTCGGCCCGGTCGTCGTCGTTGCCGAACGTCGGGTACTCGCCCTCGGTCACGTAGTCGACGACGAGGCCGCGCTCGTCGCGGACGACGGAGACCTTCGCGTGCTTGATCGCCGACAGCGAGTCCGCCGCGACGGACAGGCCCGCGATGCCGCACGCCATGGTCCGCAGCACGTCCTTGTCGTGCAGCGCCATCTCGATGCGCTCGTACGCGTACTTGTCGTGCGACCAGTGGATGCAGTTGAGCGCCTCGACGTACGTCTCGGCCAGCCAGTCCATCGTCGCGTCGAACTTCGCCATGACGTCGTCGAAGTCGAGAACGTCGCCCTCGACGGGCGCCGCCACGGGCGAGACCTGCTTGCCCGAGATCTCGTCGCGCCCACCGTTGATCGCGTAGAGCAGCGTCTTGGCGAGGTTCACGCGCGCACCGAAGAACTGCATCTGCTTGCCGACCCGCATCGGGGACACGCAGCACGCGATCGCCGCGTCGTCGCCCCAGTGCTGGCGGATGAGCTCGTCCGACTCGTACTGCACGGCCGAGGTGTCGATCGAGACCTGCGCGCAGTAGTCCTTGAAGCCCTGCGGCAGCTCCGGGCTCCAGAAGACCGTCATGTTCGGCTCGGGGGCCGGGCCGAGGTTGTAGAGCGTCTGGAGGAACCGGAACGAGTTCTTCGTGACGAGCGGGCGCCCGTCCTCGCCCATGCCGCCGATCGTCTCGGTGACCCACGTCGGGTCGCCGGAGAACAGCGCGTCGTACTCGGGCGTGCGCAGGAACCGCACGATGCGCAGCTTGATGACGAAGTCGTCGATGATCTCCTGCGCCTCGGACTCCGTGATGCGGCCGGCCTCGAGGTCGCGGTCGATGAACACGTCGAGGAACGTCGACGTGCGGCCGAGCGACATCGCGGCGCCGTTCTGCTCCTTCACCGCGGCGAGGTAGGCGAAGTAGAGCCACTGCACGGCCTCGCGGGCCGACGTCGCGGGCCCGGAGATGTCGTAGCCGTACGAGGCCGCCATCTCCTTGAGCTCGCCCAGGGCGCGGATCTGCTCCGCGTGCTCCTCGCGCTCGCGCACGACCTTCTCGCTGAAGGGCTGCGTGTCGAGCCCGAGCTTGTCGAGCTTCTTCGCGGCGATCAGCGCGTCCACGCCGTAGAGCGCGACGCGGCGGTAGTCGCCGATGATCCGGCCGCGGCCGTAGGCGTCGGGCAGGCCCGTGATGATGTGCGAGCTGCGGGCCGCGCGCACGTTCGGCGGGTAGACGTCGAACACGCCCTGGTTGTGCGTCTTGCGGTACTCGGTGAAGACCTTCCGCAGGGTCTCGTCGACCTCGTAGCCGTAGGTCTCCAGCGCGCCCTCGACCATGCGCCAGCCGCCGTTCGGCATGATCGCGCGCTTGAGCGGGGCGTCGGTCTGGAGACCGACGATCACCTCGTGCGCCTTGTCGATGTAGCCCGGCGCGTGCGCCGTGATCCCGGCGGGCGTGTGGGTGTCCACGTCGTAGATCCCCATCTCCCGCTCCTCCGGGAACATGGCGGACAGCGTGCTCCAGATGCCCGTCGTGCGCTCCGTGGGGCCGGCGAGGAACGACGCGTCGCCCGTGTACGGGCGGTAGTTGCGCTGGATGAAGTCGCGCACGTCGACCGTGTCGCGCCACGGGCCGTCGGTGAAGCCCTCCCACGCGGGGACGTGCGCGGTGTCGTGCTGCGGGTCGACGGTGCCCGCCTCCGCCGCGCGGCCGCCGCTCGTCGTGCCAGGTGCCTCGGAAACGCTGGTCATTAGGACCTCCCTCGTGCCTGACGCGCGGGTCCGCGCGCCGGCCGGACCCGCCGGCCTCGCGAGGACCCGGGTGGGGTCCTCGGCCGAGGTTCCGACGGGCTCCTTCGCCACCTCCAGGCTAGGTTCCCGGGGCCCGCGACGGAGGCGTTCGGGACCGCTCGGGGACCTAGGTCCCGAGGCGGGCGGGACCTGCCAGGAACGGCGGGATCCTGCGGGTCCCGGGCTCTTCGACATCCCCGCCGGGGAGGTCTTGTGATGACCTTCACAAGACCTCCGGCCCTGCCGCCAGGGACCGCGCACCGCGGTCGTGACGCACGACACGGGCGCCCGTCACACGCTCGCCGGACGTGCCACGCGCATCCGTGTGAGACTGCCCGGGTGAAACGCACCGTAGGGGTCGAGGAAGAGTTCCTGCTCGTCGGCGACGACGGGCAGCCCGTCGCCCGCGCGGCCGAGGCCCTCGAGGCCTCCGGCAGCGACGACAAGGGCGGGGGCACCGGCTCGCTGGAGTCGGAGTTCATGGAGGAGCAGCTCGAGACGGCGACGCACCCGCGCCGCGAGATCGACGAGCTCGCGACCGAGATCCGCGACGGCCGGCGCCGTGCCCAGGAGGCCGCGGACCGCGTCGGGGCCCGGGTCGCCGCGCTCTCGACGTCTCCCCTGCCGTTCGAGGGCACGACCGTGTCGCGCCTGCGCTACCTCGAGGCACGCGCCGCGTTCGGCCTCACCGCGCGCGAGCAGCTGACGAGCGGCTGCCACGTGCACGTCGCCGTCGCGGACGACACCGAGGGCGTCGCCGTGCTCGACCGGATCGGGCCGTGGCTCGCGACGCTCCTCGCGCTGAGCACGAACTCGCCCTTCTGGCAGGGCCAGGACAGCGGGTACGCGAGCTTCCGGTCGCAGGTCTGGTCGCGCTGGCCCACCTCGGGCCCGACGCGCGCGTTCGGCTCGCCCGAGGCGTACCGCGCGGCGGTCGACGGCCTCGTGGCGACCGGCACGATCCTCGACGAGAACATGGTCTACTTCGACGCCCGCCTGTCGTCGCGCTACCCCACGGTCGAGATCCGCGTCGCGGACGTGTGCCTCGACCCGGACACCGCGACGCTGCTCGCGGCGCTCGCCCGCGGCCTCGTCGAGACGGCGGCCCGCGAGTCCGCCGACGGCACGCCCGCGCCCGAGCTGCGGCCCGAGATCCTGCGCACCGCGTCCTGGCGCGCCGGCCGCTCGGGCCTCGAGGAGGACCTCGTCTCGCCCCTCACGTGGCGCCCGGCCCCCGCGCACGACGTCGTCGGCCAGCTCGTCGCGCACGTGCGCGACGCGCTCGTCGACGCCGGCGACCTGGACGCGGTGACCGAGCTGCTCGGCCGCCTGTGGTCCGGGGGCAACGGCGCCGCCCGGCAGCGCGCGTGGCACGCGGCGTCCGGCGGCGACCTGCGCGCCGTCGTCGAGCACGCGGTCGAGGTCACCCACTCCTGACCGACGCGACGGCCCGCGGCGCAGGTGCGCCGCGGGCCGTCCGCGTGTCCGGGGCCGCGCGCCCGGGAGCCGGGAGCGCGGCGGGGGTCGTCAGCCGCGCGCGAGCGCCGCGAGCGCGTCCAGCACGTCGCGCGCGACGTCCGCTCCGGTGAGGCGGTACGCCGACACGACCTGGTCGCGCGTGGCGTGGTCGAGGAACTGCGCCGGGAGACCGATCGGGTGCACGGGCGTGCGCACGCCCGACTCCAGCGCCCGCTGGGCCAGCAGCGCACCGACGCCGCCGTCCACGACGCCGTCCTCCACCGTGACGACGAGGTCGTGCTCCCCGGCGAGCTTGACGAGCGCGCTCGGCAGCGGGAGCACCCACGTGGGCGACGCCACCGTGACGTCGACGCCGTGCGCGGTGAGCGACTCCCCGGCGTCGAGCGCGACGCGGGCCATCGAGCCCAGGCCGACGAGCAGGACGCGGCGCGGACCACCCGGAGCCGCCGCAGCGGGGGCGGCCTCGGCGCCCGCGCCCGCGGGCACCGCGAGCAGGTCCACGCCGTCGACGGACTCGACCGCGGGCAGCGCGTCCGAGAGCGCGCCCTTCGGGTAGCGCACGACCGTCGGGGCGTCGTCGACGTCCACGGCCTCGCGCAGCGCGGCCCGCAACGTCTCCTCGTCGCGCGGCGCTGCCAGGCGCAGGCCTGGCACGATGCGCAGCATCGCCATGTCCCACATGCCGTTGTGGCTCGCGCCGTCGTCGCCCGTGATGCCCGCGCGGTCGAGGACGAACGTGACGCCGGCCTTGTGCAGCGCGACGTCCATGAGCACCTGGTCGAACGCGCGGTTGAGGAACGTCGCGTACACCGCGACCACGGGGTGCAGCCCGGCGAACGCCATCCCGGCCGCCGACGTCGCGGCGTGCTGCTCCGCGATCCCGACGTCGAACGTGCGCTCGGGGAACGCCTGCGAGAACGGCTTGAGACCGACCGGCTCGAGCATCGCCGCGGTGATCGCGACGACGTCGGAGCGTCGTCGCCCGATCTGGACGATCTCGTCGGCGAAGACGCTCGTCCAGCCGAAGCGCGAGGGTGCGACCGGGAGCCCGGTCTCCGGGTGGATCTTGCCCACGGCGTGGAAGCGGTCGGCGACGTCCTGCTCGGCGGGCGTGTAGCCGCGGCCCTTCTCGGTGAGCGCGTGCACGATCACGGGCGCGCCGTACGCCTTCGCGCGGCGCAGCGCGTGCTCCATGGCCTCCACGTCGTGGCCGTCGACGGGCCCGACGTACTTGATGCCGAGGTCCTCGAACATGCCCTGGGGTGCGACGACGTCCTTGAGGCCCTTCTTCAGGCCGTGCAGCCACTCGTACGCGAACCGCCCGGGCGCGCCGGACCGGTTGAGGGTGCGCTTGCCCCACTGCAGGAAGCTCTCGTAGCCGTGCGTGGTGCGCAGCGTCGACAGGTGGTGCGCGAGGCCGCCGATCGTGGGCGAGTACGAGCGCCCGTTGTCGTTGACGACGACCACGAGCCGCCGGTCCTGGCTCTCCGCGATGTTGTTGAGCGCCTCCCAGGCCATGCCGCCGGTGAGCGCGCCGTCGCCGATGACCGCGACGACGTGCCGGTCGGTGAGGCCGCGCACGACGTTCGCCTTCGCGATGCCGTCGCCCCACGAGAGCGCGGTGGACGCGTGCGAGTTCTCGACGACGTCGTGCTCGGACTCGGCGCGCGACGGGTACCCGGACAGCCCGCCCTGCTTGCGCAGCGCGGAGAAGTCCTGGCGCCCCGTGAGGAGCTTGTGCACGTAGGACTGGTGGCCCGTGTCGAACACGAAGGTGTCCGTGGGCGACGAGAACACGCGGTGCATCGCGATGGTCAGCTCCACGACCCCGAGGTTCGGGCCGAGGTGGCCGCCCGTGCGGGAGACGGAGTCGACGAGGAACGCCCGGATCTCCGCGGCGAGCTCGCGCGCCTGCCCCGGGGTCAGCCGTTGCACGTCCTCGGGCGAGGTGATCGTGCCAAGCAGGCTCATGCAGATGCTCCGTTCCGTTCCCGTGCGACCAGCCCGACAACTCTAGGCCGTCCGGGCCGATGACCTGCGCCGCGGTGCGCCGGGCGACGGGACCTTCACGTCATTGACGCACACTCGCGCCCCGGACGCACGGACGCGGCGTCCGTGGAATTCTCCTTCCACACTGCGGACAACGGTGGGGTGCGACCTCGTAGGATGGAGCCATGCGCTTCCTGCCCGGACAGTCCCCCGCGACCGACCTCACCTACGGCGACGTCTTCCTCGTCCCGTCGCGCTCCGAGGTCACGTCGCGCTTCGACGTCGACCTCTCCTCCGCCGACGGGACGGGAACGACGATCCCCGTCGTCGTCGCCAACATGACGGCCGTCGCGGGGCGCCGCATGGCGGAGACCGTGTCGCGGCGCGGCGGCATCGCGATCATCCCGCAGGACGTGCCGACCGACGTCGTGGCGGACGTCGTCGCGGACGTGAAGTCCAAGGACCCCGTCATCGAGACGCCCGTCGTCGTCGGCCCGCACGACACCGTCCACACCGCCCTCACGCTCATCGGCAAGCGCGCGCACGGCGCCGCGGTCGTCGTGGACGACGGGCGCCCGGTGGGCGTGGTCACCGAGGCCGACTGTGCCGACGTCGACCGCTTCACCCAGGTCCACCAGGTGATGACCGACCACCCGCTCGTCCTCGACGCCTCCGTCCTCGACGGCGGTCGTGCCGGGCTCGAGGCGGCCTACGAGCAGCTCCACACCGCGCGCCTCAAGGTCGCGCCCGTCACGCGCGACGGCGCGCTCGTCGGCGTCCTCACGCGCAAGGGCGCGCTGCGCTCGTCGGTCTACGCGCCCGCGCTCGACGACGCCGGCCGCCTGCGGGTCGGCGCCGCCGTCGGGATCAACGGCGACGTCGCGGCGAAGGCGAAGGAGCTCCTCGCGGCGGGCGTGGACGTGCTCGTCGTGGACACGGCGCACGGGCACCAGGCGAAGATGCTCCAGGCGCTCGACGCGGTGCGCTCGGTCGGGCCGGACGTCCCGGTGGTGGCGGGCAACGTCGTCACGGCCGACGGCGTGCGCGACCTCGTCGCGGCCGGCGCGGACATCGTCAAGGTCGGCGTGGGGCCGGGCGCCATGTGCACCACGCGCATGATGACGGCCGTCGGCCGCCCGCAGTTCTCGGCGGTGCTGGAGTGCGCCGCCGCGGCACGCGAGCTCGGCAAGCACGTCTGGGCGGACGGCGGCGTGCGCCACCCGCGCGACGTCGCCCTCGCGCTCGCCGCGGGCGCCTCGCAGGTGATGATCGGCTCGTGGTTCGCGGGCACCTACGAGTCCCCCGGCGACCTGCACGACGACGGCACGGGCCGCCTCTACAAGGAGAGCTTCGGCATGGCGTCGGCGCGCGCCGTCGCCGCGCGCACCGCGGGGGGATCTCCGTTCGACCGCGCGCGCAAGGCGCTGTACGAGGAGGGCATCAGCTCGAGCCGTATGTTCCTCGACCCCCAGCGGCCGGGCGTCGAGGACCTGCTCGACCAGATCACGTCCGGGCTGCGCAGCTCCGCGACCTACGCCGGGGCGTCGAGCCTCGCCGAGCTCGCGGACCGCGCCGTCGTCGGCGTGCAGTCCGCCGCGGGCTACGAGGAGGGCCGCCCGCTCCCGGTGAGCTGGTGACGGCGCAGCCCGGGGCCGCGCGCGCGTCGGCGCGCACGCAGCTCGCGACGCTCGCGCGCGACGGCGGCGCCTGGCCCGAGCCGTGGCGCCACGCCGTCGGCACGCTGCGCCCGGACGCGCGCGACGCCGCGGTGCTGCTGCTCTTCGGCGTCCTCGACGGCGTGCCCGCCGAGCACCCGGCCGCGGCCGTGCCCGCCGACCTCGACGTGCTCCTCCTCGCGCGCGCGACGACGCTCGGCCACCACCCCGGCCAGGTCGCGTTCCCGGGCGGCCGGCTGGAGCCCGAGGACGACGGTCCCGTCGGCGGCGCGCTGCGCGAGGCCGAGGAGGAGACGGGCCTCGACCCGGGCGGCGTCGAGGTGCTCGGCACGCTCGGCCGGCTGCCCGTGCCGGTGAGCAACCACGTCGTCACCCCCGTGCTCGGGTGGTGGGCCCGGCCCACCCCCGTCCGCGCCGTCGACGCCGCCGAGTCGGCCCACGTGTTCCGGGTCCCCGTGGCCGACCTCCTCGACCCCGGCCGACGCCGCACCGTGACGGTCCGCCGCGACCGCCGGGTGCACAAGAGCCCCGGCTTCCTCGTGGAGGCCGACGGGCGCGAGCACCTCGTCTGGGGCTTCACGGGGGGGATCCTCGACGCGCTGTTCGACCGGCTCGGATGGACCGAGCCGTGGGACCGGACCCGCACGCTCGACGCCCCGCTCTGACGTCGCGTCCGGTCGTCGGGGTGCGCAGCGCGCGCCTCAGCCGGGTGCGAGCGCCCGGGTGACCAGGTCGACGAGCGCGCGGGCCGTCGCCGCCCCGCCGTGGTCCGGGTTGAACTCCACCAGGGTCACCGCGACGAGGTCCGGGTCCGAGACGACCTCCCGCACGACGCGCTCCAGCTCGGCGGGGACGAGCCCGCGTCCGAAGACGGGCACGTCCGCGGCGGGCAGCGCGAAGAAGTCGAGGACGTCCACGTCCACGTGGAGGACGAACGGCCCGCTGCCCACGCCGTCCACGGCGCGGCGTGCCGCCGCCTCCGGGCCCGCGGACACCTCGGCGGCGGGGACGCGGGTCGCGACGACGCGGCCGTCGTCGTCCTCCTCGGCGTCGGAGAAGCCGAGGAACGCGAGCCGCCGCGCGTCCAGGAGCGGCCGCCGCGCCCCGACGGCGGCCAGCTCCGGGCTCGCGCCCGGGAGCTCGAGCAGGTGCGCGACGCCCGTCGCGTCGGCGATCGGCTCCTCGGGGTGCGACGCGACCGTGAAGAGGTCCTGACCGCCGTCGACGTAGACGAGGCCGACGTCGTCGTGCACGTCCACCGCCGCGGCGACGACACCGAGCGTCACGGTGCACTCGCCGCCGAGCACGAGCGGCACACGACCTGCTCGGAGCTCGCTCCCCACCGCGTCGCGGACGCGACCGACGCCCGCGGCGACGCGCTCGACGTCGTTCAGGCGCCCGGGCTCGTGGTGCGCACGCCAGCGGGCCGGCTCGACGTCGCCCTGGTCGACGACCGCGAGCCCGCGCCCCCGCAGCGCGTCCACGAGACCGGCCGCGCGCAGCGCCGACGGCGCCCTCTCGAGACCGGGGCCGTGGGCCGCCGCGCTCGACGGGACGCCCAGGACCGACCACGACCGCTGTGTCATACGGCCGACGCTACGCCGCGCCCCCGACACCGGCCCTCCGCGCGACCTGCCCGAGGACGGCGACGGCGCGCCCACCCCGGCCGGGGTGGGCGCGCCGTCGAGGTCGCGTCGTCGTCAGGCGCTGACGAGCGAGCGCAGCACGTACTGCAGGATGCCGCCGTTGCGGTAGTAGTCCGCCTCGCCCGGGGTGTCGATGCGCACGACGGCGTCGAACTCGACGCTCGTGCCGTCGGGCTTCGTGGCGGTGACCTTGACCGTCGACGGCGTGGTGCCGTCGTTGAGCGCGGTGATGCCCTCGATGTCGAAGGTCTCCGTGCCCGCGAGACCGAGCGACTCGGCGTTCTCGCCCGCCGGGAACTGCAGCGGGAGGACACCCATGCCGATGAGGTTCGAGCGGTGGATGCGCTCGAAGCTCTCCGTGATGACGGCCTTGACGCCCAGGAGCGCGGTGCCCTTGGCCGCCCAGTCGCGCGACGAGCCGGAGCCGTACTCCTTGCCACCGAGGATGACGAGCGGGGTGCCCTGCGCGGCGTAGTCCTGCGCGGCGTCGTAGATCGTGTCCTGCGCGTCCTTCACGAAGTTGAAGGTGTAGCCGCCCTCGACGTTGTCGAGGAGCTGGTTGCGCAGGCGGATGTTCGCGAACGTGCCACGGATCATGACCTCGTGGTTCCCGCGGCGCGAGCCGTAGGAGTTGAAGTCGCGGCGCGCGACGCCGTGCTCCGCGAGGTACTTGCCGGCCGGCGAGTCCACCTTGATGGCGCCGGCAGGGCTGATGTGGTCGGTCGTCACGGAGTCGCCGAGCTTCGCGAGCACGCGCGCGCCGGAGATGTCGGTGACGGGCGACGGCTCCATGCCCATGCCCTCGAAGTACGGGGGCTTGCGCACGTAGGTCGACTCGGCGTCCCACGCGAACGTGTCGCCCTCGGGCGTCTCGAGCGCGCGCCAGCGGTCGTCACCCGAGAAGACGTCCGCGTAGTCCTTCGTGAACATGTCGCGGTCGATCGACGCGTCGATCGTCGCCTGGACCTCCTCCGGGGAGGGCCAGATGTCCTGGAGGAAGACCGGCTCGCCGTGCGGGTCCGTGCCGAGGGGCTCGCGCTCGAAGTCGAAGTCCATCGTGCCGGCCAGCGCGTAGGCGATGACGAGGGGCGGCGACGCGAGGTAGTTCATCTTCACGTCAGGGTTGATGCGACCCTCGAAGTTGCGGTTGCCCGAGAGGACCGAGACGACCGAGAGGTCGTGCTCGTTGACCGTCGCCGAGATCTCGTCGGCCAGCGGGCCCGAGTTGCCGATGCACGTGGCGCAGCCGTAGCCGACCAGGTGGAAGCCGAGCTTCTCGAGGTACGGCCACAGGCCGGCCTTCTCGTAGTAGTTCGTCACGACCTGCGAGCCGGGCGCCATCGACGTCTTGACCCAGGGCTTCGACGCGAGGCCGCGGTCGACCGCCTTCTTCGCGAGCAGGGCCGCCGCGAGCATGACCGACGGGTTCGACGTGTTGGTGCACGACGTGATCGACGCGATGACGACGTGCCCGTGGTCGAGCTCGGTCGTCGTGCCGTCCTCGAGCGTGACCGGGACGACCTTGTGCGGGCGCTTCGCGCTGTCGGCGTGGCTCGGCGCGACCGGCTGGTCGGACGGGTCGTCGTGCGCGGCGGCGGCGATGGGGTCGGACGCCGGGAACGTCTCCTCGACCGACTCGTCGAGACCCGTGAACGGCGCAGCCTCCTGGGCGTCGACGTAGTCGAGGATCGCGGACGCGAACGACTCCTTCGCCTCGCCGAGCTCGATGCGGTCCTGCGGGCGCTTCGGGCCGGCGATCGAGGGGACGACCGTCGAGAGGTCGAGCTCGAGGTACTCGGAGAAGACGGGCTCGACGTAGCCGTCCGCCTCCGGGTCGAGCCACAGGCCCTGCTCCTTGGCGTACGCCTCGACGAGCGCGAGCTGCTCGTCGCTGCGGCCCGTGAGGCGCAGGTAGTCGATCGTCACGCCGTCGATCGGGAAGATCGCGGCGGTCGAGCCGAACTCGGGGCTCATGTTGCCGATGGTCGCGCGGTTCGCGAGCGGCACCTGGGCCACGCCCGCGCCGTAGAACTCGACGAACTTCCCGACGACGCCGTGCTGGCGCAGCATCTGGGTGATGGTGAGCACGACGTCGGTCGCGGTCACGCCCGCCGGGATGGAGCCGTTGAGCTTGAAGCCCACGACGCGCGGGATGAGCATCGAGACGGGCTGGCCGAGCATGGCCGCCTCGGCCTCGATGCCGCCGACGCCCCAGCCGAGCACGCCGAGGCCGTTGACCATCGTCGTGTGCGAGTCGGTGCCGACGCACGTGTCCGGGTAGGCGCGCAGCACGCCGCCGACCTCACGGGTCATGACGGTGCGCGCGAGGTACTCGATGTTGACCTGGTGCACGATGCCGGTACCCGGGGGGACGACCTTGAAGTCGTCGAAGGCCGTCTGGCCCCAGCGCAGGAACTGGTAGCGCTCGTGGTTGCGCTGGTACTCGAACTCGACGTTGCGCTCGAACGCGTCCGAGCGGCCCGCGACGTCGATCTGGACCGAGTGGTCGATGACCATCTCGGCCGGCGCCAGCGGGTTGATGCGCGACGGGTCGCCGCCGAGCTCCGCGACGGCCTCGCGCATCGTCGCGAGGTCCACGACGCACGGCACACCGGTGAAGTCCTGCATGATCACGCGCGCCGGCGTGAACTGGATCTCGGTGTCCGGCTGCGCGGCCGGGTCCCAGGACGCGAGCGCGCGGACGTGGTCCGCGGTGATGTTGGCGCCGTCCTCCGTGCGCAGGAGGTTCTCGGCGAGGATCTTCAGGCTGTACGGGAGGCGCTCGACACCCTCGACGGCGGAGAGGCGGAAGATCTCGTACGAGTTCTCACCGACCTCCAGCGTTCCCTTCGACCCGAACGTGTCGACGCTGCTCACTCGTAGCTCCTTCGTGGCGAGACGGTGGCACGGATGCCATGGTTCAGGGGGCTTCGCCCAGACTACGCCGGGCCGGTGCGCCGCTCCGGCCGCGTCCCGGAGGACGGTCGGGGCGGTGGCCGGCGGCTCGTCCACGACCCGCTGCGACCTGCACCGCAACCAGCATACCCCACATATCTTGACGTCAAGATATATGGGGTCGGCGACGGGTCAGAGGTCGCAGTCGCACAGGACGTTGAGCTCGACGACCTCCTCCCCCTCGTCGGGCCGCGCCCACGCCTCCGCCTCGGCGCGCGACGCGAAGGTCCGGCCCGCGAGCCGCCCGTTCGGCATCAGGACGCCCACGCCGACGACGTCCCGGACGTCGTCCGGGTCACCGGCGGTCCTGTCGTCGCTCGCCGCCGGGACGTCCGCCCGGGCCCCTGTCCCCGTCGTGCCCGTCATGCGCACACCACCGTCCCGTCGTCGCAGGGCTCTCCCCTCATCATGCGCCCTCCGCCGCCCGGACCGCGTCCACGCCCCCGCCCACGCACGATCAGCGCGGTCAGCGCGGTCAGCGCGGTCAGCGCGGTCAGCGCGTGAGGACGGCGACCGCCTCGAGGTGGTGCGTCATGGGGAAGAGGTCGAACGCGCGCAGCGACGTGAGCCCGTAGCCGTGCTCCGCGAGGTACGACACGTCACGGGCGAGCGCGGCCGGGTCGCACGCGACGTAGACGACGCGCGAGGGCTGCCGGGCCGCCACGGCCTCGACGACGGCACGCCCGGCGCCGACGCGGGGCGGGTCGAGCACGACGACGTCCGCCCCGCTCCCGTCCTGCGCGAGCACCTGCTCGACCGGCCCGTGCCGCAGCTCGACCCGGTCGAGCCCGTGCGCGTTGCGCCGGGCGTCGCGCACGGCGCGCTCGTCGCCCTCGACGGCGAGGACCGTGCCGTCGTCGCCCACGGCCGCGGCGAGCGGTGACGTGAACAGCCCGGCCCCCGAGTAGAGGTCGAGCACCCGCGCCCCGCCGACGTCGCCGACCCCCTCCAGGACGGCCGCCGCCAGCGTCGCGGGTGCCTCCCGGTGGACCTGCCAGAACCCGTCGGCGGCGACCCGGTACGTGTGCTCCCGGTCGCCGAGCACGACCCGCTCGGTGACGCTGCGCCGCGCGTTGGGCCGGTGGTCGGGCCCCCCGCGCCAGGGCTCGCCGTCGACGAGCAGGACCGGCGCGGACCCGACGGGTGCGACGAGCTCGATCCGCGTGCCCGGGCGCCACGTGCGGGTGAAGACCTTCTCGTGCGCCGCGAGGTCGGCGACGTCCTCGCTCGCGAGCGGCATGGCGTCGAGCGGGAGGACGGTGTGCGAGCGGAAGCGGTGCATGCCGGCGCGGCCCCCGCCGTCGGCCACCAGGTCGACGCGCGTGCGGTACCCGAGGCCACCGCGATCGTCGTCGCCCGGCAGACCCTCGACCTCTACCTGAGGGTGAAGCTCGTCGAGATCGAGGCGTGCGAGCCGGCGCAGCTGCTCCGCCAGGACGTCGCGCTTCCACCGCCGCTGCGCACCCAGGGCGACGTGCGCGAGCTCACCGCCGCCCACGCCGCCCGGGCCCGCCTCGGGCCAGACGGACGGCACCCGGTCGGGCGACGCCTCGAGCACCTCGACCGCGTCGGCACGCCAGAACTTGGCCGCGTCGCCGCCCTCGGTGACGCGGGCGCGCACACGCTCCCCCGGCAGCGCGTGCCGCACGAAGACGACCCGGCCCTCGTGGCGGGCCACGCAGTGGCCGCCGTGCGCGACGGGACCGACCTCGAGCTCGACCTCGACCTCAGGTCGAGGGAGCGTGCGCGGCGACTGCCGGTTCTGGCGCCCCTGGCGTCGGCCACCGCGTCGCGGCGCGCGCTCGGGACGTCCCACGGCGGGGTCGGACGGACGGTCGGAGGGCACGGCGGGACCACGCGAGGAGGACGGCATGCCCCCAGTATCCCGGACGCTCCCCCGTCCGCGTCCCGAGCGCGGTCGCCCGTCCCGGTCCGGGCGCACGACGGCCCGGCCCCGAGTCGGGGCCGGGCCGTCCGCGCACGCCGTGCCGGCGGGATCAGTAGCCCGTGAAGCGCTGGCGGAAGCCCTCGCCCTCGAGCCCCGTCTGCCCCTCCGTCGAGGAGAGCTGCCACGGCACCGACGCCACGACGACACCCGGCGTGAAGAGGAGGCGGCCCTTGAGGCGCAGCGCGCTCTGGTTGTGCAGCAGCTGCTCCCACCAGTGCCCGACGACGTACTCCGGGATGTACACGACCACCAGGTCACGCGGGGACTCACGACGCACGGACCGCACGTACGACAGCACGGGCCGCGTGATCTCGCGGAACGGCGAGTCCAGCACGCGCAGCGGCACCGGGAGGTCGAGCGCCTCCCACTGCCGCATCAGGTCCTCCACGTCCTCGGCGTCCACGCCGACGGTGACGGCCTCCAGGACCGACGGCCGCGAGGCCCGCGCGTACGCGAGCGCGCGCATCGTCGGGCGGTGGATCTTCGAGACGAGCACGATCGCGTGCACGCGGCTCGGCAGCGCGCGGGCGGCTGCGGCGTCGTCGCCGAGCGCGAGCTCGTCGCGCACCGTGTCGTAGTGCTTGCGGATCGACTTCATGAGCACGAAGACGATCGCCATCGCCAGGATCGCGATCCACGCGCCGTGCGTGAACTTCGTGAGGAGCACGATGACGAGCACCGTGCCGGTCATGCCGAGGCCCACGGTGTTCACGACGCGCGAGCGGCGCATGCGGGACCGCTCGCGCGGCTGGTGCTCGGTGCGCAGCGCGCGGGTCCAGTGCCGCACCATGCCCAGCTGGGACAGCGTGAAGGAGACGAACACGCCCACGATGTAGAGCTGGATCAGGCGCGTCACCTCGGCGTCGAAGGCCCAGATGAGCACGATCGCCGCGACCGCGAGCGTGATGATCCCGTTCGAGAACGCGAGGCGGTCGCCGCGCGTGTGGAGCTGACGCGGGAGGTAGCCGTCCTTGGCGAGGATCGAGCCGAGCACCGGGAACCCGTTGAACGCGGTGTTGGCCGCCAGCACGAGGATGAGCCCTGTCACGGCCGACACGACGTAGAACAGGATCGGGGCGCCGCTGAACACCGTCTCCGCGAGCTGCCCGATCACGGGGTGCTGCACGTAGTCGACCGGGAGCGGCTCGCCGTCGAGCGAGAGCTGCGCGTGCGGGTCCTCCGCGTAGTGCACGCCCGTCGCGCGGGCGAGGAAGAGGATCGAGAGCATCATCGCCGCCGAGATGCCGCCCAGCAGGGCGAGCGTCGTGGCGGCGTTGCGCGACTTGGGCTTGCGGAACGCGGGGACGCCGTTGCTGATGGCCTCGACGCCCGTGAGGGCGGCGCACCCGGACGCGAACGCACGCGCCACGAGGAAGGCGCCCGCGATGCCCATGAGCCCCTGGTCGAACCCGCTCTCCGCGGTGAGCTCGAACTCCGCGCTCTCGGCCGGGCCGAGGTTGCCGGTGACGTACTGGAAGAAGCCGACGACCGCCGTCGTGCCGATCGCGAGCATGAAGAGGTAGACGGGGATCGCGAAGAAGGTGCCGGACTCCTTCACCCCGCGCAGGTTGACGAGCGTGAGCACCACGACGAGCCCGATCGCGAACGCCGCCTCGTGGTCTCGCAGCGCGGGGATCGCGCTCGCGGCGTACTGCGCGCCCGAGGAGATCGAGACCGCGACCGTGAGCACGTAGTCGACCATGAGGGCCGACGCGACGCCGACGCCCGCCGTGGGGCCGAGGTTGACCGTCGCGACCTCGTAGTCGCCGCCGCCCGACGGGTACGCGCGCACGTTCTGGCGGTAGGACGCGACGACCGTCAGCAGCACGACCACGACCGCGAGGCCGACCCACGGCGAGATCATCGTCGCGCTGAGACCGGCGAGGGCGAGCGTCAGGAGGATCTCGTCCGGGGCGTACGCGACGGACGAGAGCGCGTCGGACGCGAAGACGGGCAGCGCGACGCGCTTGGGGAGCAGCGTGTGCCCCAGGTGCTCGGAACGGACAGGCCGCCCGAGCAGCAGCCGCTTCGCGGCATCAGCGATCTCCGACACGAGGACACATGCTATGCCCGACGGCGCCCGGTCGCGCTGGTGCGCGCCCACGGGCTCCGCGGGCGGTAGCGTTCGGTGCGTGCACTTCGTGATCATGGGCTGCGGGCGCGTCGGTGCGACGCTCGCCCAGTCCCTCGAGTCGAGCGGCCACTCGGTCGCCGTCGTCGACCAGAACCCCGACGCGTTCCGGCGCCTGCCCGCGGAGTTCACGGGCAAGAAGGTGACCGGCGTCGGATTCGACCGCGACACGCTCGTGCAGGCCGGCATCGAGGACGCCTACGCGTTCGCCGCCGTCTCGGACGGCGACAACTCGAACATCCTGTCCGCGCGCGTGGTCCGCGAGACGTTCGGCGTCGAGAAGGTCGTCGCCCGCATCTACGACCCGCAGCGCGCCGAGATCTACCAGCGGCTCGGCATCCCGACCGTGGCGACCGTGCGCTGGACCTCGGACCAGGTGCTGCGCCGCATGCTCCCGTTCGGTGCGACCGACGAGTACCGCGACCCGTCCGGGCGCGTGCGGCTCGCCCAGGTCGACTTCCACCCCGGCTGGATCGGCCGCACCGTCCGCGCCATCGAGGACGCGACCGAGGCGCGCGTCGCGTTCGTCAGCCGCTTCGGCGACGGCGTCCTCGTCACCGACCGCACCGTCCTGCAGGAGAACGACGTGCTGCACGTGCTCATGGACGACGAGCGGGCCGCCGTCGTCGAACGCCGGCTCACCCACGCACCGAAGGTCGAGGCCGAGTGATGCGCGTCGTCATCGCCGGAGCGGGCTCCGTCGGCCGCTCGATCGCCCGCGAGCTCCTCAGCCACGACCACGAGGTCATGCTCGTCGACAAGCAGCCCGCGGCGATGCGCGTGGCGCAGGTCGCGGAGGCCGACTGGCTCCTCGCCGACGCGTGCGAGCTGTCGTCGCTCGCCGAGGCGAAGGTCGACGAGTGCGACGTCATCGTGGCCGCGACGGGCGACGACAAGGTGAACCTCGTCGTGTCGCTCCTCGCCAAGACCGAGTTCGGCGTGCCGCGCACGGTCGCGCGCGTCAACAACCCGAAGAACGAGTGGATGTTCGACGAGTCGTGGGGCGTCGACGTCGCGGTGTCCACACCGCGCATCATGACGGCGATGGTCGAGGAGGCCGTCGCCGTGGGCGACCTCGTGCGCATCTTCACGTTCCACCAGTCGGGCGCCGACATCCTCGAGGTGACGCTGCCGCCGTCGTCGCCGCTCCTCGGTCACCGGGTCGGCGAGGTGCGCTGGCCGGCGGACACCGTGCTCGCCGCGATCGTGCGCGGCACGCGCCCGATCGCGCCGAGCGCCGACGACACGCTCGAGGTCGGGGACGAGCTCCTGCTCGTCACGGGGAACGAGGCGGACGAGGGCGCGCTGGCCCGGCTGCTCGCCGGGGAGGCCGAGGACGGCCCGACGGCGCCGGACGCGCCCGTCGAGCCTCCCGAGCTCGGCGGCGACCTGCTCTGAGGGCGCGCCGCGCGCGCCCCGCGGCTATGCCGCGGGCCGCGGACCGGCGGTCGCCGGGCGGCGCACCAGGATCCACGTGAGCCACAGCACGAGGGCCCACAGCGGGATCCCCATGACGAGGCGCGCGGTACCGAGCCAGCCGACGTCGCCGTCGAGGTACAGCGGCACCTGGACCGCGAGAC
The DNA here is from genome assembly GCF_040546915.1 of Cellulosimicrobium sp. 4261. Taxonomy (NCBI): domain Bacteria; kingdom Bacillati; phylum Actinomycetota; class Actinomycetes; order Micrococcales; family Promicromonosporaceae; genus Cellulosimicrobium; species Cellulosimicrobium sp. 4261. The sequence goes on from NZ_JBEPOQ010000002.1 coordinate 451,810, forward strand.
GCGCCCCGAAGAGCCCGATCCACAGCCACGTCGCGGCGGTGTAGCGGCGCACGAGCGCGCGGTCCGACCGCCACGCCCGCGCCCAGCGCGCGAACGCGCCGGGCTCTCCCGCGCCCCCGGCGGCCCGCTCGGCGGGCTGCTCCGCGGGAGCGTCCGCGCTCGCGCGCGGGTCACCGTCGGCCGCGGCCGCGCCGCCCGACGCCGTCCCCACGCCGAAGCCGCTGCGGAAGCCCTCGACGACGAGCCCGACGAGCGGCCAGCGGACCACGACGGACACGAGGAGCGCGACGAGGTACGCGGCGTTGGTCCACAGGCCCCACGCGAAGTAGTCCTGCGCCTCCCCCGAGCGCCACGCCCACAGGACGCCGATGCCCACGCCCAGGAGACCGCCGAACGCCTGCGTCACGGGCGTGCGCTGGACGAGGCGCGCCGCGACGGCCACGAGGGCCGCCGCCACGGACGTCACGAGCGCCCAGCGCAGGTTCGTCGTCGCGACGTAGACGACGACGAACACCAGCCCCGGCGCGACGGACTCCACGAGCCCGCGCACGCCGCCGATCGCGTCGGCCACCGAGAAGTCCTCGCCCGCGAGCGCGCGCACGCCGCGAGCGCGGCCGTCCTCGGGCGCCGCGACGTCGTCGACCACCGTCTCCACCACCTCGGCGTCGTGCGCCACGGGAGCGCGCTCCGGGTCGGGGCGCCCGCCCGCGGGGCCGCCGGTCGCGTCGCTGCTGCTCGTCATGTCGTGGCGTCCTCGGGGGCTCGGGTGGGCGGCGCCGGCGGGAGGGCCGGCGCGGCCGGGTCGGGTGCGCAGGATCGTACGGCACGGCCGTGCACGACGGCCGCGCGGTCACTCCCCCGGCTTGGCCAGCAGCTCGTAGCGCGGGTTGAAGATGGTGCGGCGACCGTCGACGTCGCACACGAGGCCCTCGACGAGCGCACGGCGCCCGGGCTCGATGCCCGCGATCCGGCGGCGCCCGAGCCAGACGAGGTCGACGACCCCGGACCCGTCGAAGAGCTCGACCTCGACGGTCGGCACGCCCTCGCGCGGGCGGAGCACGACGGACCGCAGGACGCCGGAGATCTTCGCGCGGCGGCGGTTGGGCAGCTCGGCCACGGCACGGCAGCCCTTCTGCCGGGCCGCCTCGGTGCGCTCCTCGTCGGCCGCGAGCTCCTCCTGGGAGGCGAGCGCGGTGCGCCAGGCGTCACGCAGGGTGGGGACCATGTCAGCGGATCTCCGTGATCTCCGGCCCACGGGTCAGCGGGTCGAACGACGGCGTCTCGGGGGCGCCGGCCGGGGTCGGGGCCGCGGCGGCGTCGGGGCCCTTGCCCGGCAGGTGCAGGGTGAGCAGGTCGCGCGGCGGGCGCGGGTTCTGGTCGCGCACGACGACGATGTTGGCGAACACCGACTCCAGCAGGCGCGCCTCGGCCGGGTCGACCGCCGCCTTGCCCGTGAGCACGCCGCGCAGGAACCAGCGCGGGCCGTCGACCCCCACGAAGCGCGCGGGCCGGACGCCCGGGCGGCCGTCCGGCGTCTGCGCGGGGATGCGCGCGAGCAGCTCGCGCCCGAACGGGCCGGGCAGGTCGTCGACCGTGCCGCCCTGCTTGGTGACGGACGCCGCGATCTCGCCGCGGATCTCGTCCCAGATGCCCTCGGTGCGCGGTGCGGCGAACGCCTGCACCTGGAGCCCGGAGCCGCCGACCGCGCACGCCACGCCCGTGATGCGCTGCGTCTTCTTGTCGACCTCCATGCGCAGCTCCATGCCCGGCACGCCGGGGAGCCACACCGCGCCGAGGTCGAGGCGCGGGCCGCGCTCGGGCACCTGGGAGGAGTCGTAGGGGCCGCGCGCGGGGGCCTCGGCGGCCGTCTCCGGGGCGGGCGCGCCGTCGCCGGCCTGCTCGGACGTCGTGCCCGACGGCTCGGACGACTCGGCCGGCTCGGACGACCTGGAGCGACGGAACAGACCCACGGACGAACTCCTTCACCTGCCCGGCACTCGGCCGGGTCTCCTCACGGGACGCTCGTCCCGCACTGATTCCACACTAGCCCGCGCAGCGGCGGTCGGGGTGCGCCGGTCAGGGTACGGGCGTCCACCCGCCGCTCGACCCGAACCCGCCCTCGCCGCGGTGCGACCCGGGCAGGCGCTCGGCCTGCACGAACCGCGCCCGCTCGACCTTCTGGACGACGAGCTGGGCGACCCGGTCCCCGCGCCGCAGGACGACGGGCTCGCGCACGTCGGTGTTGAGCAGCGTCACCTTGATCTCGCCGCGGTACCCGGCGTCCACGGTCCCCGGCGCGTTGACGACCGTGAGCCCGTGCTTCGCCGCGAGACCCGAGCGCGGGTGCACGAACGCCGCGTAGCCGTCGGGCAGCGCGATCGACACACCCGTCGGGACCACGGCCCGCTCCCCCGGCGCCAGCTCGACGTCGACGGTCGTCACGAGGTCCGCGCCCGCGTCGCCCGGGTGGGCGTAGGCGGGCAGGGGGACGTCGTCGAGGAGCGTGATGAGGACGTCGACGTCGCCGGTCGAGGGCTGCTGGTGGTTCGGCACCCGCAGAGCCTAGTGCGCGCGGAGCGCCGCGAGCACGTCGGCCACGGTACGAGGTGCTGGGATGATGGACCCATGACCGACGCCGCCGACCGCAGCACCCCGTCCCCGACCCGCGGACCCGCCGGGACCTCCGGCGCCGCGAGCACGGCCTCGTACCGCGAGCGCCTCGTCCCGGGCGTGGGCGGCTGGGCCGCGGCGCTCGGCTTCGCCCTCGTCCTCGGGATCGCCCTGTGGCCGGCGAGCCACGCCATCGCGCTCGGCGTCGGCGGCCTGGCCGCCGTCGCGGGCGTCGTCGCGCTGTGGTGGACGTCGCCGGTCGTCGAGGTCGCCGACGGCGAGCTCCGGGCGGGGCGGGCCCACGTCCCGGCGTCCCTGCTCGGCCAGGTGACGACCCTCGACGCCGACGCGATGCGCGTCCAGCTCGGCCCCCGCCTCGACGCGCGCGCGTACGTGTGCCTGCGCGCCTGGGCGCGCACCGGGGTCCACGTGGTGCTCGAGGACCCGCAGGACCCGACGCCGTACTGGCTCGTCTCGACCCGGCACCCGCAGAACCTGGCCGACGCGGTCCGCGCCGCGCACGCCGCCTGAGCGCAGGCCCGCGAACGCCGACGGCCGCCGCCCCGGGGAGGGGGCGGCGGCCGTCGGCCGTGGTGCGCGGCGGGTCAGGCAGCGCACTCCGAGCAGATCTGCTGGCCGTTCTTCTCGTAGGCGAGCTGGCTGCGGTGGTGCACGAGGAAACAGCTCGCGCACGTGAACTCGTCCGCCTGACGAGGAAGGACCCGGACGGAGAGCTCCTCGCCGGACAGGTCGGCACCGGGCAGCTCGAAGCCTTCGGCCGCCTCGGTCTCGTCCTCGTCAACGACGCCCGAGCTCTTGTCGGAGCGACGAGCCTGGAGCTCCTGGAGCGAGTCCTCGCTGAGCTCCTCTTCACTCTTGCGGGGGGCGTCGTAGTCTGTTGCCATCTGTGGGGTCACTCTCCGGAATATCGTCGATCGCGACTGTGCGCGTCCGGACCACCGGCGACGGCCGGTCGTGCCGGGCGGCACGGGTGCGGGGTGCGGGGGCACCCCGTGACGTGACGTGCCCCGAGGGGGTTCGTGGCACTGCACGCTCATCAATGCGCGGCGCACCGGAATTGTTCCCGGTGGGCCCCCGGATTCTGCACCATTTCCCTGAGGGATGCACCCTGTGTCGCGGCACGCGACCGGGTGTCGTTGGTCACGGGTGCGCGGTGCCGCCTCAGGAGTCGGAGTCGGCGCCCGCGTCCTCGAGGATCCGGACCAGGCGCGCGACCGCCTCGGGCGGTCCCGCGACCGTCATCTCGCGGTCCGCGGCCCGGCCCCGCAGGCCCGTCACGCGCGCCCCGGCCTCGTGCGCGACGAGCGCTCCCGCGGCCATGTCCCACGGGTTGAGGCCGCGCTCGTAGTAGAGGTCGAGCTCGCCCGTGGCGACGAGGCACAGGTCGATCGCAGCCGAGCCGAGCCGACGGATGTCGCGGACCTGCGGCAGCACGTCGAGCAGCACGCGGGCCTGCGCGCGACGGCGGTCGGCGTCGTACCCGAAGCCGGTGCCGACGAGGCACTGGCCGAGGTCGGTCTCGGCGTTGACGTGCACGGGGCGGCCGTCGAGCGTCGCGCCGGCGCCCAGCCCCGCCGTCCACGTGCGGTCGTCGACGACCGAGTGCACCGCCCCGGCGAGCACGGTCCACTCCAGCGGGTCGGGCGGACCGACCACCGCGGCGACCGACACCGCGTACGACGCGACGCCGTAGAGGTAGTTCACGGTCCCGTCGACGGGGTCGATCACCCAGGTGACTCCGGACGTCCCGGCCGAGGCGCCCTCCTCCTCGCCGAGGATCGCGTCGTCGGGGCGGGCGGCCGCGATGCCGCGGCGCAGCAGCGCCTCGGAGTCGGCATCCATCCGCGTCACGACGTCGGTCGCGGTCGACTTCGTCGCGGCCACCTCGACGCGGTCGGGGCGGCCGGAGCGGACCAGCTCGCCGGCCTCGCGCGCGAGGCGCTCGGCCAGGTCGCGCAGGTCGGCCACGGTGACGTCGTCGGGCTGCCGGGGGTCGTCGATGAAGAGGCGCACGGCTCACATCCTGCCCGACCCGCGGCGTGCCCGGCGACCCTCCCACGGGCCGGGCGCGGACCAGCCGAGGCGGAGCGAGACGAGGCGGAAGCCGAACACGAGCGCGAGCACCGCCGCCTGCGAGAACGGGCCGAGCATGCCCGCCTCGGCGAGCGCCGCCGTGAGCGCGGCGCCCGCGAGCGCCGGGATGGCGTACAGCTGCTTGTCCTGGAACAGCAGCGGCACCTCGTTGGTCAGCAGGTCCCGCAGGATGCCGCCCCCCACCCCGGTCAGCACCCCGGCGAAGACCGCCGCGAGCGGGCCGACGCCGTACTCGAGCGCCTTCATGGTGCCGGACAGCACGAAGAGGGCGAGGGCGCCGGCGTCGAGCACGATGATGCTGCGCCGCAGCTGCTCGAGCCGCGGGTGCCAGAAGAACGTGACGACGCCGGCGAGGGCTGCGACCGCCACGAGCCGCCAGTCGGAGATCCCGACGGGCGGGATCGCCCCGATGAGGACGTCGCGCAGGAGCCCGCCGCCCAGGCCGGCGGCCCAGGCGAGCACGAGGACGCCGACGAGGTCGAACCGCTTGCGCACCGCGGCGAGCCCGCCGGAGAGCGCCGCGAAGAACACGCCGGCGAGCTCGAGGGCGTCGCCGGGGACGAGGTCGAGGATCACCTCCGCATCATCCCAGCCGCGGCCCGCTGGGGCCGGGCCGGGGCCGGGTGGGACCGGTGCGAATGGGCGGCGCACCGCGCGTGCTGCGCGGCTCGGGGATGGGACGATGGCACCCTCGAGGGAGCGGTGGCGCGGGTGTCGCGGTCCACGGCGCACGGCGGTCCGGCACGCGGCCGGGCCCCGGGCGACCGGGACGGCACCACGAGCGGCACACGGGCGGCACACGAGCAGCACACGAGCAGCACCGCGAGCGCCACCGGGCGCGGCGACACGGGAGGGTCCATGGACGAGCTGGAGCTGGTGAGACTGCACGAGGACGGGGAGCACCTCGTCCTGCGCGCGACGGGTGGCGCGCAGTTCGTGCTGCCCATCACCGAGGCGCTGCGCGCGGCCGTACGGCGCGACCGCCCGCACCTGGAGCACCTGCGCGCGGAGGGCGAGCGCAACCTCGCCCCGCGGGAGATCCAGGCCCGCCTGCGCGCCGGGGACTCCGTGGAGGCGGTCGCCGAGGCCGCGGGGCTCGGCGTCGAGCACGTGCGCCGGTTCGCCGGTCCGGTCGTCGCCGAGCAGGAGTACGTCGTCGAGCGCGTGCGCGGGCTGCGCCCGGGGCACGACGAGGACTCCCCGACGGTGGGCGAGCTCGTCGCGCAGCGGCTCGCCGCGCGCGACGTCGACCCCGCCGCGGTCGCGTGGAGCGCCGCGCGCGAGCACGGCTCGCCGTGGGTCGTGACGGCGACGTTCGAGGCCGGGACCGGGGAGCGCACCGCCCGCTGGACCTATGACCCGGCGACGCGCGCGCTGCAGGCGCTCGACGACGAGGCGCGCTGGCTCTCCGGGACGGACGCCCCGCGCGACCCGGCCCCCGGGGCCGTCGCGGTGTTCGACGTGGACGCGACCGCGCGCAGCGCCCGCGGACTGCGGTCCGCGCCGCCCGCCGACGACGGGACGGCCGAGCTGCTCGACGACCTGAGCCAGCGGCGCGGCGTGCGCCCGCGCAAGGACCCGACGCCCGCGGGCGACACCGTGGGGCAGGAGCCGTTCGAGGGATTCGGGCCGCTCGCCCCGGGGAGCCGTGCGCAGGACGAGCCCGAGGGCGGCTTCTCCGGCGGTCTGCCCGCGGGTGCGACCGTGGTGCACCTGCCGACGATCCGACCCCAGCAGAGCCCCGTCGTCGCCGACGCGTCCGCGGACGGTCACGACGAGCCCGCGCGCCCGGAGACCGACGCGCCCGGGCAGGCGGGCACGGCCGACGACGGGCCGTCGCCGGCCGACGCCGACGCCGACGGCTCCGCGAGCGTCGCGCGGCCCCAGGCCGCGCGCGAGGCCCGCAAGGGGAAGAACCGGTCGCGCGCGAAGGTCCCGAGCTGGGACGAGATCGTCTTCGGGGCCCGCCCCGAGTGACGACCGCGTCGCGTCAGCGCGGCAGGTCGAGCGGCAGCCCGTCCTCCGTCGCGTGCCGGCGCGCGACCGCCGTCGTCATGCGCCGCATGTGGTGGCGGCGGCACAGCACCTCGTAGCCGATCTCCCCCGAGCCGGCCCGGACGTCCCCGACGACGACCTGGTCGCCCTCCACCACCATGCGTCCGTCCACCGTGCGCGCGTTGTGCGTGGCGCGCCGACCGCACCAGCACAGCGACTCGACCTGCAGGACCTCGACACGGTCCGCGAGCTCGATGAGGCGCGCGGACCCCGGGAACAGGCGCGTGCGGAAGTCGGCCGTGATGCCGAACGCGAAGACGTCGATCTCCGTCTCGTCGACGAGACGCGCGAGCTGCTCGACCTGCGCCGGGGAGTAGAACTGCGCCTCGTCGCACACGAGGTAGTCCACGGGCTCCGGCTCGGCTGTGACGAGCGACCAGAAGTCGGTGTGGTCGTGGACCTCGCGCGCGACGACCTCGAGACCGAGGCGCGAGGAGAGCCGGTCGGTCCCGGCGCGGTCGTCGCGCGAGAAGATCAGCCCGCGCCGGCCCCGCGCGGCATGGTTGTGGTCGAGCTGGAGCGCCAGGGTGGACTTGCCGCAGTCCATGGTCCCGGAGAAGAAGACGAGCTCTGCCATCGGCGGTCCTCCGCGAGGTCGGTCGGTGCGGTCGCGCCGGTGGCTCCGGGACGACGGGGCGCGGTCGGGTCAGGTGGCCGCGACGAGCAGCGGCACGCGCATCTCGCGCTCGGTGAGCGAGCCGTGCACGCCCAGGAGCGTGAGCGACGCGGGCGTCTGGGTGCGCGAGTCGACGACGGTCGCCCGCCCTCGCAGCGCGACCATGACGTCGCCGGCGGCGGCGACGGCCTCGGGGCGGGGGGCGGGCCCGAGGAAGCCCCGCGCCAGCACCTCCTCCCGCTCCAGCACGAGCGCGTCGTCGCCCAGGACGTCGCGCCAGCGCGCGGCGACGGCCGCCGACTGGCCGGGCTCGGTGTACACGTGGACGGCGCGCGGCTCGCCGCCGACGAGCTCGACGCCGCGTGAGAGCGCGGGGTCGGTCGCGACGTCGCGGCGCAGCGCCGGGTCGACGTCGACCATGCCGTGGTCCGCGGTGACGAGGACGAGGGTGCCCCGCGGCACGGACCGCACGAGGCGCGCGAGCTCGCGGTCGAGCGCCTCGAGCTCGTCGCCCCACTGCCACGACGTGCTGCCGTGGTGGTGGCCCGCCTTGTCCACCTCGCCCCAGTAGAGGTAGACGAGCCCGGGCCGGGACAGCGCGCGGACGGCCGCGTCGACACGCCCCGACAGCGGCTCGGCAGACGCGTACGTGCCACCGCGCAGCGCGGCGACCGTCATGCCCGACCCGGCGAACCGGGCCGGGCCGGTCGACGTCACCGCCACACCCGCCCCGGCCAGGCGCGCGAGCACCGGCTCCTCGCGCTGGAGCTCGGCGGGCGCGGGAGCGCCCTCCCACGACACCATGTTGGCGAGGCCGCGCGTCACCGGGTTGCGCTGCGTGTACCCGAGCATGCCCGTGCGGCCCGGCGCGGTGCCCGTGCCGAACGCGCCGATCGCGGCGGCGGTCGTGCTGGGGAACGTCGAGGTGAGGGGCCGCGCGTCGGGCAGGAGCGAGCGCAGGAACGGCGCGTGACCCGCGCGCTCGGCGAGGTTGAGGTGGCCGAGACCGTCGACGAGCACGACGCACACGCGCTCGGCGCGCGGGAGGTCGAGGGCGCTGCGCGCGGCCCCGCTCGCGAGCCCCGTGGCCGTCGTCAGGCTCACGCCCAGCGCGCCCGCGGCGGCGGGCAGGACCGCCGCGAGGCCGCCCGTCCCGTACTCGGGCGCGAGCAGACCAGGAGGGAGCGCCGGGGCGGCGACCGGGGCCGGCGCGTCCGCGGGTGCCTCGCTCACCGGGCGCTGTGCCGCGTCGTCGAGCGCGACAGGGCCCGCGCGAAGTCCACCGCGGCCCGCACGGCGTCCCGGCCCTCCGCCTCGGCGCTCACCCGGACGACGACGTCGTCAGGCGTGATCTGGCCGGTGAGCCCGTGGTCGGCGTCGCACGCGGGGTCGGGGCAGCCGGCGGGCTCGAGGTCGACGCGCGAGACCGCGCCCCAGCCGAGCGCGAGCGTGACCTCGAGGGGCGCGGTGCCCGCACGGTGCTCGTGCGGCTCCGCCACGACGTGCGTGAGCGAGACCGACCGCACCTCGGACAGGGGCACCGCCTCGGTCGTGGCGGCGGCGGAGGCCGACGGGTTCTCGCTGTCCGCCGGGTGGTCGTCGACGTGCGCCGTGACGAGCCGCGTGGGCGTGAGGACGAGCACCGTGAGGTGGCGGCGCACCTCGGTCGCGTCGAACGTCGTCTCGGGGAGCACGAGGTGCGAGACGATCTCCTCCCCCGCGACCGCGAGGTCGAGGACGTCCGCGACGAGCTCCGGGTAGTAGCCGGCGCGGTGGAGCTGGGTCGTCAGGTCGGTCCAGGCGTTGGAGGTAGCAGAGGGCACCCGCGCATTGTCCCATCCGGCGCCGGGCCGGGGCCACCCGCCGTCGGGTCCTGGGCGGGCAGGGATCGGCCCGTCAGCCCGGCAGGGCCCGCCGGAGCGCGTCGGCGCGCTGCGCGTCGGCGAGCGTGACGCGCGCGCTGAGGACCGCGGCCCCGTGCTCCGAGACGACGACGGGGTACAGCTCGAGGCTGCGGACCTCGGGCAGGTCGTCCGCGAGCACGGACACGCGCGCCAGGACGTCCTCGAGCGCGGCCGTCGCGACCACGTGCGTGCCCATGTAGCCGAAGAGGCGCGGCGCGGCGCGCACCGAGCGGACCATGGCCGCGACGTCGACGTCGGTCAGGGGCGGCACGCCGTAGGCGACGTCGCCGAGGAGGTCGACGGCGTCGCCCGCGAGCCCGAACGAGACGACGGGCCCGAAGAGCTGGTCCTCGGTCGAGCGGACCACGCACGCGACGCCCGCGTCGGCCATCGCCTGGACCTCGAACGGCTCGTCCGCGGCGCCCGGCAGCACCGCCGCGAGCGCCTCGCGCATCTGCGCGAAGTCCGTGCGCAGCTCGGTCTCGTCCGCGATGTCCAGCCGCACGCCCCCGAGGTCGGCGCGGTGCCGCAGGCCTGCCGCGGTGCTCTTCAGCGCCACGGGCCAGCCGACCTCGCGCGCGGCCTCGACCGCCTCGTCGGCGCTGCGCACCCGGCGCGCGGGCCAGACCCGCACGCCGTAGCACGCGAGCAGCTCCGCCGTCGTCGTCGGGTCGAGGTCGACGGCGTCCTGGCCGGCGAGCGCGCCCTCGACGAGCGCGCGCGCCCGCACCGGGTCGACGCCGGCCGGGCGCACGGGCGTGCCGTGGTCGGCCTCGCGCCAGCGCGCGTAGCGCACGACGGCGCCGAGCGCGGCGACGGCGTCCTCCGGCGTCGAGTAGGCGGGGACACGCACGAGGGCGGTCCCGGTCCCGTCCTCCGCCGCGGGGGCGGGCGCCGAGAGCTCGTCGGTGAGGCCGTGCAGGCCGAGCATGCTCGCCACGGTCGTGCGGCCCGTGCGCGCGGCCGCGTCCGCGACGGCGCGCGAGACGTCGGTGCGCCGGGGCCCGACGACGGGGACCTGCACCACCACGACGACGTCGCACGCGTCGGGCGCGTAGAGCGCGTCGACCGTGGCGGCGAGCTCGTCCGCGGACGCGTCCTCGGGCAGGAAGTCCGAGCGCGCGACGACGAGGCCCGCCGACGCGGACGCCTCGGCGACGAGCGCGGCGAGCGACGCGGAGCTCGCGAGGATGCCGACGCGACGCCCGGCGGGGAGCGGCTGGTGCGCGAGGAGCTGGGCGATGTCGATCATGTGGTGCGTGTTCTCGGCACGGATGACGCCGGACTGCCGGAGCATCTCCTCGAGCGTCCGCCGCGGCGCGCGCGTCGAGCGGACCGCGTGCCCCGGCGGCACGACGTGCCCCGAGCGCCCGGCCGTGACCACGACGACGGGCTTGACCGACGCGAGGCGGCGCGCGATCCGCGAGAACTTGCGCGGGTTGCCGATGGACTCGAGGTAGAGGCACACGACCTGGGTCGCGGCGTCGTCCTGCCAGTACTGCATGAGGTCGTTGCCGGAGACGTCCGCGCGGTGCCCGGCGGACAGGAACGACGACACGCCCAGGCCACGCCGCGCCGTCGTCGCGAGGAGGGTCACGGCCATGGGCGCGGACTGGCTGAACAGGCCCACCACGCCGGGGGCCGGCAGGTCGTGGGCGAGGGTCGCGGCGAGCGCCGGACGGTCGGGTGCGTCGCCCGTGCGCAGCAGCCCGTAGCTCGCGGGCCCGACGACGCGCAGGCCCGCCGTGTGCGCGACGCGCAGGAGCTCGCGCTGCAGCGCGAGCCCGTCCGGCCCGGTCTCGGCGAAGCCGGCCGACAGCACGACGACGCCTCGCACCTCGAGGCGCGCGAGCCGGCGGACCGCGTCGATCGCCGCGGGCGGCGGCAGCGCGACGACGGCGAGGTCGACGGGGCCGGGCACGTCGGCGAGGGATGCGTGCGACCGCCCCTCCCCCGGCGCGCGCGCGGCACCCACGACGTGGACCGTCACGGCGCTGCGGTCGAGCGCGGCGAGCGCGCGCTGCGCCAGCAGGCGGTCGAGGGCCTCGCCGTCGTGCTCCGCGCCCGCGTCGAGCGGGGCGTCGGGACCGACGAGCACGACGCTCGTGGCGCCCAGCAGCCCCTGCATGCTCCGGGCCTCCGCGCGGTGCTCGCGGTCCGCCATGACGGCCCGGGACCGTTCCGTGGGGTCGAGGTCGACGCTGACCTGGACGAAGCCGTCGTCCATCTGCTGGCGCACGTCGTACCCGGCCTCGCGGAACACGGCGAGCATCTTGCCGTTCTGCGGCAGCACCTCGGCGGTGAAGCGGCGCACGCCACGCTCGCGCGCCGCCGCGGCGACGTGCTCCAGCAGCACGGAGCCCAGGCCCCGCCCCTGCGCGGAGTCGGCGATGTTGAAGGCGACCTCCGCCTCGGCCGGTCCGGTGCGGTCGAACCGCGCGACGCCGATGATGTCCTCGCCGCCGTCCCCGGGGGCGCTGTCGCGCGGTCGCACGGCGACGAGCGCGACGCGGTCCACGTGGTCGACGCGCGTGAAGCGCTCGAGGTCGCGCTCGGACAGCCGCTCCATGGGCGCGAAGAACCGCAGGTACGTGGAGCGCTCGGACTGGCCGACGTGGAAGCGCTGGAGCGCGTCGGCGTCCTCGGGGCGGATGGGCCGCACGTGGGTGGTGGTCCCGTCGCGCAGCACGACGTCGGCCTCCCACTCCACCGGGTACCGGTCCGGGCCCCGCCCCGGCGCGCCGTCGTTCACGCCCCCAGGCTATGCGGTCGCGCGCGCGGTGCGCCTGCGCCACCCCGGCCCGAGGCGGGAGGACAATGGTCCCGGCAGGCGTCGCGGGACGGAACCCCGCACCGCGCCGCGGCAGGCGCCGTGGCACCGCGTGTCGGACCCGTGGCGTACCCTCGCGTGCGGCACGCAACCGCAGCACCCCGGCCGGCACAGCGCCGGCCACGACGGCACAGACCCCGCGCCACCGCGGCGCACCGAACGGCAGGAGCCCGCAGGCCCATGGCGCGCAAGTCCTCGACCCCCTCGATCGACCCGGCCGAGGTGAACGAGAAGATCGTCGACGTCGACGTCCAGGCGGAGATGGAGACGTCGTTCCTCGAGTACGCCTACTCCGTCATCTACTCGCGCGCCCTGCCCGACGCGCGGGACGGCCTCAAGCCCGTCCAGCGCCGCATCCTCTACATGATGGCCGACATGGGGCTGCGCCCCGACCGCGCCCACGTGAAGTCGGCGCGCGTCGTCGGCGAGGTCATGGGCAAGCTGCACCCGCACGGCGACGCCGCGATCTACGACGCGCTCGTGCGCCTCTCCCAGGACTTCTCGCTGCGGCTGCCGCTGGTCGACGGGCACGGCAACTTCGGCACGCTCGACGACGGCCCCGCCGCGTCCCGGTACACCGAGGCGCGCCTCGCGCCGCCGTCGCTCGCGATGACGGCCGGGCTCGACGAGGACGTCGTCGACTTCGTGCCGAACTACGACAACAAGCTCCAGCAGCCCGAGGTCCTGCCCGCGGCGATCCCCAACCTGCTCGTCAACGGCGCGTCGGGCATCGCGGTCGGCATGGCCACCAACATGGCGCCCCACAACCTCGTCGAGGTCGTCGCGGCGGCGCGCCACCTCGTCGCGCACCCGGACGCCGACCTCGAGTCGCTCATGCGGTTCGTGCCCGGCCCGGACCTGCCCACGGGCGGCAAGATCGTCGGCCTCGACGGCGTCCGGGACGCCTACCGCACGGGCCGCGGGACGTTCCGCACGCGCGCCACCGCGCGCGTCGAGAGCCTCACGCCGCGCCGCAAGGGCATCGTCATCACCGAGCTGCCCTACCTCGTCGGCCCGGAGAAGGTGATCGAGAAGATCGCCGAGGGCGTCAAGACGAAGAAGATCCAGGGGATCACGGCCGCGACCGACCTCACGGACCGCGAGCACGGGCTGCGCATCGTCGTCGAGGTGAAGACGGGCTTCAACCCCGAGGCGGTGCTCGAACAGCTCTACAAGTTCACGCCGCTCGAGGACTCGTTCGGCATGAACAACGTCGCGCTCGTCGACGGCCAGCCGCGCACGCTCGGCCTGCGGGAGATGCTGTCGGTGTGGGTCGACCACCGCATCGACGTGGTGCGCCGTCGTTCCGCGTACCGGCTGCGCAAGCGCTCCGAGCGGCTGCACCTCGTGGACGGCCTGCTCGTCGCGATCGTCGACATCGACGAGGTCATCCAGGTGATCCGGTCGTCCGACGACACGGCGACCGCCCGCGGCCGCCTGCAGACGGTGTTCGACCTGTCGGAGCCGCAGGCGGAGTACATCCTCGAGCTCCAGCTGCGCCGCCTCACCAAGTTCTCGCGCATCGAGCTCGAGAAGGAGCAGGAGACGCTGCGCCGCGAGATCGAGGAGCTCCAGGAGATCCTCGGCAGCGACGCGCGGCTGCGCGCCGTGGTGTCGGGCGAGATGGCGGACGTCGCCAAGACGTACGGCACCCCGCGCCGCACGATCCTGCTGGAGTCCGCGGGCGCGGCACCGACGACGACCTCGGCCGTCCCGCTCGAGGTCGCCGACACCACGTGCTGGGCGCTGTTCTCCGCGACCGGGCTGCTCGCCCGCACGAGCGACGAGACGGAGCCCGCGCGCTCGGGACCGCGCGCCGCGCACGACGTGCTGCGCGCCGCGGTCCGCACGACCGCGCGCGGCGAGGTCGGCCTCGTCACGAGCCGGGGCCGCATGCTGCGCGTCTCCGTGCTCGACCTGCCCGCGCTCCCGCCGACGGACAACGCGCCGAGCCTGTCCGGCGGCGTCCCGCTCAGCGAGGTCGTCGCGCTCGAGCCGGGCGAGGACGCGGTGACCATCGCGTCGCTCGACCCCGACGCTCCCCCGCTCGCGCTCGGCACCGCGCAGGGCGTCGTCAAGCGCGTCACCCCGGGCGACGTCCCGGGCAACCGCGACGAGTGGGAGGTCATGGGGCTCAAGGACGGCGACACCGTCGTGGGCGCGGCGCCCGCGACGGACGCCGACGAGCTCGTGTTCGTCTCCAGCGACGCGTCCCTGCTGCACTTCGACGCGTCCGCGGTCCGGCCGCAGGGCCGTCCGGCCGGTGGCATGGCCGGCATCCGGCTCGCCGACGGCCAGCGGGTCGCGTTCTTCGGCGTCGTCCCGGCCGACGTGCGCGACCTCGGCGTCGTCGTCACCGTCGCGGGGTCGTCCGACGCGCTCCCCGGGACCCAGACCGGCGCCGGCAAGGTGACGCCCTACGAGCTCTACCCCGGCAAGGGCCGCGGGACCGGCGGCGTCCGCGCGCACCGGTTCCTCAAGGGCGAGGACGCGCTCATCCTCGCGTGGGTCGGCCAGGGGCCGGCACGGGCCACGGGGTCCGGCGGGCAGTCGGTCGACCTGCCGCCGGTCGACCAGCGCCGCGACGGGTCGGGCACGCCGCTCGCGTCCCCGGTCACCGCCGTCGGCTAGCGCGGCCGCACCGGCACCTCCGGCCGTCCGTCGGGAACCTTCGGGACCTTCGCTCGACCTGCGAACCCCCAGGATTGAGGCAGGCTCGGAGTGTGGCAGGAAGCCAGGGGGGTGCCGTCCGCACGCCGCCGGAGCCGGACGGGACCGCCGGCCCCGTCGACTATCACGCCGTCTTCTCGGTCCTCACGGCCCCCAAGGCGGTCCTCGCGCCGGACCTCACGATCCTCGACGCGAACGAGTCGCTCCTGCGGACGATCGACGCGCCCGCGAGCGCCGTCGTCGGGCGCCACTACCTCGACGTCTTCCCGGCCCAGGGACCGGACCAGGGCGCCGTCGACCGGGTCGTGCTGTCGCTCGAGCGGGTCGCGCGCACGGGGCAGATCGAGATGATCGGCCCGCACCGGTACGACCTGCGCGGGACTGCCGGCGGGTGGGTCGAACGCTGGTGGCTCACGACGAACCTCCCGGTGCTCGACGCCGCGGGCCGGGTCACGGCCGTCGTGCACCGCGCGGAGGACGTGACATCGGTCGTGCTGGCCGGCGGGGTCGCGATCCCGGACGTGGGGCGCACCACCGGCCCCGCCGACGCCACCGCGCTCTCGGTCGTCGACCAGGCTCTGCTGCTCGGGTCGTCCGTCGACCGGTACGCGGACGTCATCACGCGCGAGCGCAGCGCGTCGCTCGCCCTCCAGGACTCCGTGCTCACGCCTCCCCCGCGCATCCCCGGTCTGACGATCGACGTGCGGTACCGCCCGGCGGTGCCGGAGGTCCACGTCGGCGGGGACTGGTACGACGCGTTCGTGCACCCCGACGGCGAGACGACGGTCGTGGTCGGCGACGTCACCGGGCACGACGTCGCCGCCGCGGCTCACATGGGCCACCTGCGCGGGGTGCTGCGCTCGGTCGCGTTCGCGACGGACGCCGGTCCTGCCGAGGCGCTCGACGCCGCCGAGCGCACCGCGGAGGGTCTCGGGCTGCAGGCGCTGTCGACCGTCGCCGTCGCGCGCGTCGGCACCCCCGGCTCGACGGGGAGGCGCACGGTGCGCTGGGCGAGCGCCGGGCACGTGCCGCCCGTCGTGCGTCGCGCGGACGGGACCGCCCACCTGCTCACGGCACGCCCGTCACCGATGCTCGGCGTCGGGCTCGGCGGCCCGCGCGCCGAGCACGAGACGTCGCTCGACCCGGGCGACACGCTCCTGCTCTACACCGACGGGCTCGTCGAGCGCCGGGACCGGTCCCTGCGGGACGTGCTCGACGAGCTGCCGGGCCGCGTCGAGGCGCTCGGCGACGTCGCGCCGGACCAGCTGCTCGACGCGCTCCTCGCGGAGCTCGTGCCGCTCGGCTCCCAGGACGACGTCGCGCTCGTCATGGTGCACGTCGACGGCGAGGGCACGGCCGCGGGCGCCTAGCCAGGTACCGAGGGGCGAACGCGAGCGACCGTCACGTCGACACCCACGTGCGGTCTCCTTCCCTGGTGGTGACCGACGCTCCGCGGTCCCGCCGGAGCACGCCGAGCACGAGGAGCACCTGGCCGACGACGTAGGTGAGCATGACCCAGAAGCCGTGCCCGGGCAGGTCGTACCACGGGGCGAAGGCGTTCAGCGCGATGAGCGCGTCGGACAGGAGGAAGACCGCACCCCCGACCGCGGCGAGCCGATCGACGCCCGTCGCGACCACGGCCATCGTCACGAGGCACACGCCGTACACGACGACGGGGACGAGCAGCGACCCGGCGCTGGGCGCGCACGCGACGACGAGGGCGAGCAGCGCGAGGCCGTACGGCACGAGCGCGAGCGGGCGGCGCAGGACGGAGCCCGCGCGGTAGGGCCAGAACGCGATCGTGTACACGACCTGGGCGCAGAGGAAGAACCCGACCATGACCAGGAAGGCGGTGTCACCGTCGGCGAGGTCGGGTGCGGTGTCGCCGAGCCACGAGAAGCCCAGCGCGACGAGCGTGAGCCGGATGAGCCGCGAGCGCCGGCCCGGGTCGTCGGCGGCGCGACGCCGCGCGGCGAGCCAGAGGCACCCGGCCAGGACCGGCATGAGGAACCACTGCGACGAGTCGGCGAGGGTCTCGGCACCGACGAGGTGGGCGACGAGGTGGACGAGGGTGAGCAGGGCGAGCGCGCCCCACGCGACGATCATGGGCGAGGAGACTCCTTCGGTCGTGCACCGGCGTCCTTGCCGGCGGTGGCCGATCCTAGCGCCCGGGGCCGCCGACGAATGACCTTGTGGGGAGCACCGGCGCGCGCGAGCATGGGGCGATGACCGAGGAGCCTGTGCGCTGGACCCGCGCGACCGTCTACCCGGACATGTGGGTGGATCCCGACGAGGACCCGCGCAACACCGACGGCGTGATCCCGGACGGCGAGCTCGCGACGCTGCTCGACTACACGGCGAGCTACCGGACGACGCTGCTCATGAAGTGCGAGGGCCTCGACCCCGAGCAACTCGCACGGCGCTCCGTGCCGCCGTCGACGATGTCGTTGCTCGGCCTCGTCCGCCATCTCGCGGAGGTGGAGCGGGAGTGGCGCGGGTGGGTCTCCGACGACGACGGCGAGCCGGCGCTGTACGGGGGGCACGACGCGGACTTCGACGGCGCGGTCGCCGACCAGGGCGTGGTCGACGAGGCGTACGCGAACCTGGCGCGCGAGCAGGCCGCGACCGACGCGGTGCTGGCGCGGCACCCGGACCTCGGGGAGCGGCTCGGCGCGGACCGGGTCGCGGTCCGCGAGGTCCTGGTCCACCGGATCGAGGAGTATGCCCGGCACTGCGGGCACGCCGACCTCCTGCGCGAGCGGATCGACGGCAGGACCGGCCAGTAGGTCCTCAGCCGACGACGGCCCTGCCGCTCACGTCGTCGCGCGTCCCGCCGTCCTCGCGCATCGAGGTCGCGACGTCCGCGACGAGGACGCGCCCGTCGCGCACCTCGGCCGCGAAGACCGCCAGGGGTCTGCGGTCCTTGCCCCCGGCGTCGAGCACCTCGCCGGTGTCGACGTCCCAGACCTGCTTGAGCATCGGGGTGGTCACGGTGTCGACGTCGCGCTCCGTGCCGTCGTCGAGCGTGACGCGGTGCGTGCCGACGAGGCCACGCGACATGACGTTGGCGCCGGAGTAGGGGTCCCGCTGCTGGACGGCTCGCACGGTGCCGTCGGCGAGCCGGAAGACGGCGATCTGGGTCCCGCCGAGGAGGGCCCCGACCCCGCGCTCGGGCTCGAGGTCGTCGAGCGCGCAGATGTCGACGAACGTGCTCATCGGACGTCCTCCAGCTTGGCGCGGGCGGCGACGAGCGCGACGTCGCGCGCCGCGCGGGGGTCCGGGTAGGCGACGGCGTCGGTCTCGTCGGCGGGACGGACCTGCCCGCGCTCGGGGACGAACGCGAGGTCGCCGTCGACGGCCTCCGGCGCGTTGACGAACGGCGTGAACTTGCGCAGCTTGGCCGGGTCCGCGAGCGTCGCGCTCCACTCGTCCTCGTAGTCGCGCACGTGCTCGGCCATCGCGGCCTCGAGCTCGTCGGCGATCCCCAGCGAGTCCTCGACGACGACGCGGCGCAGCTCCTCGAGCCCGCCCGCGCGCTCCGCGGCCCAAGGTGCCGTGCGCTGGAGACGGTCGGCCTCCTGGACGTAGAGCATGAGGAACCGGTCGACGTAGCGGACCAGGGTCTCGTCGTCGAGGTCCTCGGCGAGGAGCTGGGCGTGGGCCGGCTGGGCTCCGCCGTTCCCGCCGACGTAGAGGTTCCACCCCTTGTGGGTCGCGATGATGCCGACGTCCTTGCCACGAGCCTCGGCGCACTCGCGCGCGCACCCGGAGACGCCGAACTTGATCTTGTGCGGCGAGCGCAGGCCGCGGTAGCGCAGCTCGAGCCGCACCGCCATGGCCGACGAGTCCTGCACGCCGAACCGGCACCACGTGCGCCCGACGCACGTCTTCACGGTGCGCAGCGACTTCCCGTACGCGTGCCCGGACTCGAAACCCACGGCCGTCAGGCGCCGCCAGATCTCCGGGAGCTGGTCGAGGCGCGCGCCGAACATCGCGAGCCGCTGGCCGCCGGTGACACGCACGTAGAGCCCGAAGTCGTCGGCGACCTTCGCGAACTCGAGGAGCTGGTCCGCACGCACCTCGCCCCCGGGCATCCGCGGGATCACCGAGTAGGTGCCGTTCTTCTGCAGGTTCGCCATGACGTGGTCGTTGGTGTCCTGGAGCGCGGCCTGCTCGCCCTCGAGGACGTGCCCGCGGCGCAGCGTCGAGAGGATCGACGCGACGGTCGGGCGGCAGACCGCGCAGCCGCGGCCCGTCCCGTGCGCCGCGACGATCTCGGAGAACGTGCGCAGCCCTTCCTCCCGCACGATCCGGTACAGGGCCGCCCGGGACATCGCGAAGTGCTCGCACAGCGCGTCCGAGACGGTGACCCCTGCCCGGGACAGCTCGCCGTTCAGCAGCTTCGTGAGCGCCGGGACGCACGACCCGCACACCGTGCCCGCCGTCGTGCAGTCCTTGACCTGCCCGATCGTCCGGCAGCCGTGCTCGGTCACCGCGGCCCGGACCGTCCCCGCGTCGACGTTGTTGCACGAGCACACGACGGCCTCGTCGGGCAGCTCGGTCTCGGCCAGGCCCTCGCCGTCGGGCGCGATCACGGCCGCGGGGTCGGCGCCGAGCGGGCGGCCCAGGAGCGGACGCAGCGCCGAGTAGAGCTCGATGTCGCCGACGAACACGCCGCCCAGCAGCGTCGTCGCGTCGTCCGAGAGCACGAGCTTGCGGTACCGGCGGTGGATCGGGTCGACGAACGAGACCTCGAGCGCGCCCGCGCTCACCGCGTTGACGTCGCCGAACGACGCCGCCTCGACGCCCACGCCCTTGAGCTTGGTGCCGTCGTCGGTGCGCCGGTGCACGCGCTCGCCGCCGAGGAAGCGGTCGACGACGACGTCGGCCATGTCGTTCCCGGGCGCGACCAGGCCCGCGCACGCGCCGTCGACCGACGCGCACTCGCCGATCGCCCACACGCCCGGGTCGGAGGTCTGGCACGCCTCGCCGACGACGACGCCGCCGCGTTCGCCGATCGCCAGGCCCGCCTCGCGCGCCACCCTGTCGCGCGGACGGATGCCCACGGAGAAGACGACGACGTCCGTCGCCAGCTCGGAGCCGTCGGTGAGCTCGACCGAGCCCACGGACCCGTCGCCCGCAGGCAGGAACCGGTGCGCGCCCGCACCTGTGCGGACCGTGACGCCGAGGTCCTCGATGAGCAGGCGCAGCATCTCGCCGCCGCCCTGGTCGAGCTGGACGCTCATGAGCCGGTCGGCGAACTCCACGACCGTGGCCTCCGCGCCGAGCCGCTGGAGCGCCGCCGCCGCCTCGAGGCCCAGCACGCCACCGCCGACGACGACGCCGCGCACCGCCCGCCCCAGCGCCCGCTCGCGCAGGCGCACCCACTCGGCGAGCCGCTCGACGTCGTCCAGCGTGCGGTAGGTGAACAGTCCCGGCAGGTCCGTGCCCTCCGCGCGCGGCGTCCACGCCCACGAGCCGGTCGCGAGCACCGCGCGGTCGTAGTGGACCTGGCGCCCCGACCGTGTCGTCACGACGCTCGCCGTGCGGTCGAGCGACGCGACCGCGTCCCCGGTGACGAGCATGACGCGCGGGTCGTCCCACACCGCGCGGTCCAGGGTGAGGGCGTCGACGTCGCGGGCGTCGAACCACTCGGACAGGTGCACGCGGTCGTACGGCTCGTGCGGCTCGTCACCGATCACGGTGACGGACCAGGCGCCCTCGGGGTCGCGCGTGCGCAGGCCCGCGACGAGGCGGTGGGCCGTCATGCCGGCGCCGACGACGACGATCCGGTCGCCGTCCAGGGGGCCGTCGGGGGACGGGGGCTGAGAGAGGGAGGGCACGGGGAGCACTTTCGAGAGGCGGGGGCTGCGTCGAGGCCCCGACCCGGGTGCGACCGGTGCCTGCCCCGACCCTAGGCGACGCGGTCCGACCACAGCCGCCCCCGGGGACCAAGGTCCTCGGTACCCACGGCGAAAGCCACCCGCCGGCCATGCGTGCGGTGGGAACGGCACGACGCCACGCCCCGGACGGGACGCGGCGTCGTGGCGCCGATCGTTCGGCGGGGGCTCAGGCGTTCGCGAGCTCGCGGGCCTCGTCGGCCAGCTGGTCCTCGTAGCGACGCACGACGCGGCTCACGGTCGACCGCGACGCCGAGACCCGCTGGGCGATCTCGCGCTGGTTGAGGCCCTCGCGCGCGAGCTCGACGATGCGGCGGTCGCGCTCGGCCATCGGGTCCTCACCGAGCGTCGTCCCGGCGTCGTCCGCCGGCGTCGGCTCCACGTCCTGGGGCCGCGGGAGGTCGAAGACCTCGACGCGGCGCGTGTGCCCCGTCACGGCCGGCGGCTCGGGGGCCGACGGCGTCTCCGCCTCCTCGGGGACGGGCTGCTCCCACGGCAGCGGCCGCGTGCGACCGAAGATCTCCTTGACTCGTGCCTCGAGGTCCGGCAGGGCCTCGAACGCGGGCTCGGCGGCGGGCGTGTCCTCCGCAGTCTCCGCGTCGGTCGCCTCGGCCGTCGCCTCGGCGGCGGGCAGGTCGCGGGTCACCTCGCGCACCGGGAGGTCGGCCGACGGCGCACCGTCCGTCGGGACCTCGTCGCGCAGCGCGGCGTCGGTCGTCACGGCGTCGGTCGTCACGACGTCGACCGGTTCGGGAGTCGGGGAAGTCTCGACCGCGCCGGTGTCGTCGTGGCGCGCGGGCCCCGGCGCGAGCAGCGCCGGGCCGCTCGCCCCGGCGGCCACGGCGGCCACGGCCATGGGCGCCTCGGCGGGCGCGGGAGCCTCGGACACCGCGGCCCCCGCCTTGCCACGCGCGGTGCCGCGCTTCGCGGAGCTCGCCCCGATGAGGTCGAGCCGGTTGCCGTGCCGCTCGGCGGCCTCCAGGCGGTCGACCCAGACCTGCATGCGACGCTCGAAGTCCTCGACCGTCAGCAGCTTGAGCGCGGCGTCCCGGGCGGCGCGCTGCCGCTCGTGCGCGGCACGGACCTTGCGCAGGTCCGCAGGCGAGCCAGCGCTGTCGGCGCGCGCGTCGCGCCACTGCTCCAGCGCGGAGACGTACCCGTGGACGCGCAGCTCACGACGACGCTCCTCGAGCGTGTGCCCCGTGACCATGTGCCGCTCCCCCACGAGGGCGAGGTGCCACATGAGCGCGGCGACCAGCGGCGGCACGAACCGGAACACCACCATGTACGGGGTGCTCGCCGTCGGGACGGCGATCTCGTGCAGCGCCGCGAACAGGCCCGACGTCCCCGAGAGCACCCACGTGAGCGCGAGGAGCACGCCGTAGGGCCGCCCCTCCAGCGCCGCGTTGCGCGCCATGAGCGCCACGGCGACGAGGCTGATCTCGAGGAAGCCCGCGAGCCCGTACGCCTCGAGCGGCGACATGTGGGCCACCTCGAGACCGAACAGGACCATGCCGCTGTACGCCAGGGCGGTGGCGATCGTCGCCGCGATGACCACCGCCACCATCGGGAGGTGCCGGCCGCGATAGCGCACCTGCCGCGGGGAACCGCCCGCGTCGGTCTGGTCCTGCTGTGTCACGTCGTCCTCCGAAAAGTGGTGTGGGCGCACATATCCCAACACTCAGGACGATCCGCGTCAACGTACCGGAAGGGGCGAACCGCGGACGGAGGCGGACGGCACGTCTCGCCCTGCCGGGAACAGCACGACGCCGCGCCCCCTGACGGGGACGCGGCGTCGGTCGGAGCGGTGATCTCAGACGTTGAAGCCGAGCGCGCGGAGCTGCTCCTTGCCGTCGTCGGTGATCTTCTCCGGACCCCACGGCGGCATCCAGACCCAGTTCACGCGGAAGCCGTCGACGAGACCCTCCAGGGCCTGCGCGGACTGGTCCTCGATGACGTCGGTCAGCGGGCAGGCCGCGGACGTGAGCGTCATGTCGATGACGGCGTGGTTGTTCTGGTCGATCTGGATGCCGTAGACGAGGCCGAGGTCGACGACGTTGATGCCGAGCTCCGGGTCGATGACGTCGCGCATCGCCTCCTCGACGTCGGCGACGTTCGGCGGGCTCGGCGTGGCGCCCGCGGCGGGCGCGCCGGTCTCGGTGGTCATCGGTTCTCCTCCGTCGTTCCCCGCGCGGCGAGCGCCGCGTCGGAAGCCATTGCGGTTGATGCGTCGCCCAGCGCGCTCAGGGCGCCCGAGGTGACGAGCGAGTCGCGCAGCGCGGCCCAGCCGAGCAGGGCGCACTTGATCCGTGCCGGGTAGCGCGAGACGCCCGTGAACACCGTGGCGTCACCGAGCTCGTCCTCTGCGGCCTCGTCGAGGCCCTTGCCGCGCGAGCCCATGAGCTCGCGGAACACGTCGCCGAGGTGCTCGGCCTCGGCGGCCGGCCGCCCCGTCACGAGGTCGGTGAGGACGGACAGGGACGCCTGCGAGATGCTGCAGCCCTGCCCCTCCCAGCTCACGCGGTCGATCGTGTCGCCGGCGAGCTCGACGCGCAGCGTCACCTCGTCGCCGCACGTGGGGTTCACCTGGTGCGACTGGCCGCTAGCCGCGCCGTCGGCCACCTCGACCAGGCCCCGGCCGTGCGGGGTCTTCGCGTGGTCCAGGATGACCTGCTGGTACATCTGCTCGATCGAGCTCATCGGGTCCTCTCTCAGTCCACCGAGAAGAACGCGCGCACCCCGGCCAATGCTTCCCGGAACGCGTCGACGTCCTCGCGCGTGGTGTACACCGACGCGGACGCGCGCGCGGTCGCGGCGACCCCGAAGCGGCGGTGCAGGGGCTGGGCGCAGTGGTGACCGACGCGCACGGCGATGCCCGCGTCGTCGAGCACCTGGCCGACGTCGTGCGCGTGCACGCCGTCCACGACGAACGACACGACGGCGAGCCGGTCCTCGGGCTCGCGCGGGCCGATAATGCGCACGCCGGGGATCTCCCCGATGCGCAGCAGCTCCGCGGCGAGCTCGAGCTCGTGCGCGGCGACGCCGTCCATCCCGAGCTCGTGCAGGTACTTCGCGGCGGCGCCGAACCCGACGACCTGCGCGACGGGCTGCGTGCCGGCCTCGAACCGCTGCGGCGGCGCCATGTACGACGACTCGGTCATCGTGACGACCTCGATCATCGACCCGCCGGTGGTCACGGGCGGCAGCGCCTCGAGCAGCTCGCGCCGCCCGTACAGCACGCCCACGCCCGTGGGCCCGAGCATCTTGTGCGCCGAGAACGCGGCGAAGTCGACGCCGAGCGCAGGCAGGTCGACCGGCAGGTGCGGCACGGACTGGCACGCGTCGAGCACCGTGAGCGCCCCGACCTCGCGCGCCCGGGCCACGATCGGCTCGACCGGCGTGACCGCGCCCGTCACGTTCGACACGTGCGTGAAGGCCACGACGCGGGTGCGCTCGGTGATGACGGTCGCCGCGTCCTCGACGCGCACGCGGCCGTCGTCGTCCACCTCGAACCAGCGCAGGACGGCCCCGGTGCGGGCCGCGAGCTCCTGCCACGGGACGATGTTCGCGTGGTGCTCCGCCTCGGTGATGACGATCTCGTCGCCCGGCGCGAGCGCGAAGCGGCGGGCCGCCTCTCCCCCGCGGCCGAGCGTCGCGTTCGAGATCCCGTACGCGACGAGGTTGATCGCGGCCGTCGCGCCGGACGTCCAGACGATCTCGCCCGGACGCGCGCCGACGAACGCCGCGACGTCGTCCCGGGCGTCCTCGAACGCCTCGGTCGCCTCCTCGGCGAGCTGGTGCGCGCCGCGGTGCACGGCCGCGTTGCGCTCCTCGTAGAAGTCGACCTCGGTGTCGAGGACGACCTGCGGCTTCTGCGACGTCGCCGCGGAGTCGAGGTAGACGAGCGGACGACCACCACGCACGGTGCGCTCGAGCAGCGGGAAGTCCGCCCGCACGGCGGCGAGCTCGACGTCGGTCAGGCGCGCCGGACCGGCCTGCTGCCCTGCGGGGTGCGCGGTGGTCGTCATGGTCGTCTCCTCAGGTGGTGCGAGCGCTCAGGCCGAGGCGGCCGAGGCGGACTCGACGGCGCCACCGAGGTAGCGGTCGTAGCCCTCCTCCTCCAGGCGCTCGGCGAGCTCGGGGCCGCCCTCCTCCGCGACCTTGCCGTCGACGAAGACGTGGACGAAGTCCGGCTTGATGTAGCGCAGGATGCGCGTGTAGTGCGTGATGAGGAGGATGCCCGCGTCGGTCTCGCCGTGGACGCGGTTCACGCCCTCGGAGACGATGCGCAGCGCGTCGACGTCGAGGCCCGAGTCGGTCTCGTCGAGGACGGCGAACTTCGGCTGGAGGAGCTCCATCTGGAGGATCTCGTGGCGCTTCTTCTCGCCGCCGGAGAAGCCCTCGTTGACCGAGCGCTCGGCGAAGGAGTCGTCCATGCGCAGGCGCTCCATGGCGCCCTTGACATCCTTGACCCAGTGGCGCAGCGCGGGGGCCTCGCCGTCGATCGCGGTCTTCGCGGTGCGCAGGAAGTTGGACACGGACACGCCGGGGACCTCGACCGGGTACTGCATGGCGAGGAACAGGCCGGCACGGGCGCGCTCGTCGACGCTCATGGCGAGGACGTCCTCGCCGTCGAGCGTCACGGTGCCGCCGGTGACCTGGTACTTGGGGTGGCCGGCGATCGAGTAGGCGAGCGTGGACTTGCCCGAGCCGTTCGGGCCCATGATGGCGTGGACCTCGCCGCTGGCGATCGTCAGGTCGACGCCGCGCAGGATCGGCTTCGGCCCTTCCTTGGTCTCGACGCTGACGTGCAGGTCGCGGATCTCGAGAGTGGACATCAGTGGTTCTCCAAGAGGTTCTTGAGCTGGGGGGCGCGCGCGGCGCGCCGGGTCAGAGAAGGTCGGGTCAGGTGGGAGCGACGACGCGGTCGACGTCGACGAGCACCTGCTCGCCGTCGACCGTCACCGGGTAGACCGGCACAGGCCGCATCGCGGGCAGCGCGGTCGGCATGCCGGTCCGCAGGTCGAACTGCGAGCCGTGCAGCCAGCACTCGACGAAGCAGCCCTCGACCTCCCCGTCGGACAGGGACACGGCCCCGTGCGAGCAGATGTCGGAGATCGCGTGCCACCCGCCGTCGCCGTCGCGCACGACCGCGACCTCGACGACGCGCCCGTCCTCGGCCGGGAGCTCGACGCGCAGCGCCTCCTCCGGGCCGAGGTCGGACGTCGTGCAGGCGGGCTGTGCGGTCACGCCGTCGCCTCGGCGGGCTCGGCGCTCCCGTCGATGATCGACATGGACTTGCTCAGCTCGCGCTCGATCGCCTCGAGCAGGCGCTCCTCGACCGACGTGACGCCGATCTCCTGGATGAGCTCGGCGAAGAAGCCGCGGACGACGAGGCGACGCGCCTCGACCTCCGGGATGCCGCGCGCCTGCAGGTAGAAGAGCTGCTCGTCGTCGAAGCGGCCGGTCGCGGACGCGTGGCCCGCACCCTCGATCTCGCCCGTCTCGATCTCGAGGTTCGGCACGGAGTCCGCGCGCGCGCCGTCCGTGAGGACGAGGTTGCGGTTGAGCTCGTACGTGTCGGTGCCCTCGGCCTCGGCCCGGATGAGCACGTCCCCGACCCACACGGCGTGCGCGCCCTCGCCCTGCAGCGCGCCCTTGTACGTCACGCGGGACTTGCAGCGCGGGACGGCGTGGTCGACGAACAGACGGTGCTCCTGGTGCTGGTCCGCGTCGGCGAAGTAGAGGCCCACCATCTCGACCTCGCCGCCCTCGGCGGTGAACTCGGCGTCCGGGGTGACGCGCACGACGTCGCCGCCGAGCGTGACGACCACGTGCTTGAGGCGCGCGTCGCGCCCGATCCGCGCGCGGTGCGACGACGCGTGCACGGCGCCGTCGGCCCAGTCCTGGACGGACACGACGGTGAGGTGCGCGCCGTCCTCGACGACGATCTCGACCGTCTCGTTGAGCGTCGCGGCGCCCACGTGGTCGAGCACGACGACGGCCTCGGAGTGCCGCTCGGCGCGCACGAGGACGTGGCTCGCCGTCGGCGTGGAGCCGTGGCCCTCGATGCGGACCGAGGTGACGTCGGAGGCGACGGCCTCCTTCGGCACCGTGACGACGGTGGCCTGCTCGAAGGCGTTCCACGCCGTCACGGCCGTGCGGTCGCCGGGCTTGCCGGCGGTGCCGAGGCGCTCGTCGTCGCGGCCGACGATCGTGACCTCGACCTCGGGCGCCTCGACGACCGTGACGCGCACGTCGCCGCCGCCGCTCTGCCCGACGATCTTGTCGTCGAACAGGGGCGCGAGCCGCGCCACGGGCGAGAAGCGCCACTCCTCCTCGCGCCCGGAGGGCACGGGGATGTCGGCGAGGTCGAACGACGTGAGCCGCTCGGCGCGCGAGCCCTGGGGCACGACGACGCCGTGGGAGTGCGCCCCGTCGGCCTGCGCGCGCGAGTGGTCGGTGGTCAGACCGGCCTCTTCGGGAACGGTGGTGGTGGTCATATCAGCCGACGGACCCTTCCATCTGCAGCTCGATGAGGCGGTTGAGCTCGAGCGCGTACTCCATGGGCAGCTCGCGCGCGATGGGCTCGACGAACCCGCGCACGATCATGGCCATCGCCTCGGTCTCCTCCATGCCTCGGGACATGAGGTAGAACAGCTGGTCCTCGCTCACCCGCGAGACCGTCGCCTCGTGCCCCATGGACACGTCGTCCTCGCGGACGTCGACGTACGGGTAGGTGTCGGACCGGGAGATCTGGTCGACGAGCAGCGCGTCGCACAGCACGGTCGAGGCCGAGTGCGAGGCACCCTCGAGCACCTGGACCAGGCCGCGGTAGGACGTGCGTCCGCCGCCGCGCGCGACCGACTTCGAGACGATCGACGAGGACGTGTGGGGCGCCGCGTGGACCATCTTGGCGCCGGCGTCCTGGTGCTGGCCCTCGCCCGCGAACGCGATCGACAGCGTCTCGCCGCGCGCGTGCTCGCCGAGCAGGTAGATCGCCGGGTACTTCATGGTCACCTTGGAGCCGATGTTGCCGTCGACCCACTCCATGGTCGCGCCCTCGGCCGCGGTCGCCCGCTTGGTCACGAGGTTGTAGACGTTGTTCGACCAGTTCTGGATCGTCGTGTAGCGCACGCGGGCGTTCTTCTTCACGACGATCTCGACGACCGCGGAGTGCAGCGAGTCCGAGGAGTAGATCGGCGCGGTGCAGCCCTCGACGTAGTGCACGTAGGAGCCCTCGTCCGCGATGATCAGCGTCCGCTCGAACTGGCCCATGTTCTCGGTGTTGATGCGGAAGTAGGCCTGCAGCGGGATCTCGACGTGCACGCCCGGCGGCACGTAGACGAACGACCCGCCCGACCACACGGCCGAGTTGAGCGCGGCGAACTTGTTGTCGCCCGACGGGATGACGGTGCCGAAGTACTCCTGGAAGATCTCCGGGTGCTCGCGCAGCGCGGTGTCCGTGTCGAGGAAGATGACGCCCTGGCGCTCGAGCTCCTCGTTGATCTGGTGGTAGACCACCTCGGACTCGTACTGCGCGGCGACGCCCGCGACGAGGCGCTGCTTCTCCGCCTCGGGGATGCCGAGCTTGTCGTACGTCTCCTTGATGTCCTCGGGCAGGTCGTCCCACGTGGCGGCCTGCTTCTCCGTGGAGCGCACGAAGTACTTGATGTTGTCGAAGTCGATGCCGGTGAGGTCGGAGCCCCAGCTCGGCATGGGCTTCTTGCCGAACAGGCGCAGCGCCTTGAGGCGCTGGTTCAGCATCCACTCGGGCTCGTTCTTGAGCCGGGAGATGTTGCGCACGACGTCCTCGTTGAGGCCGCGCTGCGCGATCTGGCCGGCCTCGTCGGAGTCGTGCCAGCCGTACTCGTAGGCGCCGATCGAGGCGATGATCTCGTCGTCGGTCTGCTTCTCACCGGTCGGCAGGGCCGTGCCGGCGGCGTCCTGGGTGGGAGCGCTCATGGTCGTCCTTCCACTGTCCGTCGTTGCGGGCGGGGGCAGTCGGTACAGGTTCTTCGGGGGAGGTCGTGCGGGCGGGGCGGGGTGCCCCTCGGGGTCAGGTCTCGCCCGACGACGGGCGCCCCCGCGCCCGGACGTCGTGGGCCAGGGCGGCTCGCGCCACCCGCGGTGCGGGGGCCGGGACGGAGATCCCGACCGGCACGTTCGTGGTGCACGCGTGCGCGCCGGTCGCGAGGGTCGCGAGGCGCTGCACGTGCGAGCCGAGCAGCTTGGCGAAGACCTGCGCCTCCGCCTCGCACAGCTGCGGGAACTCCTCGGCGACGTGCTGCACCGGGCAGTGCCCCTGGCACAGCTGGACGGCGGAGGTGCCGGGCACGGGGCGCACGCTCGCGGCGTAGCCGTCGTCAGCGAGGGCGGCGGCGAGCTGGGCCGCGCGGCCCTCGACGTCCGGCGCGTCGAGCCGGCCCGCGTAGCGGTCGGCGAGCTCGGACAGCCGGTCCTGGGCGAACCGCTCGACGGCGTCGGGGCCCGCGACGTCGCGCAGGTACCGCAGCGCCTGGGCGGCGAGGTCGGCGTACGTCCCGCTGAGCTCGCTCTGCCCGGCCGACGTCGTCACGTACCGGCGCGCGGGGCGGCCGCGCATCCCCGTGGGGTGCCCGGCGTCGTGGACGGCCACGAGGTCGTCCTCCTCGAGGAGCGCGAGGTGGCGGCGCACCGCGGCGGGCGTGAGGCCCAGCGTCGCGGCGAGGTCGCCGGCGCTGACGGGGCCCGCGCTCGCGACGAGCTCGAGCACGCGCTCGCGCGTGCGCCGGTCGACGTCGGTCGCGGGCGCGCCGGAGGGGGCGACGGTACGCAGCGCGTCCGGTCGGACCGCTCCTGCTCCCATGCTCACCTCCGTGGTCGGTCGGGGCACGCCTGCGCGCGCAGCGCCCTCGATATAGACAACATGGTTGTTCCCTAATTGTTCCGGCGCAAGCAAGGCGACCCTCAGACGGGTCCTCGAGGCGGCCGGTGTGGCGTACGCGACACCCCGCGCGACCAGGGCGGCCGCGGGTCGGCGGGCGCGCGCGCTCCCCCTAGAATCGGCCGGGTGCCCGCCCCCGCCGTGCTCGTGCACGACCTCGTCAAGCGCTACGACGGTCGTGCCGTCGTCGACGGCGTGTCCCTCACCGCCGAGCGTGGCGCGATCACCGCGGTGCTCGGCCCCAACGGCGCCGGCAAGACCACCACGGTCGAGTGCTGCGAGGGCCTGCGCTCCCCCGACGCCGGGCGCGTCGAGGTGCTCGGGCTCCACCCCCTGACCGACGCGCGCGAGCTGCGCCCCCGGGTCGGCGTGATGCTCCAGGACGGCGGGCTGCCGACGGGCGTGCGCGCGCTGGAGATGCTGCGGCACGTCGCGTCGATGTACGCCCGCCCGCGCGACGTCGGCGAGCTCACCGAGCGCCTCGGGCTGGAGAGCTTCGCCCGCACCACCGTCCGGCGCCTGTCCGGCGGCCAGCGGCAGCGCCTCGCGCTCGCCGCGGCGATCGTCGGGCGACCCGAGGTCGTCTTCCTCGACGAGCCGAGCGCGGGCATGGACCCGCAGAGCCGCCACGCGGTGTGGGAGCTCGTGCGCGAGCTGCGCGCCGAGGGCGTGGGGATCGTCCTCACGACGCACCTCATGGACGAGGCGGAGGACCTCGCGGACCGGGTGTACGTCGTCGACCACGGCAAGGTCATCGCGGCGGGCGCGACGCGCGAGCTCCTCGAGTCCGGCGCCGACGGCGAGACCGACCGCACCGTGCGCGTCGAGGCGACGGCGGGCCTGGACCTCGCCGGCCTGCGCGACGCGCTCGCCGCGCGCGACGGCGCCCCCGGCCCGGAGGCGTGGTCCGTCGCCGAGCCGCAGCCCGGCTCGTACACCCTCACCGGCCCCGCCGACCCGGCGACGCTCGTCGCGCTGACGACGTGGCTCGCCGCGCGCGGCGTCCTCGCGTCGCGCGTCACCGTGGGCCGCCGCACGCTCGAGGACGTGTTCCTCGACCTCACGGGACGGCACCTGCGATGACCGCGAACGAGAAGCCGTCGGCCA
Organism: Cellulosimicrobium sp. 4261; assembly: GCF_040546915.1. Classification (NCBI taxonomy): domain Bacteria; kingdom Bacillati; phylum Actinomycetota; class Actinomycetes; order Micrococcales; family Promicromonosporaceae; genus Cellulosimicrobium; species Cellulosimicrobium sp. 4261. The sequence continues at coordinate 482,543 of NZ_JBEPOQ010000002.1, forward strand.
CGACCGCGGCCCAGCGACCGGCCGGGACCGAGCTCGCCGCGCCAGCGTGGCGCCGCGTCGCCGCCCAGACGGCGTTCGAGACCCGGATGATCCTGCGCAACGGGGAACAGCTGCTCGTGACGGTCATCCTGCCCGTCATGCTGCTGCTCGGCCTCGTGCTCACGTCGTTCGTCGACCTCGACACGGGCGGTGCGACGCGCGTCGACTTCGTGACGCCCGGCGTGCTCGCGCTCGCCGTGATGTCGACGGCGTTCACGTCCCAGGCCATCGCGACCGCGTTCGACCGCCGCAACGGCGTGCTGCGCCTCATGTCGACCACCCCCCTCGGCCGCGGGGGCCTGCTCGCGGGCAAGGTGCTGGGCGTGCTCGCGGTCGAGGTCGTGCAGGTCGTCGTCATCACCGCCGTCGCGCTCGCGCTCGGCTGGCGGCCCGACCTCGCGGGGATCCCGGCCGCGCTCCTCGCCGTCCTGCTCGGCACGGCCGCGTTCACGTCGCTCGCGATGCTGCTCGCGGGGACGCTGCGCGCCGAAGGCGTGCTCGCGGTCGCCAACCTCGTGCTCGTGCTCCTCACGGTCGGCGGGGGCGTGCTCGTCCCGGCGGACCAGCTGCCCGGGCCGCTCGCGCACGTCGCCCTGCTGCTCCCGTCGGGCGCGCTCGGCGAGGCGATGCGCGGCGCCCTGCTCGACGGGTCCGTGCCGCCGTTCTCCGTCGTCGTGCTGCTGGGCTGGACCGCCGCGCTCGGCTGGGGTGCCGGCAAGCTCTTCCGCTGGACCTGACCGGCCCGGGCACATCTCACACCCGCAGGATTCCGGGCCTGCGGGCACGTCCCGATACCGTGGGACCGTGAGCACCCCGCCCCCCGCGCTCGACCCCGGCACGACCGACCGCCCCGCCGGCGACGGCGGCACCCGACCGGACCGGCTCGCGCCGCTGCGCCGCTGGACCCGACCGGTGCTCGTCGCCAACCTCGTCGCGCAGATCGGCATCATCGTCACCGGTGGCGCGGTCCGGCTCACCGGCTCGGGCCTCGGCTGCTCCACGTGGCCGCAGTGCGAGCCCGGGCAGTTCGCGGCACGCTTCCACCCCGAGACGACGTACCACCAGTTCGTCGAGTACGGGAACCGCACGCTCACCGGGGTGCTGAGCGTCATCGCGATCGCGGCCCTCGTGCTCGTGTGGACCGACCGTTCCCGCGTCCTGTCCTACCGGCTCCTGGGCGCCGTGCCGCTCCTCGGCGTCGCCGCGCAGGCGATCATCGGCGGTGTCATCGTGCTGCTGCACCTGCACCCGGGCTGGGTGTCGCTCCACTTCGTGGTCTCGGCGGCGCTCGTGTCCGTCTCGTTGCTGCTGCTGCACCGCTCCGGCGAGGGCGACGGCCCGCCCGTCCCGACGGTCGCGCCGCGCCCGCGCCTGCTCGCGTGGGCGCTGTACGGGCTCACCGCCGTCGTCGTGGTCCTCGGCGTGATCGTCACGGGCGCAGGCCCGCACAGCGGCGACGAGGAGGTCGGGTACCGGTTCGCCGTCGACCCGGCGCTCATGAGCAAGGTGCACGCATGGGCCGTCTGGGTCTTCGTCGCCGTCCTCGTCGTGTACCTCGTGAGCGTCCGCCGCGGGCCGCAGGAGGTGCGCCGCGCCGCGTGGATCCTGCTCGCCATCACGCTCGCCCAGGGCGCGATCGGCTACGTCCAGTACTTCACGGGCCTGCCCGCGCTGCTCGTGGGCCTGCACATGCTCGGCTCCGCGCTCCTCGTCGCCGGGTCCACGCGCGTCGTCCTCACGACCCGCACGCGCGCCTGACACCGGGGCCCGGCGAGCGCAGCTCCGCGACCTGCGCGTCGAGCTGCATGGCATGTCCGCCGCGTCGTGCGACGCGGCGCTGAGCGCGGCCGTGCGCGCCACCTGCTCCGCCGCCTGGCGGGTCCGCTCCCGGCGCTCGCCCGCCCCGGGAACGGCCGTGCGCCGCGGCGGGGCTCCGGCGGCCACGGCGGCGTAGAGCTCGGCCGGCGCCGCGCCCGCGAGCTGTGCCGCGGTGGTGGCGCCGGCGGACGTCCCCACGGTGAGGCCCGCCGTCGTGACGTCAACCTCGGCGTGCGCCAGACCGGCGACGACACCGATCAGCCACGCGTTGCCGGTGGAGCCGCCGCCCCCGAGCACGAGGGCGCGCTCGCCCGCGTCGATCCGGGGACTGCCGCTGCCGGACCAGGGGTCGTGGCCCCCGTCGAGGAGCCCGGAGCAGAAGAGGGTGTGGTGGTGCTCAGGGGAGTCGCCTCTCGCGACGGTGCGGCGAGCGCTCCCGGGACGGCTACGGCCGTCGCGCGATCGTGGGCTGCGAGGGAGCGCCCGGTACGGACACAGCGTTCACGGGGCTCACCTCCTCGGCTCGGTGCACGACCGACATCGACGCCAGCGCGCCCGCCTCGGCGGGTCCGGGGCAGAACGGCACGAGACCGGGGCCGGTGGCCAGCCACGCCGGGGACGAGAGGCCGCGGCATGGCCCGACGTCGCTCGCGGCCGGGCCGTCGAGGACCGGACCGGTTCCTGGTCGGACCGGACCGGTCCGGTCGGCGTCAGCCCCCGCGGCGCTCCGGCCACGGTGCGTCGGCGGGGCGCAGGGAGGTCCAGCCGCCCGCGCGCGACGTCGCGGCCGCGAGGATCCCGACGACCGCCGACGGGTTGTGCAGCGCGCCACCGAGGACGGCGGCCACCGCGTCGTCGAGCGGGACCCACCGCACCTCCATGTCGAGCTCCTCGGCCTCGCGCTCGAACCGCTCGTCGTCCGGCACGGGCGACAGGTCGCGTGCCAGGAAGACCCGGAGCGCCTCGTTCGACCCGCCGGGCGTCGTGAAGTAGTCCACGAGCACGTCCCACCGCGACGCCCGCAGGTCCGCCTCCTCGGCGAGCTCGCGGGCCGCGGCGACGCGGCCGTCCTCGCCCACGACGTCGAGCAGGCCGGCGGGCACCTCCCACAGCTCGCGCCGCACCGGGTGGCGGTACTGGCGCAGCAGCAGGACGCGCTCGTCGGCGTCGAGGGCGACGATCGCGACCGCGCCGGGGTGGTCGAGGTACTCGCGCGTGACGCGGCCCCCGTCCCCGAGGTCGACGACGTCGGCCCGCAGGTCGAACACGCGGCCCTCGTGCACGACCGTCGTCTCGACGACCGGCCGGGGCGCGAGCGCGTCCACGACCGGGTGCTCGCCGGCCACTCAGTCCGCCTGGTTCTCGAGCGCGGCGCGGACGAGCCCGCTGAACAGCGGGTGCGAGCGCGTGGGGCGCGACTTGAACTCCGGGTGCGCCTGCGTGCTCACGTAGTACGGGTGGACGTCCGCGGGGAGCTCGACGAACTCGACGAGCGACGAGTCGGGCGACGTGCCGCTGATGACGAGCCCCGCCTCCTCGAGCTGCTTGCGGTAGGTGTTGTTCACCTCGTAGCGGTGGCGGTGGCGCTCCGTGACGCGCTCCGCGCCGTAGGTCTTCGCGACGACCGACCCCGGGGTGAGCGCGGCCTCGTAGGAGCCCAGGCGCATCGTGCCGCCGAGGTCGCCGTCGCCGCCGACGATCGCGAGCTGCTCCTCCATGGTCGCGATGACGGGGTGCGACGTGCCCGGGTCGAACTCGGTCGAGGACGCGTCGTCGATGCCGAGCACGTTGCGCGCGTACTCGATGACCATCGACTGCAGGCCCAGGCAGATGCCGAGCGTCGGGACCCTGTTCTCGCGCGCCCAGCGCAGCGCGCCGAGCTTGCCCTCGATGCCCCGCACGCCGAACCCGCCGGGCACGAGCACCGCGTCCACGCCGTGCAGCGCGTCGTCCGCGCCCTCGGGCGTCTGGCACTCGTCGGACGCGACCCAGCGGATCGTGACCTTCGCGTCGTTCGCGAACCCGCCGGCGCGCAGCGCCTCCGTGACGGAGAGGTACGCGTCCGGGAGGTCGATGTACTTGCCGACGAGCGCGACCTCGACGCGGTGGGCGGGCTGGTGCACGCGCTCGAGGAGCTGGCTCCAGCCGTCCCAGTCGACGTCGTGGAACGGCAGGCCGAGGCGGCGCACGACGTAGGCGTCGAGGCCCTCCGAGTGCAGCACGCGCGGGATGTCGTAGATGCTCGGCGCGTCGATCGCGTTGACGACCGCCTCGTTGTCGACGTCGCACATGAGGGCGATCTTGCGCTTCACCGGCTCGGGCACCACGCGGTCCGCGCGCAGCACGATCGCGTCGGGCTGGATGCCGATGGACCGCAGCGCCGCCACGGAGTGCTGCGTGGGCTTCGTCTTGAGCTCGCCCGACGGGCCGATGTACGGCACGAGCGACACGTGGAGGAAGAAGACGTCGTCCCGGCCGAGCTCGTGGCGCACCTGGCGGGCCGCCTCGAGGAAGGGCTGCGACTCGATGTCGCCGACGGTGCCGCCGATCTCGGTGATGATGACGTCGACGTCCTCACCGGCCTGGGCGCGCATGCGCGTCTTGATCTCGTCGGTGATGTGCGGGATGACCTGCACCGTGTCGCCGAGGTACTCGCCGCGCCGCTCGCGCGCGATCACCTGGGAGTAGACCTGGCCGGTCGTGACGTTCGCGGAGGCCTCGAGGTCGACGTCGAGGAAGCGCTCGTAGTGGCCGATGTCGAGGTCCGTCTCGGCGCCGTCCTCGGTGACGAACACCTCGCCGTGCTGGAACGGGTTCATCGTCCCGGGGTCGACGTTGAGGTACGGGTCGAGCTTCTGCATGGTGACGCGCAGGCCGCGCGAGCGGAGCAGACGACCGAGGCTGGACGCCGTGAGGCCCTTGCCGAGCGAGGAGGCGACGCCGCCGGTGACGAAGACGTGCGCGGTGCGGTGCTCGGTACGAGCGCCCGAGGCGTTGAGGCGGGAGGAGGGCCGGTTCAGGTGATCTGCCACGGAACTCCATCCTAACAGCGTGCCCGACGACGGCACGCGGACCCGAGGGTCGGTCCGCTCACACCGGGTGGCGCGGCGAGCCCGGCGCACCGCGGCGCAGGACGCCCAGGAGGGCCGCACGGTCGCCGGCCAGGGAGACGCCGACGACGACCACGCCCGCGACGAGGGCAGCCAGCACTCCGACGCCGACGGCGGGCAGCCAGCCTGCGTCGTCGGGCAGCAGGGCGCTCGACAGCGCCGAGCCCGCGAGCGCGCCCAGCGCCACGCCGACCGCGACGACGACGAGCGTCCGCGGGACGCCGCGCGTCGCCTCCGGGCCGGCGTGGCGGCGCGTCGCGAGGAGCAGCCCCGCGCCCGCGACCGACATCCCCACCGCGGTCGCGAGGCCGAGCTGCAGGAGCACCCCGGCCTGGTCGCGGGCACCCGTGAGGGCGGGGAGCACGTACGCGGTCGCCGCGACGACGAGCCAGCCCGCGGCGGTCACGACGACGGCGACCCGCTGGCGGTCGATCGTGTACAGCGCGCGCGACAGGTGCAGGACCAGCGAGAACCCGACGATGCCCACCGCCATCGCGGCGACCGCTCCCCCGAGCCCGTCGACCGAGCCCGTCGCGATGCGGGCGAAGACCGCCTCGACGGCCGCCGACGCGGCGATCAGCGCGGCGACGCCGAGCCCCGCCACGACGAGCAGCGTGCGCGTCGTGGTCGCGAGCAGGCGCCGGTAGGCGTCGTGCCGGGCGTGCGCGACGTGCTCCGCGAGGCGCGGGAACGTGCTCGTCGCGAGCGGGAAGGCCAGCACCGCGTACGGGAGCAGGTAGACCTGCTGGGCGTACCAGTAGGTCGGGAAGGTCTGCTCCGGCCCGAACCGGTAGGCGGCGCCCATGATCGCGAGCACCGAGAGCTGCTGCGCGACGAGCGCCCCGACGCCCGCGAACGCCAGGTTGCGCGCCCGGACCGCCTCGCCGCCCGGGAAGCGCAGCGTGGGCCGCAGGCGGACGCCCAGCCGGTGCACGGGGAGCACGAGGGGCAGCGCGAGGACGGCCACTCCCGCCGTCGTGCCCCAGCCGAGCCACGCGATGGCCTGGCCCGACAGCTCGGCGACGTCCTTCTGGTTGCCGCCCGCGAGACCCGCGAACACGAGGAGGACGACGATGACCGCGACGCTCGACAGGAGCGGCGAGAACGCCTGCCAGAAGAACCGCTTGTGGGCCTGGAGGATGCTCCCGAGCACGACCGCGAGCCCGTAGAGCGGCACCTGCAGGGCGAACACGCGCACGAAGGTCGCCGTGACGTCGACGAGCTCGGGGTGCTCGCGCATGAGGAGGCCGGCGATCGGCTGCGCGAGGAGCGCGAGCAGCCCCCCGAGCGGGACGAGCACGACGAGCGTCCACCCGAGCAGGGCCGACGCGATGCGCGACACCTCGGTGCCCGCGCGCCGGACGATCGGCCCGGCGAGGAGGGGGACCACCGAGCCGGCGAGCGCACCGCCCGCGGCGACCTCGAACAGCACGTTCGGCAGCAGGTTCGCGGCCGTGAACGCCGACCCGACGCCCTCGGTGCCGACGGCGGCGGACTGCACGAGCGACCGCGCGAACCCGACGAGCCGGCTCGCGACCGTCACGAGCGTGATCATCGCGGCGGCGCCCGCCAGGGTGCCCGTGGCGGCGCGCAGCCGCCCCGCCCGCGCGCTCACGCCGGGCGCCGGCCCCACGTGTCCACGCGCCGCAGCACGCCGTTGCCCTCGATGACCTTCGAGAAGCTCACCTTCTCGCTCGCGAGGGTGAGCCCCACGACGCCCGCGAGCGCGAGCCAGCGCACCGGGCGGGGCGCGGTGAGCGCGACCTGGGAGCCGAGCGCGGCACCGAGCGCGTTCGCGCCGCAGTCGCCGAGCATGTCGCGCTCGCCGAGGTCCCCCGGCGCCGCGGCGACCGCCGCGCCGAGGACGGCACCCGTCGTCGGCGCCGCGGCGGTGCCGAGGTACGGGAGCGACGCCATCCCGGCGGCCTTGAGGGCGCGCCCCGGGCGAAGGTCGAGGAGGTTGAGCAGGTTCGCGGTGCCGGCCATGAGCGCGCCGTTCACGCCCACGTCCACGAGGTGCCCGAACGCCCCGCCCGTGCGGCGCGTGCCGATCGCCGCGGCGACGAGCGAGACGCCGCTGATCCCGAGGATCTTCAGCGCACCCGTCGTGACCCGACCCTGCGCCAGCGCTCCGAGGTGGCCGCGCAGCCCCTTCGTGCGGCTCGTCGTGTCCTCCGCGAGGTCGTCGACGAGGCCGAACGTGCCCGCGCTGGCCGTCGCGAGGGCGACCGCCGCGCGCGTGCGGGCGTCGCCGCCCGCCGCGAGCGTGCCGGCGACGAGGCCGGCCGCCACGGCCGGGCCCTCGAGCAGGCTGATCGGCTCGCCCCGGTGGTTGGTCCGGGTCCAGCGCTCCGCGCCCCCGGGCGCGCGCGACCCGGCCGCGCGGCGTGCCACGGTGGTCACCGTCGCGGCGACGCCGGCGGCCGCGAGCGTGCGCAGCGCGCGCCCCACGTCAGCCCTCCCCCGCGCCGGCGTCGGCCTGCTCGACGTCGGCCCCGGCACCGGCCGGGGCGCCCGCGGCGTCGCCCGCCGCGGCGTCCTGCGCGCCCGCGGGGGACGCCGTCGTGCGCGTCACCGGCGGGAGCTCGACCGCGGGCGGGAGGACGGCCGTCGCGCTCTCCTCGAACCCGAACTGACCCACCTGGTCCGCGAGCCGTGCCGCGAGCGCGAGCGGGACGTTGATCCGGCCCGGCTCGGCCTCGATGCCGCTGACGGTCGAGACCGTCGAGGCGAGGTCCTCGTTCGCGCGGATCGTCGAGACGACGTCGCCCGAGACCGCCGTGGGGCCGGCGACCAGCGCGGCGCCTGCGACGTCCTGCGCGGCGACGGCCACCTGGACCTCGATGTCGACCGCGTACGTGTCGGGTGCGGGCGGCTCCTCGCCCTCCGCGGCGGGGGTCGCCGGCGAGGGAGCGGAGCCCGCGAGCAGCAGGACCACGTCCGCCGGGAGGGTCTGCTCGGAGACCACGTCGACGAGCGCGAAGCGCTCGAGCAGCGCCTCGAGCTCGACCGCCTCGGGGCTGCGCTCCTCCGTGCTCGACGGCGCCGCCCCGGTGAGCGAGAGCGCGAGCGCGCGCGACAGGCGCTGCTCGGGGGTCGCGTCCTGCGGGACGTCGCCGAGCTTGTCGCCGAGGCCCTCGGCCACCGTCTGCCGCGCGCTCTCCTCGTCCTGGCTCGTCCACGAGTCCGTGAGGCGCACGTGCCCGACGACGGACGCGCCCGCCGTCTCGAGCTGCGCGGTGACGGCGTCGTCGCGCTCGTCGTCCGCGCCGTCCAGGTCGACGACCGCCACGCGACGGTCCTGGAGGGACCCCGCCACGAGCTGCGGCCCCGCGGCCTCGATGTACCGCGCGTCGTCGCCGAGCGTGACGTTGGCCTGGTCGAGCTGGTCGCGCAGCTCGTTGCGCTCGGTGCGCAGCTGCTCGACCTGCCCGGTGAGCTGGTCGCCGATCGCGCCCTGGAGCGGGCCCGCGCCGAGGATGATCCCCACGGCGAGCGCCAGGAAGACCGAGATCAACGAGACGATGTGGTACCTGAAGTCGATCACTGTGCGGTGGTGTCCTTCGGTTCGAGCTGCTGCGTGCTGGCAAGGGTCAGGGTCGGCGCCGTCCGCCGGAGGGCACGCGCCGGAGGCACGTGCGCGGGCCGTCGACGACGACGGCCCGGCGGGCTCAGCCGCCGCCCGAGAAGAGCGTCCCGATCCACGACCACAGGTCGTCGAACCGGGCGCCCACGATCCCGAAGAACGTCTGGCCCGCGGCCGTCGACCACAGCGCCGCGACGACGGCGAGGAGCCCGGCGATCGAGAGGAGCCAGAGCTGGAGGTTGGAGATCCGGTGCCGGTACAGGCGCGACACGCCCTTGGCGTCGACGAGCTTGCCGCCGACCCGGAGCCGGGTGAGGAACGTGCTCGCCATGCCCGCGCGGCCCTTGTCGAGGAACTCGACGAGCGTCGCGTGCGTGCCGACGGCGACGATGACCTCGGCGCCCTTGTCGTCGGCGAGGAGCATCGCGATGTCCTCGCTCGTGCCGGTCGCCGGGAAGACGACGGGCTCGACGCCGAGCTCCTGCACGCGCTCGAGGCCGGGCGCCTTGCCGTCGCGGTAGGCGTGCACGACGATCTCCGCGCCGCTGCTCAGCGCGCGGTCGGAGACCGAGTCCATGTCCCCGACGATCATGTCGGGCTTCCACCCTGCGTCGAGGATCGCGTCCGCGCCGCCGTCCACGCCGATGAGCACCGGCCGGTACTCCGTGATGTAGGGACGCAGCGTCGCGAGGTCCTCGCGGTAGTGGTAGCCCCGCACGACGATGAGGACCTGACGCCCCTCGATGGACGTGCGGATGTCCGGGACGCCGACGCCGTCGAGCAGCAGGTCCCGCTCGCGGCGCAGGTAGTTCATCGTGTTCTCGGCGAACGACTCGATCTCGACCGAGAGGTTCGCGCGCGCCTCCTCGAGGCTGCGCGCGACCGTCTCCTCGCTCTGCAGCACGCCCTCGGCGACGAGGTCGTCTCCCAGGTACACCTTGCCACCGTCGAGCCGCACCACGCGGCCCTCGGGGATCGCCATGATCGCGGGGCCGAGGTCGTCGACGAGCACGATGCCGGCCTCGACGAGGACGTCGGGGCCGAGGTTCGGGTAGCGGCCCGAGACCGACTTGGCCGCGTTGAGCACGGCGGACGGCTTCGCGGCGACGAGCGCGTCGGCGGCGACCCGGTCGATGTCGACGTGGTCGATCACCGCGACGTCCCCCGGGTTGAGCCGCTTGGTGAGCGCCTTGGTGCGCGCGTCGACCTTGGCCGGGCCGAGCGTGCCGGACCCGGCCTCCGGCAGGGAGGCTTTGCGCAGAGTGAGTCTCATCGTGCCCTATCGTCCCACGACCGACGACTCCAGAAGCTCCACCGCGTGGCGGCGGGCCGCGTCCGAGTCCTCCTGGCCCGAGAGCATCCGCGCAAGCTCGCGGACGCGCTCCTCCCCCGTGACCTCGCGCACACCGGTGACCGTGACCGCGGTCGACGGGTCGCCCTCGCCCGACGCCTTCGTGACGACGAGCTGCACGTCCGCGAACGCGGCGACCTGCGCGAGGTGGGTGACGACGACGACCTGGGTGCGCCGCGCGAGCGACGCGAGCCGGCGCCCCACCTCCACGGCCGCCTTGCCCCCGACCCCCGCGTCGACCTCGTCGAACACGAACGTGGGCAGCACCTGCCCGGTGCCGTCGACGGCGGCCGTCGCGAGCGCGACCTCGATCGCGAGCATGACGCGCGAGAGCTCGCCACCCGACGCGCCCTTGCCGAGCGGGCGCGCGGGCGCGCCGGCGTGCGCGACGAGCGAGAACGTCACGGCGTCGACGCCCCACGGGCCGGGCTCCTCGGCGCGCTCGACGTCGACGACGAGGCTCGCGCCTCCCATGGCGAGCCCGCGCAGCTCCTCGGTCACGGCCGTCGCGAGCTCGGCGGCGGCCCGCTCGCGCGAGGCCGTGATCGCCGTGCCGAGCCGGTCCAGCTCCGCGTCGAGCTCGTCGCGGCGTGCCGTCGCGGCCTGGAGCCGCTCCCCGCCGTCGTCCAGGTCCAGGAGCCGCAGCCCCGCGTCGCTCGCCCAGGCGAGGACGTCGTCGACCGTCTCCCCGTAGCTGCGCGTGAGCGTCCCCAGCTCGGCGAGGCGCGCGTGCGCGGACTCGAGGCCGGCCGGGTCCGCCGCCAGGTCCTCGACGTAGCCGGAGATCTCCGTCGCGACGTCCGCGAGCACGTAGCCCACCTCGGCGAGCCGCTCGGCGAGGCGCGCGAGCGCCGGGTCCGTCCCGGCCACCGACTCGAGCGCGCGGCGCGCGCGGTCGACCGACACGACGGCGTTCTCCTGCGGCTCGGCGGCCTCGTCGCCCGCGACGGCGTCGTGCGCGAGCTGCGCGGCGACCCGGAGCTCCTCGACGTTCCCGAGCCGCGCGACGAGCGCGGTGAGCTCGACGTCCTCGCCCGGCTGGGGCGCGACCCGCTCGACCTCGGCGAGCCCGAGGCGCAGCAGCTCCGCCTCCCGGGCACGCTCGCCCGCGCGCGTCTCGATGTCGTCGATCTGCGCCTGCAGCGCCGACCGCTCGGCCCACGCCTCGCGATACTGCCCGAGGAGATCGGTGTGCTGCGGCCCGGCGAACGCGTCGAGCGCCACGCGCTGACGGCTCGCGGTGCGCAGCCGGAGCTGGTCCGACTGCCCGTGCACCGTGACGAGGTCGTCGGCGATCTCCGCCAGGACGCCCTGGGGGACGCTGCGCCCGCCGAGGTGCGCGCGCGAGCGGCCCTCCGCGGCCACCGTGCGCAGGATGACGACCGAGCCGTCGTCGTCCACCTGCCCGCCCGCGTCGTCGACGCGCTGCGCGACCGCCGGTCGGTCCGCGACGCGCACCCGGCCCTCCACGACGGCGCTCGCCGCGCCCGGGCGCACCGTCGCCGGGTCCGCCTTGCCGCCCATGAGCAGGCCGAGGCCGGTGAGGACCATCGTCTTGCCGGCACCCGTCTCGCCCGTGATCACCGTCAGCCCGGCGCCGACCGGGACGCGCGCCGACCGGATGACCCCGAGGTTCTCGATCGCGATCTCCTCGAGCACGCTCACTCCTCCTCGTCCGTGGTGCCCCCGTCGCCGGGGCGCCTGCCCGTCTCGCCCGCGCCGCCCGGAGCGGCCGCGGCGCGCTCCGCGGCGGTGCCCGCCGTCGCGGCGACGCTCGCCGCACGCTCGCGCCACCCGACCACCGGCAGCGAGAACTTCGACACCAGCCGGTCCGTGAACGGCGCCGTGCTCAGGCGCGCGAGACGCAGCGGCGTGTCGGAGCGCCGCACCTCGACGCGCGAGCCGTTCGGCAGGTCGATGCGGCGCCGGCCGTCGCACGTGAGGACGCCCGACGACGCCGAGTCCGGCAGCACGTCCACCGTGATCGTCGACCGGGGACCGACGACGAGCGGGCGCGCGAACAGCGCGTGCGCCGCGAGCGGCACGACGAGCACGGCGTCGACCTCGGGCCACATCACGGGGCCGCCGGCCGAGAACGCGTGCGCCGTCGAGCCCGTCGCCGTGGCCGTGATGACGCCGTCGCACCCGAACGACGAGAGCGGACGGCCGTCGACGCCGAGCACGACCTCGATCATCCGCTCGCGCTGCGCCTTCTCCACCGTCGCCTCGTTGAGCGCCCAGCCGACGAGCGGCTCCGGCTCGCCCGGCAGGTAGGCGCGGACCTCGACGATCGTGCGCTCCTCGACCGTGTAGTCGAACGCCGCGAGGCGGCCCACCGCCGCGCGCAGGTCCTCGCGCTCGCTCTCCGCGAGGAACCCGACATGGCCGAGGTTCACCCCCAGCAGCGGCACGCCCGTGCCGTGGGTGAGCTCCGCCGCGCGCAGGATCGTGCCGTCGCCGCCGAGCACGATGACGACCTCGGACTCCGCGACGCCCTCGCGCGCCCGCGTGCGCGCCATGTGGTCGCCGAACGTCTCCGCGAGGTCGTCGTCGTGCAGCGTCACCTCGAAACCGGCGCGCTCGAGCTCGCTCACCGCCTCGTGCAGCGCGACGACCGCCTCGGGGCGGCCGCCGTGGGTGACGATCAGGACGCGTCGCGTCACGCTGCTCCTCCGGTCAGGGGTCGGTCGGTGGTCGGGGCCGCGCCCGGTGCGGCGTGCGCTGCCGGCGGCGGGACGGCCGCGGCGGAGGGTCGATCGGGCGGTTCGGTGGACAGCTCGGCGGACGGGCCCACGGTGCGGGCGACCGCGACGACCGGGGGCGGGCCGCCGTCGGGCCCGGGCTGCCACGCGACGGCCTGCGCCGCGGCGCCCTCGAGCGCCTCGTCCTCGAACGCCGCGCCGTCGGCCCGGCCCGGGTCCCCCGCGCGCAGCCACCAGAAGTACTCGCGGTTGCCGCTCGGACCGGGGAGCGGGCTCGGCACGACGGCGATCGGCCGCAGCCCGACCAGCGCGGCGTGCCGCGCGACCGCGGCGACGACCTCGACGTGCAGCGCGGGGTCGCGGACGACCCCGCCGCTGCCGAGCCGCTCGCGGCCGACCTCGAACTGGGGCTTCACCAGCAGCAGGAGGTCCGTCCCGGGCCCGACGACGCCGGCCACGGCGGGCAGGACCATCGCCAGCGAGATGAACGAGAGGTCGCCGACCACGACGTCGGGCACGACGCCCACGTGCTCGGGCGACAGGTCGCGCACGTTGAGCCCCTCGTGCACGACGACGCGCGGGTCGGCCCGCAGCGCGGGCACCAGCTGGTCGTGGCCCACGTCGACCGCGACGACCTCGCGCGCGCCGCGCCGCAGCAGCACGTCGGTGAACCCACCCGTGGACGCGCCGAGGTCGAGGCATCGCGCACCGTCGACGACCGGGGCACGGGGCAGCCCCCCGGCCTCCGCCGAGCCTGCACGACCGGCCGCGTCCAGCGCGTCGAGCACGCCCGCGAGCTTGAACGCGGCCCGGGACGCATAGCCCGGGTCGTGCGGGTCGGGCGTCACCTCCACGAGGTCCTCGGGGCCGACGGCGGTCGACGGCTTGGTCAGCACCGTCCCGGCGCGCGTCACCCGGCCCGCCGCGACGAGCTCGGCCGCGTGCCGCCGTGACCGTGCGAGCCCGCGCCGGACGAGCTCGCCGTCCAGCCGGGCGCCGTCCCGCTCCCCCACGCTCAGTCCTCCGCGCGGGCCAGCTCGGCGACCAGCGCGTCGTGCACGGCCTCCAGCACCCCCACGTGGTCAGCCGTCGCGAGGCCGTCCAGCTCGGCGAGCCGAGCGAGGACCGGTTCGAGCGACACCTCGGCGTCGCCGACGCGCGCGTCGGCCGCACGGCCAGGGGGCGGACCGGGCACGGGTCGCTGCGGACCGTCCGTCATGTCCTGCCTCCTGTCTGGTCGCGCGTCACCCGGAGCGTCGCCCCGGGGACCGCGGACCACGCTACCGGTAGCGTCCCACGGACGAGGGCGCACGGTGCCGGAAGCACGCCGCGCGCCGTGCGCCGCCGCGGTGATCCGCCCCGCGTGCCGTCAGTGCGTCCCCACCGGGAGGTCGGGGACGCTCGCCGGGTCGACGGGCAGCCCGTCGTCGACCGCCGCCCAGGCGGCCGACGCCGCGGCTCGCACCGTGTCGACCGTCGCCGCGCCGCGCACGTCCAGGCGGAGCGCGCCGTCCTCGACGCGGGCCGCGCTGTCCCCGCACGCCCACCAGCCCTCGGCGTCGCGCTCGGGCGCGGGGTGCGGTTCGAGGAGGCTGCGCAGGTCCGCGCCCACGTAGTGCGGACGCAGCCCGGGCTCCGCGAGGATCGCGTCACGCGCGGTGCTCACGCCCGTGAGGACGTGCAGACCGGGATAGCCCCCGGCCCGCGCTCCCGCGAGGTCGGTGTCCAGCCGGTCGCCGACGACGAGCGGCGCCTGCGCACCCGCCCGGTCGATCGCGAGGCCGTACATCGTGGGCGACGGCTTGCCCGCGCTGTCGGGCGTCACGCCCGTCGCGGCGCGCACCGCCCCGACGAGCGAACCGTTGCCCGGGGCGAAGCCGCGCGCGGTCGGGAGCGACAGGTCGAGATTGCTCGCCACGTGCCACGCGCCGCGCTGGACGGCGTAGGCGGCCTCGGCGAGCTGGGTCCAGCCGAGCTCGGGCGCGAACCCCTGCGCGACGGCGTCGGGCTCGTCGTCCGCGCTCTCCACGACGACGAAGCCCGCCTCGCGCACCGCCGTCAGCAGGCCCGCACCGCCGACGACGAGCACGCGCGCCCCCGGCTCGAGCCGGGTGCGCAGGAGCGCCGCGGCGGCCTGCGCCGCGGTCATCACCTCGTCCGGCGTCGTCGGGATGTCGAGACCGGTGAGCTGCTCGGCGACCGACTCCGGCTCGCGGGACGCGTTGTTCGTCACGAACACCAGCCGCATCCCGCGCCCCCGCGCGGCCGTGAGGCCCTCGGACGCGTGCTCGATCGGCTCGTGCCCGCGGTACGCGACACCGTCGAGGTCGACGAGCGCGAGGTCGTAGCGGTCGGCGAGCGCGACGTCGCTCGCGAGCAGGCCGGCGGTCACCGGTCGCCCCCGTCCGTCGGCCGCTCATCCGGGTCGGACGACGCCGACCCGGTCTCGGCCTCGTCAGGAGCGGCCTCGGGCTCGCCGGTCGAGGCGTCCGGCTCGTCGCCCGTGACGTCCGAGTCCTCGTCCTCCTCCTCGAGCTCCTCGCTCAGGTCGTAGACGACGACGTCCTCGTCCTCCTCGCCCAGCGCGGCGGCCAGCAGGCGCGCGTCGATGCCGGCGAGAATCTCGGCGGCCTCCTCCGTGCGGCCGGCGAGCTCCAGGACGGACGCGCGCGCCTGGAGCACGCGCGCGCCGAGCTCGCCGCCGCGACCGACCGGCGGCACGTTGTCGAGCACGGCGAGGGCCGCGTCGAGCTCACCGAGGTCGACGCGCGCGCCGCTCACGACGATCGCCAGCTCGGTCCGGCCGACGTCGTCCAGGGTCGCGGCCTCGTCCGACGACGCGAGGGCGAGCGCACGCTCGGGACGCCCCAGACCGCGCTCGCAGTCGGCCATGATCGGCAGGTGCTCGGAGGACCCGTTGAGGCGGCGCACCGTGCGCAGCTCACGCAGCGCCTCGGCGTACCGTCCGGTCCGGTAGGCGGTCAGCCCCGCGGCCTCGCGCGCGACGTCGACCCGCCCGGCACGACGCACCGCGGCCTGGGCGTGCTCGTACGCGAGCTCCGGGTCGGTGTCGATGAGGCGGCCCGCCATGACGAGGTGGCGCCCGACGACCTCGGCGGTGTCCTTGCTCAGCGTCCGGAGCCTGCCGCGCGCTGCGCGGTCGAGCTGGGAGATCTGCACGTCCTCGGGCAGGTCCGGGCCGGCAGGGTGCCGAGGCTCAGGACGTCGGTCGAAGCCCTCGCGGTCGCGGCCGGCCCCGGCGCGCGGGGCGTGGCCCCGGCGCTCTCCCCCGGGACGGTCACCGCCGCGGCGGTCGTCGCGCGGTCCGCCCGGTCCGCGACGCCCGCCCGCGGAGTCGCGCTCGAAGCGCCCGCGACCAGCGTCTCCGCCCCGTGCGGGACGGTCCGCACCGTCGCGCCACGGACGCGACCCGGCGTCACCGTCGCGGGGACGCGACCGGTCGTCGCGCGCTGCGCCGTACTCACGGCGCGGGCCGCGCGACGAGTCACCGCGCTCGCCCCACGTACCGCGACGGTCGGAGCGGTCCCCACCCCGTGCGTCGGCGGTCCCGCGGGAGCCGTCTCGTCGGTCGCGGTCCGGGCGCCCGCCCGAGCCGCGGCTCGCCCCGTCGCGTGCCGGACGATCGCTGCCCGGGCGGCCACGGTCGTCGTCGCGCCGACCGCGGTAGCCACCCTGGCCGCGGTCTCGCTGGTCCCCGGCACCACGGCCGGCTCCACGGGCGGGCCCGCCACGGCGGTCGCCCGACGGCGCGCCGCCCTCCCGACCACGTCCCGCACGGGGAGGTTCCTGCCGACCGTCACGGTCGCGTCGACCACCGCGGTCGTCGCCCGAGGACGGACGATCCGGCTCGGGCTCACGGGGGGTGTCGTTCACCGGGGTTCCCTCTCGTTCTGAAGTTTGCGCAGGCCATCCTCCCACGACGGGAGGACGAGGATCCTGCCCTGTCACAGGCGGTCCGCACATGATGCGGCGGCGCGGCGTCGCACCCGGCGGCCGACGAGCGGCGGCGTCCGCCAGACGTCGGCGACCCTCGCTCGCGCTCCGGGCGACGTGCGGCCTGCTGCGCCGCCGGCGATCCGGCGTGCTGGGTGCGGAAATGCCGAAGGCCCACCCCGTGTGGGGTGGGCCTTCGGTGAAGGGTTGTCCGGCGGCGTCCTACTCTCCCACCCCGTCTCCAGGGCAGT